>JAKVOB010000001.1:650286-975429 GCA_022483015.1 Atopobiaceae bacterium | reverse complement strand
GATCCTCCTGACCCCTTGAATTTATGACGGGAATGCGGATAGAGGTCACGTCCGGAGCAGGCAGACAGTCCATGATTGCACATTGCTCGAAGCCCTCGATGGTCTGTGCGCCGTCAGCCTTGAATCCCGTTACCTCGCCGTCGTCCTCGATCCCGATAGCAAGCTTCCCGCCTGCTGCGTTGGCGAGGGCGACGATGTGCTGCGCCAGATGGTCCGGCTTGATACGCGCGCTCTTGCGGTCATAGTAATGGTTCTCCTTTGCCGCAGAGAGCTTACTGACATCGTTGTCTGTCACCGGGCACTGTGTCATATGTCCTCGCATCATCTTCTGGGCACTGCTCCATCTGCCCATGGCCCATCATTTGTCAATGGTACCAGCAAGACCGGAACCGACACATGGAGATGCTCCCACCAATGGAATCGGGTCAGCCTCGCTATGCCCATCGTCGTCTTGGTGCCCACTTCGAGAGGACCGTCGTGTTCGTGTGTCTCGGTCCGTGGATGGTGGGCCCGGCGGGAGGGGGACCATCCGTCCCTGTCCCAAGGGAACCACGGCGCCACAGGTTATGCACTTATTCTGGGTTGTACGACCACTATGGCCTGTAGTACCAAAGCAGTACCAACGTAGTACCAACACAAAAACAGGCCACCGACTCTCGTCGATGACCTGCATGTTTTTGGTCGCGGGGGCTGGATTTGAACCAACGACCTCCGGGTTATGAGTCGATAATATTTGATGTTCGTTCTCGCCATGCTCGCCAATACGGCCAACGTCGCCGCTGGTACCAGGACAGCGTGGTACAACTTTGCCAAGACAGGACTGCACGGTAATCGGGATTTGGTGCGCGCGCACCAAGGCCCCTTGGTGCATAAGAGGTGGAATGAATGTTATATACGAACTGCTTCGTCCGGGGAGACGTCCCTCCCTACCGCGGGATCTTCAAGTACAAGGACGGCGACGGGCGGTGGCACCAGACGAGCCGCACGCTCGAGGCGTCCAACATGCGCGACGCCAAACGGGAGCTCGCCGAGGTGCGAGCGACGCTCGAGAGGCGTGCGGGAGGGCGCAAGCCGAGGACGTCGATGAGGCCGGACATCACCGTCATCGACTACATGAGCCACTACGTCGACACGCTCGAGACGTCCAGGTCCGTGGAGAGGACCACGATTCGCGGCTACCGATGCGACGTAGGCTATGCCGACGAGGGGCTCTGCGGCATAGCGATGCGTGACCTCACGACGGAGGACGTCCAGGCATGGGAGGCGGACCTCATGGGTCCCGAACGCGGCCTCTCCCCCAAGACCGTGAGGAAGGCGCACGTCCTCCTCAAGACCGTGTGCGAGGAGGCCATAGAGGACGGCCTGCTCGACCGCAACCCCGTCGCACGCGTGAGGGCGCCGAAGGTCGCCCGCACGATGCCGAACGCGCTCCCGGACGACCAGAGGAGGACGCTCCTCGCCTACCTCGAGGCGGCGGCCGACACGCCCTTCAACCTCGCCGTCACCATCGCCCTCATGACCGGCATGAGGCAGGGCGAGATCTGCGCGCTCAGGTGGGGCGACGTCGACTTCGACGCGAGGACCGTGTGGGTGAGGCGCGCCATCGCCCGCGACGGCGGCAGGACCTACGTGAAGGAGCCCAAGACGGCGAGCGGCAGGCGCGACGTCCCCATGGCCGAGGCGCTCGTGGGGCCGCTCCGACACCGCTACCGCGAGATGAGGGCCGAGCGGCTCGAGGCCGACCTCGACGACTCCCGCGAGCGCATGGCGCAGCTCTACGTGCTGGGCGACGTCCGCGGGGGATATGCGAGCGTCTTCACCGTCTGGAAGCAGTGGAACGCGCTCGCGAGCTCGATGGGGCTCGTGGGCACGCAGGGCAGGGTACCCTCGTTCCACGACCTCAGGCACACGTTCGCCACCTTCGCCATCGCCGAGGGCGTGGACGTGAAGACCGTGAGCTCGATCCTGGGGCATGCCAACGCCTCGATGACGCTCGACATCTACGCGAGCGCAGACCCGGCCTCCAAGAGGGCCGCGGCGAAGACCATCGACGATGTCATGAGCAGGAGGCCGGAACCCGACAAGGGAGGCACGGTTCTACTGTTCCCAAGCACGGACGGCCGGAGTAACAAAACAGCCAAGGCGAAATAGCATCGCATGAGGCATTCGCCTGATTCTTTAACGTACAAATTGAACCAGAACAGCCTATGATCATTGTCCATATTGTGGGGGATAGAGGCGCATCACTTTCCATCCCTGGCCGGTTTTGACTAAACCGACCTCACCGTCTTCGATTAGCTGAGGCCCCTCGACACAAAACGCCGCTTCTACATCAGGCAGCATCTTAACGACGGCTCCAATGCCACCATCCCTATAATCGACAGTATGTGAAAACCCAATGTTGCGAACGTTCTTAACCTTTTGGGCTGCCTCCGAAAAGTCCCCCCACTCTTCTCTAAGCCATGGAGCAACCATTGCGCTTAGCTTTGTTACGTCAGGTTGGTCCTCAAGAAGCTCTGAAACGAACTGGCTGCAGACTTGAATTACATATAGGTCTTCTAGGCTGTCACTCTTTAAAACGGTGTCTGCAATTTCATCATCGTCCATATCTCGACCCACAAGACCTGACCAACAAGGCGACCCAGAGATGGATCTCCCAACAGACCCCTCCTGAAGTCCCATGTAGACCGACGCCTTCCGTTCGGTCTTATGAGAATCAAGCGTCTTCACTCCCGACGCCTGCAGGGCATCAGAAAAGTCGACCAGTATTCTCTCCCGCGCCATAACGTATTCACCGACATATATGGTCTGCATAGACTCCGGAATCTGGGCAACCCGTTCGAGCTTGTCTGGATCGGCATGAAGAAGTGCTCCATATGTAACATCCTGGACGTTATCAAAGAAACCAGCTTGAACTGTTCCATCCGGGAGAGAGACTTGAACCTCGCATTTTTTGAGATCATCGAGTCTCTCTAGGACGTGCTGCCACGTGTCAGACTGATCTGGATAACTGCCCTGCGCGGTCTTGACAAGGTTTCTTATAAACAGGGGATTGGGCTTCTTGTGATCCCCGCCACGTTGGAAGTACTTCCTCTGGAGCATGAGACGAATCATGACACCAAAGTAGTCTGATTCGTTGGTCTCGCCAACAACGTCCGATGCCTTCTTCGCGCCATTAGCCAGATCGACAACATGGCCATTCACCGGCAGGTGTTCGGAGAACCGCCTGTAGGTCTTCATTGATGTGGTGAAGACCCCCAAGTAGTCGGGCATGCCGACCTCGCTACAGACAGGCGATTCTTCCATATCGTCAGGCATACTATCCCTCTCGCTAAATCGCCAGGCAGCTCACGGCCCATATCGAAAGCACCGTTCAAAACAGTAGGCCCATCAGCATATAGGCAAGGACCTCAGATAGACCATACAATCAAGATTGAGAGGAGTCACCATCCAAGAGATCAATTACTGCCCACTCCCCCGAGTTGTCATTCCAGCTATATGTCTCGTAGAAATGCTCAGCACGTCCTCCACGCACACACTCAATGTCGGAAACGGACGTCTCGCCAGTCTCATCAGAGGCCTCGATGATGAAACTCAGCCAAGCATCCTCAGCGGAGGTAGGAATGTCGATCTCGACCCTCCAAGCGCTCCCGCCAATCATTGCTACCTGCTGGATTCGGTAGCTCTCACCATGCCAGTTACCTGAATCGGGAATGGCCCTTCGCGCAAACCAGTCGACCGTCTCGACAACGACATCTTGGTAGACCCACTCCATGGCAGCCGCCTTCGCCGTTGTCGGACTATCGCTTCATATCGTACCCAAGGAAAGACCATATATCGAGGTGTTACGTCAGGAGATACGTATGAACCGCCCAGCGCAAGCAAGACGACAGGTCCTAGGGCGGGCTCGCTTCGCTCGCGACGTCTCGCCCCCTCGATTAAGACGCTAGCACGGGGAGCAAGCACCTCTTCCCGCTCCCCGACGGTCCCTCCTCCCCGTCCGCGCCGCGCCACGCCCGCAAGGACGCGCGGACGGGGAGGAGGGACCTTGCTTGCTCTCTTAATCGAGGGGGCAAAGGGCCCCCCAAGTCCTAGGGAGCCAACATGAGCAGCAACGAGAGCACCAAGCAGCAGGCAACAGGCAACCAGGAAGAGCAGGCGACCACGCCCGTGGCCGAGATGACGCCAACCGAGGTCGAGTCCGAGGGAGAGAAGCTCACCAGGCTCTACCTCCAGAGGCGCGGCTACGTCGTCGGCGACGACGGCTTCGCGTGCGAGGAGGGCAGCGTGCCCGTCGTGGCGTCGGACGACAGCGAGGGGGAGGTCGTCCTCGTGGACGTCAGGACGCACGTGCGCCTGGGTGAGGAGTCCTACATGCCGGAGCTCGCCGTCGACGTCGAGGGACAGGAGTCATACCGCAGGCTCGCCATGCGCTACCTGTTCGCGCACCCAGAGTGCAAGAAGGCACGCGTCGACGTCATATCCATCGCCATCGTAGGAGAGCGCTGCGCCCGCCTACGTCACCTCATCGGTGCCTACTCGTGGGAGGAATGAGACCCTAGGACAAAGGACTGACCGCCCACGGTGGCAAAGGTGCCGTCCACGGAGAACGTGGGCGGCACCCCCTTTTCCACCGCCACGGCCGCAGCCAAGCCCTCCCGCGGCCGCTCCCCTCACGCGCAGGAACACCTAACGCGCGTGAGGGAAAATGCGAGACCATCCGTCTCGGGAGTATGAGAGTCGACGCACTTAGATTCCACGGAGCTGCAGCGTTTGACAATCCGAAACGAGAACCAGCTTCTTTTTGCAGCGAGATATCGCAACGTAGAGATCTCTTGGGTCTGGCATGCTCGACACATCCACGATGGAGGTATCGTATTCCAACCCCTTGGAGAGCACAGTTCTGGATGACAAGCGGGGAAACGGACAGTAATCCCTGAAAGACACTCCTCTGCTCCTGCAAAGCTCCAGCCCCTCAAGAGCAGTGGTCTGATTTTCCATAGCAAGCTCGAGGGCCTTGGTGACCTCCCAGACCAAGACACCGCGATAAAGCCTGAAATCCTTGCACTCATTTACTGCAGAGATGATGTTCCATACCGCTTCAATAGTAGAGTGGCTCTCGAGGACGGTGAGGGTCCTCCCGACGTCACTATGTTTGCTAATTCGCCTGAAGTCGAAATCACCGTTTTTCAAGTGGCGAACATACGAAGACATCTGCTGGTTCATTCGCGTATAGCATCTGCCGAGAAAACCGAGCACCACCAGAGCGAGATCGGTGCCGACCTCGCTGTCTACACGTTCACAGAATTCCTTTGCCTCAGGATTATCCACTGCCTCGTTCGATTGGAAGCCATGGTGACGGTTCGAGAACCCGTTCTGTACTCCCTTAATCGTCGAAAGAAATACAGCACTCCCGTCATTACGCTCAGGTTGCCACTTACGCAGTTCATCTTTACTAATAATCTGGACATCGGAGCAATCTGTCTTGAGCGTCAACGAAACATCCCGCCCATCTAGAGTAGGCAGGAGCATCTCTCTCACCTCTTGAACGTATCTGCCTAAGCTCTCATGCCCAGAGTTTATCCAACGCCACGGCTTCCCGCCCATATCCCGTATGGGCATGTTGAGGCATCCCCAGTTCACCAGCTGGTCGTCTTTCGTCCAGTAGAAGATACCTTGCATTGGGTCGCCGAAGACAGTAATGGGGATGGTTTCGGAGAGCGACAGAATGAGCTCATTCTGTGTCATGGTGCAATCCTGGTACTCGTCAACAAGCACTCTCGAGTAGGAGGATTTTAACGAGTCTGCCACCCATTCGCACCCGAGAAGCTTCTTCATGGCAGCGTAAACCCTTGGATAGTAGGCGCTGGGAGACGCTCCCTTTAACTCTGCAAACGAGGAATATCCGGTCGTCGCACGATATGTGGACACCCAAGACTCGCACCACCCGGCAATCGTCGCAACACGATACGAGAACGCCGGGACCTCCTTCGAGTAGATGCGTTGCCTCAGAGCACGAACACCCGCGTTCGTGTGAGTCAGAATCAAGGTCCTCGCATTGGGAGATGCCACTGCCCCAGCTATGCGCTCAGTCTTTCCAAACCCCGCAGGCGCAACAGCAGCAACTCGCTGCAAGCACATGTCGGCATCAGACAACAGCTCAATCCTGCCCAATTGCCCACCTCGAAATCCCGGCGAAGTGATTGGCAAGGGTCGTATTGCCATCAGGACCTTCGTTGACCCGAAGATGTTTTAGAGCAATGGTTCCGAGTATCTCGCCGCCCGTAACGGACTTGAACCATCCCTTCTCGCCCGCAATCTTTCCAAGACGCTGGCGAAGCACCAGGGTCAGACCATCCTGGCCAGGAGCAAAGATCTCGTCCAGGTGCAATCCCTGGCATCTCAGCTGATCGCCGACACGCTGCTTTCCGATCTTCTTTTCAACATAGTAGAGGAGCTCCCTTACCCCTTCGAAATCCACATCTGTGAAAACCTGCTGCTCCAGAAAGAGCCCCTCGTCACAGTCAAACACGGAAATGCCGTTGTCCCTCATTGCCTTCTTGTCATCTTCGTAGGGTTTGTCAGAGTCCATAAAAATGCACACGTCATAGCCAGCATCTTTAAAGTGCCGGGCATACTTGAACATGTTTTTTCCACCTCCCGCGTCCGATGGAGCGACCCCGGCCGCGGTGATTCCATAATCATCTTTCTCGCGAATGCTACAGTCAATCGCCCGAAGAACCCCCACTTCGGTGCTTCCTTCGCAAACCACAACACGTTTGGCGAGAAATGACTCCGCTGATTTACGCAGCTGAGCCTGAACATCGTTTGAGATTTCGTTGTCATCTGAAGCGAGCGGATGCGATTGGGCTATCCCGCCTAAGCAATGGAACGCGTACAGTTCATCGCTTTGCATCTCTCTAAGTGCTACGGGAGAGTGAGTCGTGAAAATCACGTGCGAATGGACGTCAGACCCCATAGCTCTTAGAAGCTGGATTAGGTTGCATAGCCTATGGGGCTCAAGGCCGCTCTCAATCTCATCAACTAGAACTAGAGAACCGTTTTGGGACAGGCGGAATCCCATGGCTATGGAGAACAGCCTTCTTGATCCCGTACCAAGCAGCGCAAGAGGAGCATCACCGTCAAATAGTCCTGCCTGCGAGGGGAGCTGAGCGCCAGTCATCAGAAACCGGTTCACAAAGGAATCGCCACTGACATTCACGCCAAACGATTCAACCTGTTTAGGCAGCTCGGCTGTCGCCGCATCGAGATCCGAGAGTTCCAGCGTACTGAGTCGACGGAGTGCCTCGATAGAGGTCGATTTCATTGCGCTATTTGATGTCGCATATCTCTGGAGTAGCGAATGCCTTCCCCATGTCGTGTCTTTACCAGCGCCGCTGCCAACCACGCAGACGGGAATCATGGCCCTATCTGAAGCACCGATTCGTTTCGGCTCGCGATTGTTCTTGATAACTTCCCACGAAGGCTCAAGATCACTCCCAATGGTAAGTCTGACGGTTAGCACGCGCCGCCCGTCCTTGGGATCATCGTCTTCGCCGAATCCTCCGCCATCAAGTGGAAGACCTCTCTGGTAGAGCGCAAACTTACTCTCCTTCAACAGCTCGTCTGGAAACCCGCTCACCGACGCTGCAATCACAATTGGCTGTGACGTATCGCATTTGTAGAAGTCGACATCGCCGACACCCAGGTTATAACGCGGCCAAAAGGCCCACTCCACGGCAGACAGGACAGTGCTCTTTCCGGAGTCACCTGGACCAATCAGACATGAGAGCGGAGAATCGTCCCCTAACAAGATGCGGCAGTTCTTCAGACCGCGGTAGTTCTGTATGGTTAACTCATGAAGTCGCAAGAAGCACCAACCTATCCATACATGGCTGTGACGTCATGCTCGATATCAATGTCCGGCGTTCGGAAACGATGAAGCAGGCATTGCCCCACGCCTCTCAGAATGCGATGGCATTCCGCCTCTTCTTGCACTCAATGGTGCATGTACAAAGGGGCGCACTTTGATTCACGGCTAATTGTACTATCGGGCGAGCGGCACTTATTACTGATGTGAGTTCATACACGCCTGCCCCTCCACTAAAAGACGATTCCGTTCCAAGAACTCCCGAGGGCAAGTACCTAAGACAACACCGCGTACGAGACTACTTGCGAATTCAGGAGAATCATCACCAGGTCAATGGGTCACCAATAGTCGATAATAACCATCTCCGTTCTTCCAATATGGACAACATTCCCGGTAGCAGTCGGACGCGTGGTACGACTTTGCCAAGACCGATCTGCACAGGAATTTGGATAATGAGGCCTCAGTTGGGCTCTCGCGTCTGCCGTCCCCACCCCCTCCACGCATGGAGCGCTCGACACACGAGGGAAGCTGTCAAAGCCCACATCTATCGGCATAGGTGGCTAGATTCATTCCTCATGTAAGAGGCTATCAACCAGCAGAGACAGGCTATCCCCCTCATCATCATAGGAAGTATCTCCCTCAGTAATAGCAATCGCTAGGTCTGACAACTCCCTCATCTCCCTGCAATCCTTATTAAAAGGGGGAATGGCAAGATACTCCGTCACACTAGTGCCAAGACTAAGGGCTGGCGCGTAGGACGAGATTGCCCGGGAGACAATCGGAGCATTCAAGAATCCGCATAGATAGGCGGCCTCTTCAAGAGTTTCCACGGGCACAAAATAGACTTTATGATCAGGTACCACAACTCTTTTGTCCATGCCGTTGATGGCGACAGACCCAACATATGCAGCAACAAAATTCCTGCCACTCATCTCTTTCCACACAACCTTATATGGAGAGAACGTATAGGGTCCAGTTGACCAAACCGACCAATACGGTTTCCCCTGTTGGAACCGACGATAGCTTGAACGCTGAATAAGTACCTTCTTAAACTGGCTGAGAAACCCAAACGTACTTGGACAATTCACTGGCAAATCTTCGTCACCGCTCATGCCGGTCTGCGGGACTATCACTCCGGAGTGCTGTCCAACCGATGCGTTAAACCTGCTGATGCCCCGTCCCTTTAGCAAGGGATAGACACAGTCCGTTTCTATTTCTGTGGCCAGACGCCGTATATCCCTTCTTCTACCGTTATCTGGGTTATTGGCAACCCTAACCATCCCAGAGCAACCATGTGCCTCCGAGGTGTCCACAAAGTAGATTCCGTTGGCATCTGTTGTAATCCCCTTGCGAGCCGCATATTCAGAAGACTCGCCGTGCCTCGTAAACAACTGATTCCAAATCTGTATATCTGCAGGGCAGCCATCAAGCCATGGCCCCGCATCAGTTCCTGGCACAGGAATAGCAACTAGGTCCTCCCTTTCACAAGACTCGGAAAACTCAGCATCATCTGAGTAGTGCTTGGAGGATGCTATACCAGGGGCCCAACGCCGATACGGCACCGGATAACCCGTAGAAGACCCGTCTCTCCTAGCCACAATTAGCGTAGGCCAATTTGCTGCAACGCCATCGAATGGTTTCACTGCTTGATAGTCCTCGACAAAAGAGACCGAAAACGGCTCTTTAACAATCTCTCCTGAGTCATCCTGATGAACCAGGGTCCATCTACGAAACCCTTGACTCGACTCGTTTTTGAAAACTGACCCAGTAATTAGAAATGCGAGTGTCCCGCCGCGCTTTACGAACCGCCCAAAATCCTTGTAGAACACTACCGTCGAAATATCAGATTGAATACCACCGACCCAAGTGTCCTCGCTAAATATCTCCATGTCGTTACATATTGGCTTGATGAATTCAGCATACGCGCGAGGCAAATTGCTCCATTTCACCCATGGAGGATTACCGACAACGGCATCAATATCATGTACACAACCGGCAGCAATTCGATCGAAGAGGATCGAGCACCATATTCCATTCCAGTGGTCTTTATGAAGGGACACCAGGCTGCCAACCGTCTCAGCAAGATGAGCGCTGTCCAGTGAGGAGAGGTTTCGTACACTGATAAACCGCGTTAGCGACTTCAGACACTTATCGGATGAAGCATCACCATCTATTAGATTCTTCAAAGAGTTCATGACATCATAAAACTCATCATCGCGCGCCAGGGCCTCAGGTATTAGAAAGGATCTCTCGCCCCGCTCAGTGAGAAACGAATGCCGAAAGGTGCCCATAATTGGATCTGCGGTATTGATTGCATCAGCAAGATAGATGGGGAGAAGAACTGGATGCGCAGCATCAAATCTATCTGATAAGAACACCACAATCGATGCTCTTGTCGTAAGAACGGCTAGGGGGTTTAGGTCAAATCCAAAAAGGCCATCCAGCAGCTTCTCTGCTGTATCCTCGGGACTTGCTTTCTCAATGCGTCTCTTTAACGCTTCTAGAACGAAAGTGCCGGATCCACAAGTTGGGTCAAGGAATGACTCTTCGGTCTTCCACCCAGAACAGTTCACCACATGATCGGCAAGCCAATCCGGGGTGTAATACTCTCCAAGCGCATGCCGCAATGCAGATGGAGTAAAGCCCATATAGAGGCCCTTAAACAAATCGCGAACCGAGGAGGGACTCTTCCGGGTGATGTCGAAGTTTACGAGCCTGAGCTCATTCAGAAGCAGAGAGAGTCCTTCTACTAATTGGTCTGATCCCTCTTCGGAGACATACCATGAAAAGAAGTCAACAGATAGCATGTTCTTGATTCCTGAGTCAGCAAAGAAATCTCCTCTCTCAACCAACTCGAAGAAATCGAGCGTAGGAAGCGACTGGTTTTGAATGAACTCCCGACTCACTTGAAGAGTGAACGCTGATACGAGCTTCGCCACAATGGCAATATACGTGTTCAAAGCGAACACGTACGCTTGCGGATTGTGAGAATACTCGACACTATGCTCTTTGCTAATCTGTCTCAGATAGTCATCAAGGCGTGAGGTTGCATCACCGTCGACTTCACCAAAGAGCCTCTCCCACTCAGTAAAAATGAGTTTCGTTCTTGTAGTCTCTTTTGAATCGCACGCAGCAACAACCAGCTTATAAAGGGCGGGAAGCAGCGCTCTTCCGACTTTCGTGTCTGGACCAACGATTTGTGTTAGCAGCGCAGGACTTACAAGAGGATTACCGTTTTCCTCGATGCTCCTCAGTACTCGGACCAAGTCTTCCTTATCGAATGGCTTCTGTGTCTCCCAGACGACACTGCCTTGAGTCCATTTTCCATAATCAATTGTTACGCCGTCGAATACAATTAGGGTATATTCCTCAATTGCACGTCCCTCTTCAGATGAAAGTAAAACCGAATACTCTTCGACCTGTTTCCTTGCATGGCGTAGTTGAGCATTAATCTTGGCATTGAACGACCGAGGGGGCTCGTACTCGATTACGACTGCACCATGAACCACGTCGAGTCGTTTTCTTCCTCCGAGAAAGCTCTTTTCAAGAGTATACGGATTCCAGAACACGTCGTGAGACACACAAAGGGTACGAAGAACTCCCTCAATAGCGACTTTTAGCTGTTCCTCATTTGCTGAGTTATTGGCGGCCTGCGCGATATCAAACACCGCTTGGCCGAGATTAGATTGAGTTGAATCCATCATACCGCCGTTCAATTCGAAGTTTCTTTGCAATCCTGTATTGACAATTTGTAGCTGCCTCATTCTACGCGCCCAGTCAGCAAGTAGCCTATTCCGTGCACACAAGTGTGCGGAATAGGACTCGTTCGCCATTCTCGCCAACAGCGCCACGGCCGCGCCGCGCTCCCCTCAGACTGTCGTCTGTCGGGGAGGCGTCTCGCGGTCGCGCGTGTCGGCTCCATGCGAAGCGTTGCGGGGGAGCCCCCGCGCCCCTGGGGTGATCCGAATGGTTGGCAACGAGACGAGGCCAAGACGCCTGTGGCTGCGGCTCTCGGTAGAGGAGGACGACGCCCTTGCGAAGGCCGCAGAGGCATATGGCGTCAACAAGACCGACCTCGTCCGCCTCTTCGCCCACTACGTGCAGCTGCCATGCACCCATCTTCTCTCCGGCGCGCCGATCGTGTTCGACTACGCAACCTCCCACGAGGTCTCCTACAACCTCCATGCCATAGGCACGCTCTACAACCAGTCCGTGCGAGCCCTCAACACCATGGCCAAGGGTGTTCGAGAGGGCGATGCGGACCCCGAGGACGTCGCGGAGGTGCTCTCGCTCGTCCATGCGGACATGTCCTTCGTCAAGGACTCGCTCGGCTGCCTCCGCGAGGACGTCTCTGCGATGTCGGACCGACCCAGCTTCTTCGTCTGGTGAGCGTACGATGACGTACGTGAAGCCCATATCGGGTCACACCGGCCTCGCAGGCGCAAGACGCTACTTCGAACGGGACGGTCGAGCCTTGGCGCATGACTACCTCGAACTCGACGCCCCTGTCATCGGAGAGGACGAGGACGGGCTCCCCGTGTACGAGGACTATGCCTGGGACGAGGCCATGGACGACCGGCGTGCCGCGGAGGGAAACAACTCGCCGTGGCGAGGGCGACAGGCTCGCACCTACAAGCACTACGTCCTCTCCCCCGACCCAGCCGACGCCGTCACGCTCGCTCGGCTCAGGGTGATGGCGACATCCTGGGCGAGGGATTCCTTCCTCGACTTCCAGGTCGCCATCGTCTACCACGACGACAACGAGAACCACGTCCCCCACGCCCATGTGATCGTGAACAACACCAACGTGAGGACGGGCCGGCGCCTGCAGGACCCAGACCCAGGGGCGCTCAACGGACGACTCCAGGCGATCTCGCAAGAGATGGGTCTCTCTCACTTCGAGGGAAGGCTCGACCCGGACCATCGCGACACGCGCGAGACTGGGGCGCGGACGGACTACCAGAGGGTCCACGTCGGGCGCGAGGAGTCCGAGATTGCAGAGAGAGACGGCTACTCCTGGGTTACCGACATCCGGGCCCGAGTCGACATCGCAAGGGGCGTCGCACGAGATGCGGACGACCTCAGGGACGTCCTCTCCACGATGGGCATCACGGTCGAGGACACCAGGAACGGGGACTGGAAGTTCGCGCTCTCCGCCCAGCCGTCCCGATGCGTCACCGGCACGCGGCTCGGCACCGACTACCAGAGGCCGAACGTGACCCGCGAGCTGTCGAGTCCTCGCAGGGCGAAGACCCCCGAGGGCTCCCGGGGACGCATCGAAGCGATCGCCCGAGACGCCATGGAGGTACGGGACCTGGCGGAGCTCCGTCGCCTCGCCGAAACCGTGGGCACAGCCCGGGAGAACCATGCGACGTCCCTAGAACAGCTCGACGCCGGAGCGACAAGGGCCAGGTCGAGGAACGACGAGGGAGCCGTGCGCAGGATCACGCGGGCACGCGCCTACGCGAGTAGGAATGGCATCCTCCCCGAGCATGACGACAGCCCTGGCAAGACACCCGGCGAAAGCACCAGTAGCACGATCGACACCATCCGCGGGCTAGGACCGACGAGCATGAAGGGCAACGCACCTGCACGGCAGCCGCAGCGCGAGGAGAGGGGCCAGGAACGATGAGGATCGACGTCTCCTACGATGACGGCAGGCTCGAGTCCCTCGATACCGACAGGTTCACGAGGCCCGAGCCCTTTGCCGCGAAGAGCATGCTCGCCGACTTCACCCTCGCGTTCCGCGAGGACGGCTCCATGGTCCTCTGCGCCGACTGCTATGACGTCCGAGACGTGGAAACCGGTGCAACCGCGAGGAGACGCAGGGGCTGGTCGTTCCTGCTCATCTCGCACGAGGAGGCCCCGCTGGTGCTCTCCGTGGCCATCGATGGGATCACGAGGTGGCTCCGCATCGGCCCCGACCTCGCCGACGTGGAGCGCCTGCGAGAGCTTGGGGCGACATGGCACCCAGGCGGGGGCTCGCTCGCACAGCTCGCGACTTGGCTCCACGATCTCGCCTGTCAGGCGCACCCGGAGCTCCTGGGCACACGGGACGGCGAGACGGAGCTCTGCGCCATGCTCGGCATGACGCGGTCGAGCTACGAGTACCTGTCCGACCTCGTCGCTATCATCTGAGCCGTCCTAGGGCCGGAGACGGAGGAGACGATGCGAAGGGTGTTGGGGACTCTGGGGAGAGTGCTTCTCGGGGTGATCCTGGTCATGATGAGGCTCATACGTTGGCTGTTCCGGATGGTGTTCCGCTTCGTCATGTGAGCGGGCCCGAAACCGTGGGCACCTGGCTCAGCGAGAGTGCAGCCAGCCTTCAGAGGGGCTCCTGTTGGCTAGTCCACCTGCATGTTAGAGAAACGCCGCATCGACGTGGCGGGGATGCCGCGCTGTCGATGTCAAGGCTCAAGCGGCCCTGGCTCCCCCATGGCGCGGCACGGTCCCGCATGGACGGGCCCGCCCGCAGCCCGCGCGGTCCCGGCGCGCTCGGAGAGCGACCTCACATCGGTTGGCACGGCCTGCCTGGCATCCAGGGCGATGGCCCTCGTGCGCTCCTCGAGCAGACCCTCCCTCCTATCCCCGACGTAGCTCGCGGCCTTGCTCGCGGCCGTCGCCGCCCTCGCGAGCGCCTCTGGGTCGTCCTTTATCGCACCGAGCCAGCTCCTGAGGTAGGCGGCATGGTTCTCGAGGAACGTCTGCCCCATGTCGGCGTTGGCGAAGGCCCCCATGTCGAGCCCGGCGTCCGCTGCGGCGAACACGCTCCCCAGCTCGGCCACGAGCTCCTCGCGCGCATATCCCTCCCGCCCCCGCTCGACCTCACGGCCCACCTCACGTGCCGTCGAGTGGCACATCTCGTGGAGCGCCGTCCTCGCGAAGCCGTCCATGGTCGTGAACTGCGCACGCCTCGGCAGGTAGATCCTGTCCTCGGAGGGGCGGTAGAAGGCCCTGTCCCCCGCGACCTCTGCCACGGGACACCGTGATGACGCTATGAACTCGTCGGCTATACGCTCGACCTCGGAAGACGCAGATGCATGGGCGCTCACGTCGAAGGGCCCTATCCCCACGATCTGCGATCCGTTGAACACGTGGTGTAGCCTGCCACTCAGGAACGCGCCGCCGAGGGCCTCCTCTGGGAGCCTGCCGTCCCGCACGAGCTGCTCGGCCCTCTGGAGCGTCACGACACGCGTCCCGCCGAAGCGCTTGGTCGGCACGTACCAGCTCCAGAACTCCACTGAGCCCGTGGCCTTGGCGCCACGCTCCACGTGCCACCCGGCGCCCCGTATCTGGTTGAACGTGCACCAGCGCGGATCCTCGAAGCCTCCGTGGTGCATCGCCGCAGCGAGGGAGACCCTGTTGAGGCCGCGATAGGCCCTCCCAGTCGTGGGGTTCGTCGGCGACCAGCATCCCTTCCACTCGGCCGCCCACGCGAGCCCGTCCCTCTCCATGGCCTCCGCTATCTGCGAGACGACCTCCGCACGGCCCTCCGCGATCGCGTCGTTCGCCCCTCCCCTGCCCTTCGCCATGCCATCCTCCCTCGGTCAACCGCCCGATAAGCGGAGGGGGCGGGCGATTGTGCCCGCCCCCTCCTGTCGTCACTCCCTGCCAGGGCCGTCCGCGATCGCGGACGCCCTGCAACATGCGTACGTGAAGATCCATACGCAGGCCACGAACTGCCCGCCGAAGAACCAGGCGAGCGTGGCGTAGGGGTTACTCATCCCCCTCACCTCCCCTGTCGCGGGCCACGTGACGTCGGAGGGCCCACGAGCCCGCGACGGCACCGACCGCGCAGGGCGCCAGCGCGGCGGCCGGGACGAGCGGGAGCCCCTCGTCGCCGGTCTTGGGGAGGCCCTCCGTTGGGACGACCGGCACCTCGACGATGCCCACGGTCTGTCCCTCGTCGGACAGGTCCGCATGCGTGGCCACCACGCGGCCCTCGTGCGTGACGGTCTCGAAGGCGACCACGTCGTGGCCGGCCAGGGACGTGCCGTCGAAGGTGAAGGTGACGTCCACGGTGCCCTCGGTGGCCTCCGGCGTGAACGTCGCCGACGAGGTGACCTTGCCGCCGTCAGCACCTGTCACGTCACCGCCCGTCCCCTTGTCCACGAGCGTCCCCGTGACCTCGTACTCGCGCCCGGGGACGAGCCCCGAGTACTCGACCGTGTCGACGATGGTGACCTCGGCGGAGGCCTCGGCCTCGTGGTCGCCGTCGGCCGCGTCGGTGGCCGTCGTGCCGATGGCGGGCACGCCCACGGTCTGCCCCTCGTCGGAGAGGTCCGCGTGCGTGGCCACGACCTTGCCGCCGCGGCTCAGCTCCTCGGTGCAGACGAGGGAGCGGCCCTCCATGCCGGTCGCATCCACCTCGAACCTGACCTCGCAGGTGCCCGACTCCCCGTCGGGGACGAGCTCCGTGGTGCCGGTGGAGAGCACGTCGCCCGTCCCGGAGTCGACCAGGGTGCCGGACACGACGTAGGCCTTGCCGGGCGTGACGCCCTCGTAGGAGACCACGTCGACGACCTCGCCACCCTCGGTGGCGTCGACGAGCTTGTCGCCGTCGGCCGCGTCGGTCGCGGTGGTCGACACCTTGGGGAACGTCACGCTCTGCCCCTCGTCGTCGATGTCGGCGTGGACCGCGTACGTGCGGCCCTCGTGCGTGAGCTCCTCGAAGGCGACCACCGTTCGGCCGGCCATGAGGCTCGGGTCGAACCTGAAGGTCACGGTCTCGCTGCCGGACGGCGCCTCGGGCGTGAACGTGGTGGTCGAGGTGACGGGCTCGCCGTCGGGACCCGTGACCTCCTCGCCGGTCCCCTTGTCCATGAGGGTGCCGGTGATCTGGTACTCCTTGCCCGGGACGAGGTTCTCGTAGGCCACGACGTCCTCGAGGGTGACGTCCCCGTCGGCACAGGCGTCGTGGGCGCCGTCCTCGGCGTCCGTGGCCGTGGTCCCGACCTTCGGGATGTCCACGGTCTGCCAGTCGTCGTCGATGTCGGCGTGGGTGGCCACGACCTTCCCGTCGAGGGTCAGGCTCTCGAACGCGACGACCGAGCGGCCGGCGAGTGCCGACGTGTCGAGCTCGAAGGTGACGGTCGTCGTGCCCGTGGAGAGCCGCGGGGTGAACGTGGTGGTCGCCGTGACGGCGTCGCCATCCGCGTCGGTCACGGCCTTGCCCGTGGAGCGGTCCATGAGGGTTCCCGTTAGCTCGTACTCCCTGCCGACCGTGAGGTTCTCGTACTCGACCGTGTCGGTGAGCGTGGCCGTGGCGTCGGCCTGGGCCATGTGCTCGCCACCCTCCCCCGTGAGGGTGGTGGCGATGGCCGGGCCCTCCTGGTCGTCGACGGTGCCGCCGTTGACGCACGTGGCGTCACGGGTGACCGTGACGTCGAAGCTCACGAGGTCGAGCCCCTCGTTCGCCTCGCAGCGGAGCTCGGTCACGGAGTAGGTGTCGTAGGGCAGCGCCCCCTTGGAGTCGTCCGCCGCGGTGGCCTGCGAGGTGCTCCCCGAGAACCACACCCCCGCCGCGGCGGAGGTGGCGGCACCTGTGGTCGCGTCGTCGTTCGAGTTGGTGCCCGAGGTGTGGGCGTTCCAGGACGACGAGGTGCTGGCCTCGCCGTTGGCGTCGGTCACGACCACGTGGGCCTCGCCGGTGCTCTTGGACGTGATGAGGAACGGCACGCCGGCAAGGCGGGCCATGCTGCCCTCGCGGACCTTGACGAGCGACAGGTCGCCGCGCTTGACCTGCTCCGGGACCTTCGGCGCGACGTAGGCCGAGACGAGCTCGGCGGTGCCAGACGAGGTCACGTGCGCGACCTGCGTCCCGCCGGTGGCGAGGTAGCCCTCGGGTGCCGCCGTCTCGCGGACGGTGACGGTGCCCACGGGGACGCAGGCCCTGCCGGCCGCGTCGTGGTAGAGCGCGTCGCCCTTGGCGGACGAGAGGTCGGCCGTGCCGTCCGTCTCGGTGGTCACGGTCCAGGTGCGCGTCGCCTTGGGCGGGAGGCTCTCTGCGTCGTACTGGCCGTCGTAGTAGCCGACCTCGAAGGTGGCGCCGCCCAGCGTGCCGGCACCGAGCGCGGAGGCCCTGCCGGTCTCGGCGTCGAGCTTGGCGAGGACGGTCCCGAGGTCGTTCACCTGGGGCGCGTCCTCGGCGGCGACCTGGGTGACCTGGCCGCCGGCCACCTTGAAGGCTATGACGTCGCCCGAGAGCGCGTAGTTGCTCGCTGGCGTGGTCTCCTTCGCCCAGTAGCTCCCCTGGACGAGCCCGGAGGCCGACCCCCTCCCGGCCGCGTCGGTGGTGATGGTCGCGACCGCCTTGGTGCATGCCGCGTCCGAGTAGACGGTGTAGACCGCACCAGCCAGCGAGTAGCTCCCGTTGGCGTCCGTCACCTCGTGGTTGGCCGAGGACTTGGTGAGCTCCACGCCACCCTTGGCCTCGGAGGTGAGGAGCATGCGCTGGCTCGAGTCGTTGGCGTACCAGACCGTGCCGCACCCGAGGTTGGCCCCGCCGGAGGCCTCGTAGGCCTCGGCCTCCTGGCAGAACCGTATCCCCAGCTGCGCGAGGTCGAGCCTCTCCCCGGAGAGCCCCTGGGCCGTGAGGTCGTAGCCACGGTGGTACCAGATCGCGATCTGCGTCACGGACCTCGCCTCGCCGGCGCTGAGCGTGCGGCCGCAGATCGTCGTCCCGTTGGGGTAGCCATAGGCGACGAGGTAGCTGAGCACGGTGTCCGAGCCGCCCTCGCTCGTGTATGTGACCTCGGCGTTTGGCCCGTGCTTCTCGCCGTCCATGCAGTAGGCCACCCCGGAGTCGGACCCGTCGTCCGTCCTCTGGTAGCAGCCGAAGCTCGATGCCTCGTACGGCCCCACGTCTCCCCCGTGGTCGTTGTAGTAGGACGCCTGCTCTCCCTGCGCGAGCGCGGGCGTGGCCCCCGAGACGCCCAGGGTCTGCCCCACCAGGCATGCGACGGCCGCCATGACGACGGCCACCCGTGCCGCGGTGCCGCCGCGCAACGCCCCTCTCACGTGCCTGCGGACGGCCTCGGCCGCCCCTCTTCCCTTTGATGACATGCTCCCTACCTCTCCTGTGTCCCGGCGGGCACCTGCGTGCCCGCCATCACGTCGGATGCCGACCGTGCCTCCTGGGCCCTCTCGCCCAGCGTCCTGTCCGTCGCGTGCTCCCTGGCCCATGCGGCCCGCTCCTCCGCCATCGCCTGCCTGATGGCGGACGGCATGACCTTGACGGTCTCCCGCTCGTTCCTGCCGTTGCCGTCGGGCATGGGGTTGCCGTCTGCGTCTAGGACGTCTCGACGGAGCCACACCTCCCGGTCCGCGAGCAGGGGCACGTCCCGGAAGTCCTCGCCCTTGTAGCGCGAGGGGTTCACGAACAGGGGGCTGAACTCCCAGCCGCCCATGTCCCTCCCGTCGATGACGGTGCCCGGTGGGACCGTCACCACGTTGAACGTGCGCTCCTCGCCCGTGAGGGCGTCCGTGTAGCCTATGTGCTCCCTCACGAAGCTCCTGTGGAAGGTCAGGTAGACCTTCTCCCTCTCCCCTTCTGCCATCTGTCTTGCTCCCTTCTTCTCCGGGGCCCCGGCGGGGCCCTTGTCGGCAGGTATGTCTAGCCGCCGAGCACGTCCCTGGCCCATGCCCCGCTCTTGACGAGCGAGAGGATGAGCAGGATGCACATGGCGAGGTACTGCAGTGCGTAGCTGAGGCCGCCCACGACCGAGTCCACGGCCGTCCCGGTGCCGGCGCTCGCGGCGTTGAGGCCGCCGAGCACCACGGGGAACGAGATGAGCAGGACGACCACGATCAGGCCCGCGAGGCACACGGCGGCGAAGTGCTTGAGGTAGCCCACGCCCATCTGCCGGGTCTCCTCGAGCGAGATGAGCGAGAGCGGGATCGGGCTCAGGGCCGCCATGAGGTAGAGCTGGATCGCCCGCGCCCACGTGACCACGAGCGCGACCACGTAGGCGACGAGCACCACCAGCCAGCTCACCAGCGCGACCACGATCATCGCGAGGAGGGCCGCGACGTCGTCCTCCGTTGTGACGATGCTCACCGCGTCGAGGTCCATGGCGCCGCCCGCCCCGAACAGCGACGTGGTCCTGGTGATTGCGAGCCGCACGACCTCGTAGAGCGCACCCATGAGGTCGAAGGAGTGCTGCACCAGGAAGAGGAAGACGGCGAAGAACACGAGCAGGAACACGACCTCGCGCACCCCTGGCATGCTCGCGTTGCCGTCCATGCGCTGGGACACGTGGATGAGTTGGATGGTGAAGACCAGTGACAGGACCCCGCAGCCGATCGGCAGGACCGCCGTCTCCCACACGCCGTGGGCCATGTCGTGGAGCGTGGTCCCGCCGGCCGTGCCGAGCATCTGGTCGAAGGGCTTCGAGAGCACCCCGTCCACCCCGATCGACCCCAGCACGTCGGCCTGGGCCCCGAATATCCAGTTGCAGGTGTCGCGCAGGACCCCGCACATCCACGAGTTGATGTCGTCCGCGATCGACGCCCAGGCGGGGGTCGGCGCGAGGAGGCACGCGAGGACGGCGAACGTGAGCGTCGCGGTGAGCGCGACCCTCATGCGGGTCGCACGTGCGGTCATGGCCCCCATGGCTAGCCTGCCACCGAGAACGCACCGTCGGACCAGGTGACCGACAGGATGGTCCTGCCCGGGTCGTCGCACGTGAGCGTCGCCGTCACGTCGCCTGCCTTCGTGTCGAGGTAGACCTCCCCGTCGAACGTGGCCTCGCTGGCCGCGAGCGCGTGGGCCGAGCACCAGGAGGCCACGGCGGCCTCGAGCCCGGGCCCGTCTCCCCCGACCAGGTCGAGGTACGCCCTGTCGACGCCCGTGACCGTCACCGTGCCGCCGTCCTCGGGGGCGGGGACCCAGGACCGGGACACCTGGAAGGCGTCCGAGGACGCGCGCATGCCGTCGCCCGACCCCGTGACGGTGACGACGGCGGTGACCCTGCTCCCGTCGGCCCTGAGCACGTCGAGCTCGCATCCGCCCGTGCCGTCCGAGACGACCTCGTAGGAGCACGTGTAGGTGTTGGTCCCGTCCGTCTCCACCAGCCTGCCGTCCGAGAGCGTCATGCGTCTGCCGGCGTCGTCCGGCGACATCCACTCGCGCGATGCCAGCCTCTCGGTCGCCGTGGGCGTCTCGGTGGTGGTGGCGGCCGTGGGCTGGGCGGCCTCGCCCGTGGCCGCCTCGGTGGCTGCCGCCGCGTCCGCCCGCCCCGTCGCCGAGCACCTCGCGACGCTCGCGAGCACGAGGACCGCGACGGCGCCTGCCGCCGCGACGGCCATGACCTTGTTCTTCCGTTCCATGTGGTCTCCTTCGTCTAGAACCTGACGGCGCAGGTGAAGTAGCTGATCCCCTCGGCCACGCGCACGTGGTCGCCGGGCTTCGGTGCATGTATGTACGAGTTGCCGCCGAGGTAGATGGCGACGTGGCCGGGCTTCCAGAGGATGTCGCCGGCACGTGCCTCCGAGAGCGGGACCGACGTCCCCGCGGCATGCTGGTCCTCGCTGTTCCTCGGTATCGAGATGCCGGCTTGCGCGTAGCACCACTGCGTGAGTCCCGAGCAGTCGAGGCCGACGTAGGGCGTCGTCCCTCCCCAGACGTACGGCGTGCCGAGCTGGGTCATGGCCGCCGCGACCACCGTGCCCCCGTCCGCGGACGTGGATGAGGCGAGGTCGGCCACGGTCATCGCGTCGAAGCGCCTGAGCCCGTAGGTGTCCATGACCGACTTGAGCGAGTCGACGTAGGAGGAGGACGTCGCGTAGCCGGCGTCCTTGAGCCCCTCCGCCATGAGGTCGGAGCTGTGCTCGGAGATCGCCTGCCGGATGAGCGCGTTGTCGGCGTAGCGGCTGTTCTGCAGCAGCACCCGCGAGCGGAACCTGATGCAGTCCTCGTACGACGCGAAGCACGTGAAGGCGTCGGTGATGGTCACCGACTGCCCGTCGTATTCCTCGCCCGTCTGCCAGGACTCCTTGCCGGTGACCTCCGGGCACGAGGCGAAGCTCGAGGCCCACTTGATGCCGAAGAGGTTGTTGTCCCGCGTGGCGAGCCCCGAGAGGTGGTCGCCCACCCCGGACTCGAGGATGATCTGGGCGATGGTGCAGCCCGCCGGGTGCCCGTACTCCTCCTGGCAGCGCAGGGCCTCCTCCACCATCGAGTAGGTGATGTAGGGAGGCAGTCCCGCGACCGACCGCTTGGACTCCTCGTTCTCCCAGAACCCGAAGACCGATCCCAGGAGCTGGGAGACGACCACCGAGGCGAGCACGAACGCGAGGATGCCGGCGAGCACGCCGGCGACCGGGACGGCCGCTGCCGGTGCCGCCGCGGCGACCGCGGTGCCGCCCGCCTTGGCCGCCGCGCCGGTGGCCGCTGCCTGCGCCCGTGAGGCGGCTGCGGCACTCGCCGCCCTCCGCGACGCGAGGGCACGCGATGCTCCCCGTGCTCTCGTCGCATGCCCCGCATGCCTGGCGCGGGTCGCGCGCAGGACGGACGTGCGCGACCTCCCTCCCGCTCCCCTGGTGGCGCCGGCCCGCGCCTCACCGGAGCGCAGTGCAGGGCCCCCGGTCCTGGGGGCGTCGGCGCTCCCGGGACCGCCGGCACCCGTCCCCGCCTGCCCCTCGGCGCCCTTGCCGGCCGTGGCCTGCTCGCGCCCGTCCCTCCTCAGTGATGCGTCGCGCCGGGCCCGCGCGGCCCTCGACGCCGTCCGCCCCGTCCCCTCGATGGCGTCCTCGGAGGCCTCGCGGCCGTCGTCGGAGTCGGGGTCGGCGGCGGTCGCCCCTCCTGCGAGGTCGCGTGCGGCACCGAGCGCCCTGGCGCCCCTGGTCGCCGTGGCGCCACGCCCGCCATGGGCATGTCGGGACATGGCGCCTGTGCGCTCGTCGGCGTCGCGGACGATGCCGGACGTGACCGCGTCGGTGCTCCCCTCGAACGCGACCTCCGACGCCTTGGGGCGCGTGCGCGGCCCGTCCTCCGCCGTCCCGCTCACCTCGCGCGCCTCCCCGCGGACGAGGCGGCGGCACGCTTGGCCTCGGCGACCTCGTCCGGCTTGGTGTTGAACAGGTCGTAGAGCGCGCCCTTGGGGAAGTCGTCCTTTATGGGGACGCGTGCCCCTCCCGCGACGAGCAGGCCCTCGCCAGGCTTCACGGACTCGTCGATGTAGCGCGACTCCTGCTCCGACAGCCCGAGCAGGTCGACCCATGCCTTGCGGTCGAGGGAGCTCTGCTTGTGGAGCAGCACGAAGTCGGAGTTGAGGACCATGTTCCTGGCCTCCTCGTGCTCGAGCATGTAGACGGAGTTCTGGGTGATGCCGGTGCAGATGAGGTTGAACTTGCGACCCTCCGCCCAGAACTTCGAGAAGTAGCTCACGATCGACGGATGCTCGAAGAGCGACTGGACCTCGTCGATGTAGAGCCAGGTGGTGATGCCGCGCTCGAAGTTCGAGTACATGCGGTTTCGGACGCTCTCGAGGGCGGTGAGCATCCCGAAGACGCGCATGTTCTGCGAGAGGTCGCGGAAGTCCACGTTCGTGACCCTGTCCTCGAACCCCACGTTGCTCTCGTGGTTGAAGAACGAGGTCGCGCCCCTCACGTAGCGCTCGTAGCGGAGGGCTATGTCGCGCGCCTCACGCTCCGGCTGGGCGAGGAGCGTGTCGTAGAGGTCCTGGAGCGTCGGCGTCGCGGCGCGGGCGTCGCACGCCTCGTAGGCCTCCTCCACGCAGCGGCTGATGATCGACTTGTCGGCCTCTGGGAGGCCCTGGCTGCCCTCGGCCATGGTCGCGCCCGACAGGGCCAGGAACGCGTCGATCTTGAACGCGCGCTGGGCGCTCGGGCTCTGCTCGGCGACGTCGGCGAGGTCGAAGGGGTTGAGGTGGGCGCCGGAGTCGGGGCCGAGCCTGATGCTGGTGCCCCCGTTGGGCACCACGACGGGCGAGTACTCGCCCGCCGGGTCGAATATGATCACCTGGTCCTCGGGGTAGGCGAGGATCGTGTTCTCTATCTCCCGCTTCACCGAGAAGCTCTTGCCGCTGCCGGGCTTGCCGGCGACGTAGCCCATGGGGCTCGCGAGCCTCTTCCGGTTGCAGATGACGAGGTTCGAGGACTCCTTGTTCTGGCCGTAGTAGCCGCCGCCCGCCTGGTTGACCTCCTGCGTGGCGAACGGCATCTGGATGGCGACCTGGGCCGTCGTCATCATGCGGCTCACCTCGACGTGGTTGTTCCCCAGCGGGAGGACCGAGTTGAGGCCCTCTCGCTGCCGGTAGTCGAGCGTGTCGAGGTCGATGGAGTTGGAGCGCGCGGCACGCATGATCTGCATGACCTGGTCGTCGAGCTCGGCCGGGGTGTCCGCGTAGGTGTGGACGAGCCCCGTGTACGAGAAGAGGCGCTGGTTCCTGTTCTGGAGGTGGTCGAGGAGGTCCTCGGCCTCGGCCTTCGAGTACTTGAGCTCGGACGGCAGGATCTCGAAGTCGTAGCCGCGCTTCACGGCGCTCATCTGCTCGTCGATGATCTCCTTGTCCATCCACGCGAGGCGCTGCTTCACGTAGGAGATCGCCCTCGCCTTGTCCATGCCCTGCACGTGCAGGACCACGGCGAGCGGGATGGGGAGGTCGATGAGCTCGGCGAGGCAGCGGTCCGAGAGCTCGCTGCCGAAGGAGCGGACGACGAGCGTCTGGCACCACTTGCCGTCCACCCTGAGGCAGGTGGACGACCCGCCGGGCTTGGTCTCGATGCAGGACGGGCATATGAGGTCCTTGGTCCTCAGGCCCGTCTCGGCACCCACCATGCCCCAGTCGAAGTCGAGCCTCCGCCCGGGTCGGAGCAGGTCGTTCACGACGCGCAGCCGCGCCTCCCCGTCGAGGAGCCCGACGTCGCAGCGGATGCGCTGGAGCGCCTGCGTGACGTCGCCGCGGACGCGCGCGAGCCTCGGCACGGCCGAGGCGGCGTCGGCCGCGCCCACCGAGAACGTGAGGTAGCGGTCGCGCACGAGGTTGGAGACGCCCTCGCGCATCTTGTCGTTGAGGATCCGGTTGTACTCGGCGGCGAACCGCCCCGTGATGGGGTCGGACCCGTCGAAGAAGGTCCTGTTCCCGATCTCGTCGGCCGGTATCGGCGTGTTCACGACGGAGAGCTGGACCGAGCTGTCGGCCCCGAAGGAGTCGAACAGCTGGCACCATGCCGAGAAGACCGCCTCCTGGGCGTCCTTCCTGGCGGACTGGTAGCTGATGTCGGAGAACGACACCGTCTGCGAGAAGAGCCCCTCCTCCACCTCGCAGATGCCGTCCCTGTACATCGCCTCGAACCCTATCGCGTTGTAGACGTCCCTGGCCGCGCGACGATGGCGGCGCCTCTCAGCGACGGAAGTGCTTAGCTCGCGCTCCTGCTCCCGCATCCTCCTGCCCATGGGCTTGCCTCCCGGCCGCGGCGTGCGCCCCTGGTCGGCCCCCTCGTCCGTCTTGCCCCTCTTGGCTCGGCTCATGGAGCTCCGCCCCCTTCCTCCTAGACTTCCTCCGGTATCCCCTCGACTCCCTGGCGGCGAGCCCCTGCGGCGGCGCGGCCATCGAGCAGCTGCTCCTGTAGAGGAGCAGCCCGTCGCCGGTCGCGTGCTCCCACAGGAGCGGCACGAACCTCTCGGCCCGCATCCCGTGGGGGCGCCAGAACCCCATGAGCCAGAACGGCATCGAGGCCGCCATGACGGGCAGGCTCGCGTCGGCCGGCTCGACGCCGAGCAGCACGTGGCACGCGGCCGCCGTCCCCACCGAGGTGGCGAGGCCGCCCGCGACGCAGCCGAGCGTCCTGAGGCTCAGCTTGCCTACGACCTTCTCCGTGTACTCGCCTATGTCCTTGTGGACCGCGACGCTGAGCGACATCGCCGCCCCCTAGGCCGGGAGCCACGAGGTGTCGAGCATCCCGAAGTAGACCGAGGCGGCGATGATGATCGCCCCGCCCGCGATGGTCGAGATGGCGCTCGCTATCTGCGCGCCGCCCTGCTGCTCGCGTATGGCGAGGCCGAGCGACACGGCGCCCCAGACGACGAGGAAGCCCCCGAGGAAGGAGACGCACCCCGAGACGAGGCTGATGATCTGTGAGAGCATGTGGTGCCTCCATGACGTCGGCGCGGCGGTGCCGCGACCGTTCCCGTGCGCCGCGACGCCCGTCCGGGGGAGGCGCGGCGCTTCGCCTCCCCCGCGGGCTCCCCTATTTCATGGGGACCACCCCCTCGCGGAGGCGCGGGTGCCTGGCCGGGTCGTACTTCCCGTCGATGACGGGGTCGGCCCCGGCGATGAGGACGATGGCGCGGCGGCGGTCGAGCTTCGCGACCTCGGCCGACTGGATGAGGTCCCGCTCGGCGACGTTCCTGCTCTGGGTCGAGTTGGGGTTGGCCCCGCGGCTCTCGCTCGTCCCGAGGAGCGAGACGGTCTCCTTGCCGACCTGCTCCGAGACACCCCTGTTGGTCTCGGACGACTTGCCCCCGAGGAACAGCGTCGTGTCGCAGCAGTCGACGATCGTCTGGGCGTCGTCCCCGTAGCGGCTCCTGAGCTGGGCCGTTGACTGGATGATCACCGAGACGCCGATGTTGCGCGAGCGCACGACCGCGACCGTCCGCTCGAAGTCTGGGAGCCGCCCGATGTTGGCGAACTCGTCGAGGACGAGGTGCACCGGCACGGGAAGGCTCCCGCCGTGCTCGCGGAGGGCCCGCTCGCAGAGCAGGTTGGTCGCCTGCCACACGAGGAGCGCCAGGACGAACGAGTAGGTGCCGTTGGTGTCGGACGACGTCGCGAAGATCGCGGTGCGCCGCCCCGCCTCGCCCATGCGGTCGAGCCCCATGTCGTCCCGCGAGAGGAGCTCCCTGAGCTCCGCGCTGTCGAGGGCGCTGAGCCGGGCGTTGCAGCTGATGATGATCGACTTCAGGGTCTTGCCGGCGGCCGCCTTGAAGGCGCGGTAGCGGGAGAGGGCGAAGTCCTGCTCGGGCGTGAGCGGCTCCGCCACCCGCACCCACCTGACCCTCGCGGCACCGCCGCAGAAGGCCCGGCCGCCTGCCTCCTCGCCCTCCTCGTCGACGACGCACCTGCAGCCCGTCTCGACCTCGCGGAACAGGAGGTCGAGCGGGCTCTCGAATCCCTCGTCGGCCTCGCTCGCCTCGGCGAGCGACAGCAGCGTCATGAGGCCTGGGAGGTTGGCGTCCTCCCGTTGGCAGTGGTCCACGAGGTAGGCCACGAGCGCCGTGTAGAGCAGGCGCTCCGAGTTCTCCCAGAAGGGGTCGGCCGAGTCGTTCCTCGTTCGCTTCGTGT
Source organism: Atopobiaceae bacterium (assembly GCA_022483015.1). NCBI lineage: Bacteria > Bacillati > Actinomycetota > Coriobacteriia > Coriobacteriales > Atopobiaceae > Atopobiaceae bacterium. The sequence goes on along the minus strand of JAKVOB010000001.1, from coordinate 948,252 downwards.
TGGCGATGAGGCAGTCGACGAGCTCCAGCACGTCCTGCTGAGACCTCACGTACGCGATGGGGTTGTAGTGGTCCGACCTCCGGAAGTCGACGGTGTCGATGCGGCGGACCTCGTAGCCGAGGGGCACGAGCATCGGGCCCACCTCGTCGGCCAGGGTGCCCTTGGGGTCGGTGACGAGGTAGGAGGCGTTGGCCTGCAGCAGGTTCGGCAGGACGTAGCTCCTCGTCTTGCCGGAGCCCGAGCCACCGACGACAAGCACGTTGCGGTTGCGCTCGTATCGGGGATCGTGGTCGGCACGCGCGAGCGCGAGTGACACGTGGCTGGTGAGGATGATGTTGGCGTACGGGTCCGTGGGGTCGGCGAAGCGCGACGCCTCGTGCGGCGTGGCCCACCTGGCCGACCCGTGCTCCTCGCCCTGGCGGTAGTTCCCGGCCCGGACGAGCTGGTACGACCAAGCGACCCACACCCCGCAGCACGCGAGCGTCCCGACCGCCAGCGGCACGGGGTCCAGCGAGGGGACGGGGCCATTGGCGGCGAGGTATGACGGGACCTGCGAGACGGCCGCCTCGAGGTTCGAGGCGGCCTGCCCCGGCATGGCCGAGAGCGTGGCGGCGTAGAGGTCTCCCGCGAGGAACGCCGCCGCGGAGGCGAGCGCGACCACGGGCGCGGGGAGGGCTCGGGTCCTGCTCACTTCGCCCTCGTCTCCTGCTTGTGGTGCCGCGGCTCGGGAGCGTGCTCAGGTGCCTTGGTCTCCTCCTGCGCCTTGGACGCTGCCCTGACGCGCGTGGCACGCTCTGACAGCGGCTCCTCGTCCCGACCAGCCTCCCGGTCGCATCGTGCCCGCGACCGTATCTCGGCGGCGGCGCGCTCGCCGGCCTTCCTGGCATCGCCCGCCAACGTGTCGAAGCTCGCGGAGACGCCAGGTGCGTCTGCCGTGCGGAAGACGAGCCAGCTCCTGCCCTGCTCGTCGTCATTGAAGTAGTGGAGGAAGCCCGTCCGAGGACAGCCGCGCGTCGATCGCGGAGCGGACGGCTGGGAAGTCGTCGAGCTCCTTGAACTCATGGAGGTCGAGCTTGGCGTACTCAGGGAGCGAGGTCCTCGTGGCCCGCCGCATCGGGCGCCATGTCCCGCGCGTGCTCGAGCGCAGGCCGTCAGCCTGTCGACGGCCCTCTGCACCTGCTCCTGGGACGAGCCCGCCCCTGGGTGCCTGTTCGCGTAGAGGACCGATGCGCATGGTCCACTCGTAGAGCTGCTGCCCGGCATCGTCGCCGAAGTCCTCCGCCACGCCGTCACCTCCCTGATGACGGCGAGCCACCTCGACGTTGACGGGCCACCTTGCGGCCACTGTTTACCGAGTCGATGTTGGATGCCGAGCGTGGCCCGCCGCGACTGATTACACAGGAGACGGCTGGCGAGGTGGGCGGCGTTGTCTGTCCTGGCGAAGACAGACAACGCGCTGTCCGAAGGACGGGGTAGGATGAGGCATAGGGCAACAGGAAGAAGGCAGACTCATGGCTAGTGTTGGCGATATCGCTCGAGCCATCGTCGTCATAGCCGCTGGCATCAGTTCAGCAGACGACCAGAAGATGCTCTATGAGGCACGCGACTCATTATTCAAGCTCCAAGATGAGAACCGTGAGCTCAGAGAGAAAGCGGACGAGCTGTCCACCAAGCTCCGCAGGCGCGAGGAGCTCAAGCGCGACGGCAGTTCTTACTATCTCGTCGAGGATGATGGATCACGCTTTGGCCCCATATGCCCCAGCTGCTACGAGGATTCGGGGATTGTCATCTCTCTAGCACGGGGAAACGGGGAAGCACGCTGCTCCGTGTGCGGCAAGAAGTACTCAGGGGTGGTCGGTTCGGTACCAGGCAGACAGACCCACATCGGATAGCGCCCGGACTCATTGCGCTGCCAGGGCACCGACAGATGGCCCTGGATTCAGACCTCCCGTTAGAAGAGCTTCCGCGCTCGGCATCTCTGGTGCTCAAGATAGCCTCTCAGAAGCCCTCAAGTCCCGACAGTGTTTGCCCAGAGTTTTCCTTGTCGACCTTCGGAGATCTCATCGGAAGACTGGTCTCCACCCTCCTCCTGTCCCCGCCCAGAAGGGTCACGTCCATACACGTCTCCGAAAGCCTCGATACGATGGCCTCGGCTGTCTCGCGCTCGCCCTTCTGGGAGAGCCGCTGCCTGAGCCCCTCCATCGTGTACTGCGACGTGATCACGGTCGGCAGCATCCGCTCATAGCGGGCGTTCACGAGCGTGAAGAGCATCGTGAGGGCCCACCGCGTGTTCGATTCCTTGCCCAGGTCGTCGAGGACCAGGATCCCGCAGGACAGGTAGCGCTCCATCTCGCGCTTGCTCGAGGCCCCGCTGTCGTAGGTCTCCTGTATGTTCGTGAAGATGTCCAGCGCGGACGAGAAGATCGCGTCGCACTTCTTCGCTATGAGCGCCTTGACGATACCGGCGGCGTTGTACGTCTTGCCGGTGCCCACTGGGCCATGCACGTAGAGCCCCGTCGAGGTCTCGTCCTTCACGAACGAGTCGACGTACGCCCTGCAATAACCGTCCGTGAGCGTGGCATCGGCGAACTTCGCCGGGACGCCGGCCCTTGCGAGGAGGCGCGCCTTCTCGCCCTGCTCGGCCGTCTCCGCCGCATCGGCGACCTCCCGGTCCTCGCGGCGCTCGCCCTGGCACCCGCACCTCGCGTGCGACACCCAGTAGACCTTACCAGCGAAGACCGCCCCGAGTTGGTCGAGCGGCTTGCCACAATGCGGGCAGGGAACCTTGTCGGGCTCCTGATCGACGAGCCCCGCCGCCATTGCCTCCGATGGCAAGACCAGGCGCCCCTTGCCCCTCTCTTCTCCATCCACTCTATTCTCCTTTCTAATCTTGGGTGACATGGTGTCAGGGGTGGGGGTGACATGGTGTCACCCCTTTCGGCCATAGGGGGTGACACGCTGTCAGGGGGGTGACACGGTGTCATGACATCCTGTCACCCCCACTGGCCGCCGTGGAGAATCGCTGAGATCACTTCCCTGTTCACGCGATACTCCCTGGTGCTGCAGCCCGTCTGATGCCGCCTCATCCCGATGTCGTCGATGAGCCCGGACGCACATAACCTTGCGAACGACCTCGCGGCCTGTCGGCTGCTGATTCCGAGGAAGTCGGCGCATCGTCCCCTGCTCTCGTAGTAGCTGCCGTCGGGGTCGGTGCAGAAGCTCAGCACCCTTGCGTAGACGAGGAGGTCCACTCCCCAGAGTCCGAGCTCGTGCGTCATGAAGCGGTAGATGGTCACGTACTCGTCGGGCCTCTCGCTAGCAGCCATCCCCGGCCCCCGGCCTCATGGCCCTCTGGTCCCTCCAGAGCACCGTGTGCCTGTCGAGCCATGCCACCAGGTCCTCGCGGTAGATGAATCCGTTCCTCCTCTGACCCTCGAAGCAGCGGAACGGCATCGGGTCGTCGGCCTGGTCTGCGAGCTCCCTTATTCGCGTGACGTGAACGTGGAGCAGGCGCGACACCTCCTCGATGGTGTAGTACTCCTTGATGCTCACGCCCCAGGAACCGAGCGTCGTGCATCCGTCCGCGCGCGTTTCAGCCATGACCGATCATCTCCAATCGGAGGGGTTGACGGCCGGCACGTAGGCGCAGCTAATCCCATGGGCCAGTGGATAGGGTGTCTCAGCCTCGTTTGCCAGCCATGGGTCCTTTGACGTTAACGCATGCCAAGGACACTTATTCATATCTCGCAGGGCAGCGCATCCCGAGGCGATCTCCTCACAGCTCCCCATCGTCGCGGCCCTCCTCAAGGCCGGCATAACGCATGAGGGCGGCACGGTTGACACGCCATTGGAAGCCGATCTTCACGCTCTTGATCTTGTTGAGGCCGCAGAGCCTCGTGACCGTTCGGGAGGAGACATTGAGGATGTCCGCCGCCTCCCTAACGCCTATGAGCTCTGGCTCGCGTCTTGGCGAAACTCCGACCTCACCGTTTGGTGCCATGTGACTCGCTGTCATCCTTGCTCCGATCTCCTGCCGTCGACTTGGTGCAAGGGGCAGACTAGGGCGACTTGCCCACGCGGCATCACAAGGGGAAGGGCCTAGGGTCTCCTAGCATCTTGCAGGGTCGGGAGTCACAGAACGACCATCCTCGCGCTCTTGGCGAAGACCTGCGGGGACGTCGAGGACGTCCTCCAATGACCGATTTGAGGCGGTTTGGGACTGCCTGGCACCGTTGGCGGCGTCGGGATAACTTGCAGCGGATTGGCCTCCATAGAAAGCCCATTCGCACGCTATTTGGTGCGCGCGCACCAAGGGCCTTGGTGCAAGACACAAAAACAGGCCATCGGACAAGCCGATGACCTGCATGTTTTTGGTCGCGGGGGCTGGATTTGAACCAACGACCTCCGGGTTATGAGCCCGGCGAGCTACCAGACTGCTCCACCCCGCAATATGTGGAGCGCTCGTAAGCGCAAGAGAGAACATTACACGGCCTTGGAACCATTGTCAACTCAGGATGTCTGCTGACTTACCGACGCGGATGGTTCCTCTCGCCTGACCTACCCTACCTCGGAATACGTCTGCTCGAAGTTCTCCACAGCACCGCGCAGGTTCGCGGCCGACGTATAGGCACAGGTCACCAACGTCGGGGCGATGGTCTTGAACGGCAGGGTCGCCTGGAGGTCCTTTACCTCGGCCTCCAGCAGGGGAATGAGGTGCGGGTTGTTCGAGATGCCGCCACCCAGCACGATCATCTGCGGATCGAAGCAGTACTGCAGGTTGAACAGGGCCCTGGCCAGCGTAGACGTCATCGTGTGGACCTCGTCGGCCGCGACGTCGTCGCCCTCCTCCGCCAGGTCGAAGACCTCCTTGCCCGTGACCTCGTGACCGGTGCGCTCCTTGTAACGCGCCGCCATAGAGACGGGACTCGCCACCTCGGAGAGGATCCGACCGTCCTTGGTGATCGCGAAGCCGAACTCGCCACCCAGAAGGTGGGCGCCGTGCCAGAGCTTGCGATCGATGATCACGGCGCCGCCCACACCCGTGCCGATGACCACGAAGAGCAGGCTCGTGGCATCCTTGCCCACGCCGTCCGCCACCTCGGCCAGCGCAGCGCAGTTGGCATCGTTCTCTATGCTCACGGGCAGGCAGAACCTGCGCGCGAGCTCGTCCCTGATGTCGAAGCCGTGGATGTAGGGGATGGCGCTCGAGCTCTCGATCACGCCGGTCTGGCTGTTGGGAGCACCGGGCGAGCTCATGGCCACGCCCTCGATGGGATAGCCCTCGCGCGCGGAGGCCACCTCGGACTCGAGGGCCTCGTAGTAGCCGTCGAGCGAGTCGGGCGTGGGTACGCTGTGCTCGTCCACCAGCTTGCCGTCGTGCCATACCGCGAGCTTGATCGAGGTGCCGCCCACGTCTATCGCCATGAGGTCGCGCATGCCGTGTCCCTTCTCCTGCCATATTCTGTCTTGAGTGGTATCGCGCATCACATTCTAAGGTCTCAGGTCATAGGCACCTACGCCAGGGACCATTCGCCCTCTTTCAGCGCAAGCTCGAAGGGAGCCAGCGGCTGGCCGAAGTCGTCCCGTATCACGAGATGAGGGTAGTTCTCGTAGCCGTACCTCACGCGGGTAGTATTAGCCCCTACCGGAATAAGTACCCGCGGCGGGTCATTCTGCACCGTCATGCAGACGCGGTTCCATCCGGTATCCTCCCGCACCTCTGCCACAGCGTCGCCGTCCGAAGCAATCGACTCCGCATCGTCCACCTCGACCGTCAGGGCATCGTCGCGAAGGTGAACCTTACCTGGCACGGGTGTACCGTCGCAGGAATGACTCGACAGTACGCGCCCCAAACGCTCACCTGCCACCCGCTTGGAGGCGGGGTGTATGTTGTGCTCGTCACCCGTGTCAGCGATGGAGACGAGATGGACCCCAGGCATCTCGTACGAGACCCTGAGCTGGGCCTGACGCACGAGCGCCCACGAGTCTGGCAGGTCATCCGCATACCCAGGGAGCTGCATCACATAGATGGGGACCTCGGCATCATGCAAGGCATGACGCCAGGCACCGATGAGCCCGGTCAGGAGCTGGTGATAGAGCTTCGCATGCTTCGAGTCGTCCTCACCCTGGTACCACACGATTGCGGAGTACGAGTAGGAGCTCGCCGGCACGAACATCGTCCCATAGAGCCCCGAGGGCCTGTAGGGGCTAGTAGGACGCGCCGGGGGTGGCCAAGGCGTGTGCCCCACCACGTTCTTGGCCTCGCTCAGCGTGCGGTCCGGATGGGCGGCACGATACCTCGCAAGGTCATCGTTGTGCCTCTCGACCAGCGACTCGTAGGTCTCCTGCTCCCGATCGAAGTCCGCCTCGTCCTTGTCGGCTATCGCCGCCTCGAAGGGCTCGACATAGGCCTCATGGAGGCTTGGGTCCACGAGGACCTCAGGCGGCACCCAGCACGAGGCCGACGTCCCGCCCTTGAAGCAGTCGACGAGACCCACGACCTCATCCGGATGCTCCCGGTGGATGGCCTGGAGCGCATAGTAGCCCACAGCGGAGACGTTGCCCAAGGAAGCGGAGCCGAGTGGCAGCCATGCACCCCCGTCGAGTCCCTCGGGCATGACGGAGCCGTCATCTGCCAGGTACTCAACCTGCGGGACGGTATACACATAGGCCCACGGCTGGGGCATCGCGTCCAATGCCTGGACGTAGCCCTCGTCCTCCCGCATGCGGAACTCGATGTTGGACTGTCCGCCCAAGAGATAGACGTGTCCGAACCTCACGTGCTCCACGACTACCTTGGCCCCGGACTGTTTGTCGTCCACGACGAGCGACCCCTCCTTGGGATGCGCGTCACCCCCGGGATCCACCTCGACCGACCAAGTGCCCGATGCAGTCACCGAGGTCGTGACCACCTGCGAGGCCACCCTCACCCTGATCATCCGACCAGGCACACCTCGCCCGCTCACGCGAAAGGTGCGTCCGCTAGGAAGCACCATGTTGTCAGAGAACAGCTTGTCGAGCGCGAGCTCCATGTGATCCGTTGCCCCTCTCCCCCGCATCAGCCGTACCGGCGGGGTATGCGAATGGTCCTTCTCGTTGCATATGGCACGTACGTCCACCCGACGGGAGGCGAAGGAGAGGGGCCTCCCGTCGAGCGGGCGCACGGACCTGCCAGGTGCCGTCAGGCGACCGCGGGAGCCGACTTTGAGGTCGGCAGCTCCCCAACAGCTATGGCATCGGCCTCGAGCACCGGCGAGTCAACCTGCTCGCCGGCACCATCTGTCTGCGCCTTCTCCTCGTCAGGATCGACCTCGGGGTTCACCTTATTATCGATCTTGATGAAGGGGATGTAGATGGCCGTGGTCGCAGCGAGGATGACCGCCTGGACCAGCAGCCCGTTTATGGAGCCCGTGTACAGCAGGCCCGAGATCAGCGTCGGCACAGTCCACGGCACGTTGTTCACGATGGGCCCGATGAAGCCTATCTGCGTGAAGAACAGGCCGATGTAGAAGCCGAGGGGCTGGGCCACGACGAACGGGATGAGATAGAGCGGGTTGAGCACGATGGGCAGGCCGAAGGTGATCGGCTCTGAGATGTTGAAGATGGCAGGCATGATGGGAATCTTGGTGATCTTCTTGGCCGACGCCCTCTTCGAGAAGAGGATGAGGGCGAGCACCGGGGCGACCGAGCAGGTGCCGGCGGCGACGGTCGAGAAGTTCATGTACAGGGTCGAGTAGATGTTCTGGGCCTGGCCGAGCATGTTCTGCGTGTCATTGATGTTCCAGGTAAGGCCGAAGATCGGGCCCCAGATGGACGTGGGATGGATGCCGAACCACTGCAGCAGGCTCCACGTGAACTGCGAGACGAAGGCGAACGCGCCGGTGTTGGAGATGGCGAGCGCCGGTGCCTGGAGCAGCGTGAGGAAGAGCTCAGGCATGCTCTGGCCGGTGAGCGACGTGCTCAGGCTCGTGAGGATTACGAAGAAGCCCATGGTGGCACAGCCAGGGATGAGCGACTCGAAGCTGCGGGCCACCGCAGGTGGCACGGAATCGGGCATCGAGATCTTGAGGCCCTTGTCGAGCACCGTGTTGTAGATCCAGACGGCGAGCCCGGTGATCACCAGCGCGGCGAATACGCCCTTGGTACCAAAGAACGTGGTGTCCATGTAGTTGAGGACGTTGATCGAGTCGGTCGTGTCGGTCGGCGTGTACGTGAACTTCCAGGGCATGCAGATGAAGAAGGAGCCGAGGGCATACAGCACCGAGGTGAGATGCTCCTCCGCATGGGGGAAGTACTTCTTCGAGAAGGTGCGAGCGAACACGACTACCAGCAGCACGGCGAACACGTCGAGCGAGCCATGCGAGACCAGGCCGATGAGGGTGCTCGCGGTCCCAAGTCCCGAGTACAGTCCGGACGCCTTGAACGCGTCGGCAGACCCGAAGATGAGGGCACCCAGGTTGAGGCCGCTGTCAGAGAAGATGAGTCCCGATGACGGGCTCACAAACACCGAGGAGATCATGAGGGCGAAGCCCGCGATCATGCTCGTCGCAGAGACGAGGATGAACGAGTCACGAAGCGTGAGCAGCATCTTGTTGCCCGCGAACTTACCTGCGACCCGGGTGAACGAGTCCTCGAACCTCTCTACCTTGTCGTTCGACATCCTATTCAACACCTTCCTTGGCGAGACGTCCGGCGATGATGGCGCCGTCCATGCTTCCGAACTCCTGCATCGTGAGCTTCACGACCTTCTTGTCGGGATACTCCTTGACCACGTCGTCGTAGACGTAGCGGATCTGCGGCGCCAGCACGATGACGTCGGCAGAGGGTGCCTTGTCATTGAGGTCGGCATAGCCGTAGGCGTCAATCGTCATGTTCCTGTTCGTCTGCTCGAAGTACTTCTGGACCTTTGCCGCAGCAAGGCTCGTCGAGAACCCCCCGCTGCAGAACAGGGCCACCCTTGTCGGTCCCTCTCCCAAAGCGATTCCCCCTCAACTCGTTTCGACACATGCGTAACATGCTTTGTGCCATTACCTAACATGTTACGTTGCGAACATAGCATGTTCTATCAGCCAGACAAGAATGCATCGGTGAGCGGTTATCATGGTGACATCGGAATCTGATGTGATTAATCCGCAGGGGAGGTCGCCGTGCACAAATACGAGCAGGTAGTGGCAGATATCAAGGCGAAGATCGCCGATGGCACCTACCCATGCAACGACCTTCTCCCCTCGGCGCAGAAACTCTGTGAACGGTATGGCGTGAGCAAAATCACCATCACGCGAGCCATGGACCAACTTGAGGTCGAGGGTCTCATCGTGCGGCGAAAGGGGTCAGGCTCCTTCGTGAAGGCCCTCATCCCGAAGATGGCGACGACGGCATCGGGCACGGAGATCTCCTGTGACATGGGGGGCTTCTACGCCCAGCAGACAGCCATGGGCAAGAAGGTCAGGACCGAGGTGGAGGAGTTCACCGTCGCTGCCCCTCCCGACCCCATCGCGAAGAGCCTGGGCATGGAGCCCGATGAGTTCGCCTACTACATGTGCCGGCTCAGGATCTCTGACGACGTCCACCTGACCGTCGAGTACACCTATATGCCCATCAAGCTCTTCCCAGACCTCAGGCGCCACGATGCCGAGACCTCGCTGTTCGCTTACATCCGCGAGCGCACGGACTACACCATCGCGAGCTCGAACCGCGTGGTGCGGGCCGCGAAACCCACGCCGGAGGAGTGCCGTCTGCTCGAGGTCCCCTCGGACGAGCCGCTCCTCGAGATCGAGCAGGTCGAGTACCTCACCGATGGCAGGCCGTTCACATACACCCGCTCGCGCCATGCCCATGGGGCGGAGTTCATGAGCGTCGGAATGGAATGACGGGGATACAGGGGAGACAGGCATGCCGAGAAGAACGACCGTGTCATGCCTACCCCTTGCGTGAGAGCTCGACCACGCGCCGGTAGGCCTCGTCACGCGTGATGCCATAGGCCCGCGCGATACGGCGGGCAAGGGCGCTCTTGGGGCTCCCCTGCCGGATGCCCTCGGCGATGGCCTCGTCGAGCGAGGGACGCGCGGCGACGTCTGCAGGCGCGGCCACGACCTCGTCCGCCGCCGGCTCCTCCACCACGATGACGCACTCGCCCTTGAGGGGCTCGGCCTCCACACGCGCCGCGACGGATGCCGCGAGCTCGGGCGCGGTGCCACGGGAGACCTCCTCGTGGACCTTGGTGAGCTCGCGTACCAGGGCCACGCGACGCGCGGGCATGGCTACGGCGATGGCAGCCAGGGTGGCCACAGCACGATGCGGCGACTCGTAGATCACGAGCGCTGCCGGCACCTGCGAGAGCGTGACGAGCAGACGGTCCCTCTCACCAGCCTTGCGCGGCAGGAACCCCTCGAAGAGGAAGTGCCGGCAGGCAAGGCCACTCGCCGCGACGGCGCAGGTGACGGCGCTCGGCCCCGGGATGACCTCGGTGGCAACGCCGGCCGCCAGCGCGGCATCCATGAGAACGCTCCCTGGGTCGGACACCCCCGGCATCCCCGCGTCCGAGACGAACGCCACGCGCTCGCCGGCCGCCAGGCGGTCGAGGACCGACTGCGTGCGCTCGCGGATGACGTTCTCGTCGCAGCGCTCGAGCGAGGCATGCACGCCGAGGCACGACAGGAGCTTGCCCGTGACGCGCGTGTCCTCGCAGAGCACGACGTCGGCCGCGGCCAGGGTGGCGCTCACACGCGGGCTCACGTCAGACAGGTTACCGATAGGGGTTCCCACCAGCGAGAATAGGCCCGCCGGATGGCTGATGTCACTGGCGGCGGTGGGTTCCGTGGGCTCCACTAGTCGAACATCCCGCGCTCGAAGCTCGAGAGCGCCACGCGGGCGTCCCACGAGCTCAGGTGCGACTCGGTCTTCCAGGTCTGGAAGAACCAGCCGGCGCTGCCTGCGAAGGCGGAGAGCTGGCTCGAGGTATAGACACGCTCGAGGGCGATGCGTCCCTCGGGCGTCATCGCGGAGTCGGCCAGCGGGAGCGCCGCCGACCACTCGCCCACCATGCAGGGGAGATGGCTCTCATGAGCCGTCTTGAGGTACCGGTCGGTCGCGGTGATGAGGTCACGCACGCCCCGGGGGCCGGAGGCATCCGTGGAGTCGGCGTAATGGTAGATATGGGAGTCGAGCCAGACATTGGTGTAACGGTCCTGCGCCATGAAGCGGCGGAACTCACCCGGCATGCCACCGTCCGAGATGACCACGACCGGCTTGTGGCCGCCCATCTGTCGGATGGTCTCGTAGGCGTCGCGATAGTAGTTGCGGAGGCGGTGCATCGGCACGCCGTCGGTCAGCGTGAGGCCATGACGGTGCTGGACCTGTGGCTCGTCAAGCGGCTCGATGCCCAGGAGGCCGGGCCTCCTGCCGAAGCGCTCGGCCAGGACCGAGATGACCTCGAGCGCGGCGGCGCGGGACCTCTCCTCGTTCTGGATCACCATCTGATGGCCACTCTCGGAGTCGGTGGAGCCAGGGATGGACGAGAGGCACAGCAGGACCTGGATCCCTTCGTCCTCGGCCCAGTTCATGGCGGCATCGACGTACTTGAGACAGCCGTCGTACGAGCCGGGGAACGGACCGTCGTCGCCGAGCACGAACCATGGCACGGGCAGGCGCACCGCGTCGAAGCCGCGGGCGGCGATCCTCGAGAAGTCCTCCTCGGTGATGAAGGTGGAACGGTGGGCGTCGAGGAGCTCGGAGAAGCGCTTGCGACCGAGGGCCTCCCTCAGGCCTGCGCCGTCGAAGGCACCGGTGCTCGCGAAGAGGGAGGGCGTGACCCAGCTCTCCAGCACGAGCCACCCCGAGAGGTTGACCCCATGAACCGTCCTGTCGTCCTTCTCTGCCATACCGTCTGCCCCCAGACACAGCGTGCTTCACTGCTTGCAGTATAGCGGGGCAGCGGGACCTATATGGCCCGGGTCTGGCGCAGGGCAGGGCACACGAGAGGGACGATGCCCACGCTGGGCTATCCCTCGGTGTAATAGCGGCCCAGGGCGTCCGCCGCCAGGATGCAGTTGGCCACCATGTCAGGCGTGACCTCGAAGGGCATGTTACCCATCGTGTCCGAGGGGGCGCATGCCGCGGTGGCGACCTCCATGACCTGCTCGGTGGTGATGTGCTCCACACCCAGCTCGGCCAGGGTCACCGGGAGGCCCACCTCGAGGCAGAACGCCATGACCTGCTCGATCTGCTCGGTGGGGGCGTCGGCCAGCACGAGCTGGCAGAGCGTGCCGAAGGCGACCTTCTCGCCGTGGTAGTTGTCGTGGGTCTCGGGCAGGCAGGTGAGGCCGTTGTGGATGGCATGGGCCGCGGCCAGGCCGCAGCTCTCGAAGCCGATGCCCGACAGGAGCGTGTTGGCCTCGATGACGTGCTCGACGGCCGGGGTGAGGCAGCCTGCCTCGAGAGCGACCTTGGCCTTGACGCCGTCTGCCATGAGGGTGTCGAAGCAGAGGCGTGCGAGCGCGAGGGCGGCCGAGCTGGCCTTGCCGCCGGCGCAGGTGGTGCCTGCCGAGTCGACCGAGGCCTGTGCCTCGAAGTAGGTCGCCAGCGCGTCACCCATGCCCGACACGGTGAGCCGCACGGGACTGGCCGCGATGACGGTGGTGTCCATGAGGACGACGTCGGGGTTCGAGCGCAGGTAGAGGTAGGAGTCGAAGGCGCCGCCATCCGAGTAGACCACGGACAGGGCGCTGCATGGGGCGTCAGAGCTGGCGATGGTGGGGCAGATCACCACGGGGACCTTGAGGTAGTAGGCCACGGCCTTGGCGGTGTCGAGGGCCTTGCCGCCACCGATGCCGCAGATGACGTCCGCGCCCTCGCGCTCGGCCACCTGGCGGAGGCGCTCGATCTCCGAGGTACAGCACTCACCGGCGAACTCCTCGAGAATGACGTCCGCCTGCGACGACTCGAAGCCCGCACGCACCTTGCCGCCGATGCGACGCACGCCCGAGGGCGTGGCGATGGCGAGGGCCTTGAACCCGAGCGGCTCCACATAGGTGGCGAGGTCTGACAGGGCGTCGGGGCCCTGGACATACTTGGACGGGCTGTTGAAGACGAGTGCGGACATGCATGGCTCCTCTCGGATGCCTGGTAGGGGCCAGGCCGATGATGGTCGCATCCGACCATAGCCCAGCCACACCGGCATGGGCTGACGAGTCGGGCAGGGAGGCCAACGGACACGGTGAGCGGATGTGACGTGCGAGAGGGACGACAGGGATGGTCCGTAAATACCTCTCCTGAGTAAGTCGGGAATCCTGTTCATGAGTAACAAAAGAGGTAGGCGGCCGATTTGACCGTCTACCTCGTGTTTTGCATGGTGGCTGGGAAGGGAATTGAACCCCTGACACGGGGATTTTCAGTCCCCTGCTCTACCAACTGAGCTACCCAGCCGTCTGGGTGCCGCTTTCGCAAGCCTGCTTATGATACCAAACTCGCCCGCTCGCGCAAGCGTGCGCGCCTCTTTGTTGTGCAATCTGCCGCGACACCGGGACGCGACGCGGTCAGAACGTCGGCTCGCCATAGTAGTAGTCATCGCCGCAACCATACTGGCCCATCGAGCGGGAGGTCGGTTGCTCCCTCGCAGGCTCTGCCTTGTCGCGACGCGCCTCGGCACTGATCCTCTCTGACAACCACCACTTCACGACCGCCTGGCATGAGAGGCCGGACCTCTGCGCCTCAGCCCTCACCGCCTCGTACATCCACGACGACATGTCGACGTTGATGCGTCCCTCCACACCTGCCGCGACCGCCGCGGGCATCTTGAAGTAGTCCATGACCGCATCCCCCGCCTCGAAGCGGGCGACAAGGTTAGCGCTGGTAGTAGTCTCCCCAGTTCGTTTGCTCATAGATTCCGACCTCCTCCTCGGTTGCGTATCGTGCGCTGATGATCTCGACGTCCGTGCTCAGCCTCCTTGCGATGGCCGTCCAGAACACGTCATGGACCCGACCGACCACCAACATCCGTCGCTCGCTCGACCACCTTGACGGCAGCCTCACGAGACACGGGTCGCGCCAGAGCGACTTGGCCTCCCGGATGCTCATGACCGGCTTGGCCGCACCGCCTCCATCTGCCTCCACCATGGCTCCGATCTCCTCCGACCCTCCTGGACCTTCCATACCGTCCTCCTTCCGCCAGACGTCCCTCACCTCGCGTTCCCTCTCGGTTATGCCCTAGCCGTTGACCGGCACGAGCGTGAGACGGGTGCCGCCTATATCGAGCACGTCCCCCAGCTTCAGGGTCCTGCTTCCCGTAAGGGGACTGCCCAGCACCAGCGCCGGGTTCGTGGCCCCCTGGTCCTCCGCGACCACGCCTGCCGCCGACGGGAAGAGCCTCACGTGATGGCGCGAGACTGACCGCGCGCGCAGGATAACGTCGTTGTCGTCCCCGCGACCCACGGCCAGGCCATCGGCGGGAATCCGACAGGTCACATCCATGTCGTCCGTCTCGACGCGCACGCCGAGACGGTCCGTCACCACCCCGATCCTCGGCAGGGGTGCCGTCGAATCGGTCGGCGTGGGAGCCCAGTCATGGCTGGCATGTGCGGGACGGAGGGACGCAGCGGCCGCCGGCAGGGCCTCGTCCTGGTCCCAGGCCTCCTGCGGCCGTTGTGCCAGGGGAGACTCCGCCACGTCAGGCATGTCCGCCCAGGGGTCGTCCTCGTCCTCCTGCGAGAAGAGCTCCCCCCAGAGGTATCCGTCGTCCATAGGTGCGTCCCGCACCTCGGGCTCGGACCCTGCCCAGCCGTCGACCAACCCCACCACATCGGCAGTCGAGAGCTCCGGGTCGCCAGGCATGGGCGGCATCTGCGCCCTCCTCTGGGCCGCACGGTCCTTCGAGAAGTCATAGAGGCACGCATAGCAGACCTCCATGTCATCGAAGAGCACGGCCCCACAGCGAGGACATCGCTTGGTACCTGGTCCTAGCGTGATGCCTGCCTTGTTGGGCGGCGCATCCCGTGTACCCGGCGATGCCGGCAGGTACGAGTGTCCCTGGTCCCGTCCGCGTCCCGAACCATAGGGCACGTCCTGACCATAGCGGCCGCCCCGCTGCTCCAGAGTCCCTTCCATCGCAATCACGCTCCCATCCCCGGCATACGGGCCGCACCCGTCGCCTCCGCCTTCTCGAACCGCACGTACTCCCCCACCTCGGGCCATGGTCCCAACCCACTTGGGCGCTCGAGGGCGAGGCATGCCCCATGTGCGGAGACCACCCGGCCCGGCCCCATGCCCCGACGTGTGGCGAGGACCCGCCCTTCGTCATCGAGCAGCGCGAGGTCGAGCTCATAGCGCATCCCGAAGGTATGCACCGACCCGCACCTCACCAGCAGCACCGGCCCCACCGAGGGGTCGGCCCTCGTCGTGCCGAGCAGTCCCCTGAGCCGACCGCCCCAGCTCCTGAGCACCCGTGCGCGGAACGCCGGCGCATGGCACCCTCCCAGGCACACCAAGACCTCGCACATGTCAGCCCACCACCCCTGTCCGGTATCGGTCGATCACGAACGTCCGCTCATGCGTGAGCGAGATCGGCACCCCCGCCGACACCCCCGCCACGGCGAACGCCGAGGGCCAGGGATGGTAGACGAGCGTGCAGGTATAGCGTTCGAGCCGTGGGGCCAGCGAGAAGACCGCCCCGCCCGCGCCCGCAGACGCCTCCGTGGAGCTCACCTCCACCTCGCACGAACCACCGAGGGGAAGGTCCCCTCGGACGACCGCCCCCTCGAGCGCCGAGCGCACGGCATCGACCCCCGAGAGCGCGTCCTGACCTCCTGCCGGGGCCGTCCCCTGGGAGACCACCACATCGAGGCTCACCCGGTCGAAGCGCGCGCAGAGCTCCGTGAAGCGCGCCAGGTTGAGCACGATGACGGCCACCACGATGACCACCGGCACGAGGGCCGCGAGCTCGACCGTCATCTGACCGTCCTCGCCACGCATGCCAGTCCCGATGGCCGACCGCTCGCTCATGGGGAACCTCCCAGCCCGAGGTCCTTGAGGTCGATGGTGAGGGGAATCGTGAGGTCGGTCCCGGGAACGGGTATCTCGGCCACGGTGAATGTGGTGTCGAGGTCATTCCAGACCTCCTGGCCCAGGGCGGCAGCGACCTCCTCGGGGGTGCCACCGTCGGGGATCGCCTCGAGGTAGCGGCGGATGGTACCGAGGTCGGCGGCCCCCGCCTGGTCGAGGACGTCCTGCGTGTTGCAGAGCACCGGCTTCTTGAGTCGCAGGTCACAGGGCTCGAGGCCCATGGCCCGGACGGACTCCGCAAGCCTGTCCCTGAGCCACGAGCCCACCTTGGTGCCGAAGACGCCATCGATCCCCGAGAAGAGGTCGTCCGCCACGTCGGCCACGTCGCCATATCCGGAGCCATAGCCCTCGAGAAGGCTCCCCCAGAGCCCCGTGACCCCCTGGAGCACGCCTGTCACCCCCTCGCCCTCCTCGCCCTGCGCCAGACCGTCGAAGAGTCGCGAGAGCACGTTGTTCTCGACGGTGTCGGCGTCGGGAGCGAGCGTCGCCGCCGAGACGGCCACCCCTCCCGGCAGGGCCTGGCCCTCCACGAAGGACCCGGCGAGCGTCTCCGGCGTGGTCGAGCCGTCAGAACGGGCCACCACGCCGATGCACCCCCAGGCCCCCGCGGGGCAGAGCTTGGGGCGCGGCACGGAGAGCTGCTCCAAGGCCTGGTCGAAGGCGCCCTTCCCCTGCTCGGCCGTCTCCTGCATCTGGGCCTCGGCCTCAGCCTGGCGCTCCCGTGCGTCCTGGTAGGCTCGTGAAGCAGCGGACACCCGACGCCAGTGATGCTCGTAGCCGTTGTCGATGTTCGTCGAGGCCGAGGCCACCTTGCCCATGTCGCCAACGCTCATGGCACACACGGGACAGACCTGGGACGATCCCACATCGACGCCTGCGAGCGATCCCATGCCGGCAGCGGCCCCGGTCGCCCCCGGGCACGCGAGGGTGGAGTGCAACGTCGTGCCTGCCGCCTCCTGCGTCAGGGGCCAGGTCGCGTCCGTGTACAAGGTCGTGGAGCGCACCTCGTCCGTATCGTGCGGGAGTTCCGGCAGGTCCATATCGACCGTGCCGTCGGCACGCTCACGGTAGTGCCCCTGCGCCATGCGTCCCCTCGCATACGAGAAGAACGCCTTGCGGCAGCTCGAGTCGGTGAGCTCCTCGATGCCTTGGCCCTCCGGCACCTCGCCGGCGGCGCGGGCCGCATAGTAGGTGCGCGAACGAGAGAGCGCCACGCCGAAGTTCCAACCTTCCACGCTCGGGTAGTCGGGGTTCTCGCTCTCCGAGAGCCCCGCCAGCGTGGCAGCCCGCTGCTGCAGGTTGTAGGGCTCGTCGCCGCAGTCGGCGCGCCACCCCTCGAGGAGTGCCGCGTCGGCCTCCGCCTTGGCCTCCTCCGCCTGCGTGGTCCTCTCCTGGAGCTCGGCGGCGTCCTGCTCCATGCTGCTGGTGTCGAGCTCGTCGTCGAGGCCGTCCCACTCGCTCTCGCTCGTCTGCGGGAACGGCACGGCCACGCCCGTGAAGGACTGCGAGCCCTCCGAGTTCGCCGAGACGACCCGCGCCGAGGAGGCCACGATGAGACCGGGAAGCGTCGCCTCGAGCCGTCTGAGGCCCGTGGCCGCCGAGGTCGCGAAGCGGCCGCGGGCATCGAGCACCCGGCGGCCGATCCCCATCACCTCGGCCCCCAGGCCCTGGGCGCCAGGGGATGGCCGAGACGACGAGTCCCACGCCAGACACGAGCACGCCCGCGAGCCCCATCGTGAGCACGCAGGCATCCAGCGTCGTGGCCACGGTCGAATAGGCCCCGACCACGTTGGCTCCGGCCAGCGCGCAGGCGTCGGCCACCGGCTGGACGTCCGCAGCACGCGTGAGCGTCCACTCGGCGGAGGCGAGCGAGAATACCAACGCGATGCTCACCAGCAACGCGACGGCGAATGCCACCGTGGTGTAGCCCCCCTCGTCGTCGACGAAGAGCGACAGGCCGAGGCCATGGGGCGCACGCCGCCGCTCACTCCCAGATCGAGACCCAGTCCTCATAGCTCCCCTCCAACCATTCCGCACGAACGACCTCGTCGACCCTCACCCTGAGCACCACCCTGTCACCCTCGGACTCGCCGAACGCACGCGCCAGCACACCCAGCAGCGGGAGCGGTCGCAGATGTCCCACGACCTCGACAGACACCTCCGAGGAGCCCTCGGCCCCCGTGACGGACACCTCCCAGTCGCTCGGGCCCCCGTCATGGAAGCACCCCACCTCGGGCACCGCCGCCAGGCGGCGCCGACAGTAGGCCTCGCAGGCCTCGTCGTCCCCTCCGTCACCGGTGCGTCTCGTCACCAGGACGCGCGCCGTGTCCGCCGCCGCCGACTGCATCACGGCCCGCGTGTAGATGAGGCAGACCGGTTGCACGAGAAGCGCCAGGAGCAGCATGACCGTAGGCAGGAGCACGGCGGCCTCGACCGTCGCCTGCCCCGAGGACGCCGCGGGATCAGAACAGGAGCGCGTCCTGTATGGCAGCGAGCATCCCTTGTCCCGTGGTATGCGATGCGGCATCGGCGGCGAGCTTTGACACCGTCCCGTCGGCCGCCGCTCGCCAGAGCGCCGCGAGCGCGACGATGCCGACCAGGAACGCCAGCAGCACGAGCGCGTACTCGACCGTCGACTGCCCCTCCTCACCACGCGTCGTCCTTCTCGGCCGCTCACGTGACATCCCCATAGAGCTCCTCCCATCTGTCCACCTCCATCCGCAGGACGCGCACGGAGGAGCCCCCACCGGCCTCTGCCACCAGGCAGACGTCGACCCACGCAGGGCCTCGGACGGTGCACCCCCAGACGTCTCCGAGCAGGTCCAGGTATCCGGCCTGGACGAGCACGGCGGGCACGGAGCCATCGCGATAGCCCTCGAGCAGGGCTGACGCTGCGGCGCCGACGTCATCGGCCGACTCCCATCTGGTCACGTCGCCCACGGATCCTTCCGTGGCGTCGGTCGGGTCGCCGTATGCGGGCACCGCATCCGCGCCATCGCCCCCCGAGGTGTCCGTTCCGACTGCCGTCCCCGCCGTGGCAGGGACCGTCACGGGGGAGGTTCCCTCCCCAGGGGAGGTGGCCGCGGCCTCGGAGGTCCCGACGCTCCCCGATGCCAGCAGGCGGGCGACGACCAGCAGTGCCACGAGGGCCACGAGCACGAGGCCCATGAGGAGGCCGTTGCCACGCCTGGGCCGGACATGCCCCGGACCCCATTCCATGCCCGCACCTACAGCGAGTTGATGCCACTCGAGATGGCATCCCAGAGCTCGGATATCTTGTCCCTGAAGGCGATGATCGCGATGATGGCGATCACCACGAGCACACCCACCAGGATCGCGTACTCCGTCGTTCCCTGGCCCTCCTCCCCCCGCGCGAGCACGCCCACGCGCGCAAGCACCTGGCCCGGCAGATGCCGGCCTGATGTCTGATCCGTCCCGTCCCCCGTGCCATGTCCGTCCTTGCGCATGTCCTCTCCCATCCTCGGGTGCCTCACGGCACCACCGTCATCGAAGGTCGTCCCCCGAGTCGCCAGGGGACGGCCACGTGCTATCCCAGCCGCAGGGCAGAGGCCAGGAGCGGCCCCAGGATCGCCAGCAGCATCGCCGGCACGATGAGCGTGCCGAGCGGCAGGAGCATCTTCACCGGGGCCTTCTCGATCCTCTCCTCCACCTCCACGCGCTGCTCCTCGCGGATGAGGTCCGCCTGTCGCGAGAGCGCTTCGGCGAGCGGGACCCCGAACTCGATCGACTCGCCCACCGCCCCCGAGAGGCGACGGAGCGACTGCAGGTCGAGGCTCTCGGCCAGGCCGGCAAGGCCCTGGGCCCGGTCGCACACGCCCAGGCGCCAGCTGGCGAGCGCCCCCGCGAAGGCATGGGCGAGCGAGGTGTCATAGCGCTCGCAGTAGAGCTCGAGCGCAGCGTCGAACGAGAGTCCTGCCGAGAGTCCGAGGGTCACGATGTCGAGAAGCTCGGGCAGGTCGGAGAGGGCCTCAGCACGTGCGGCACCCGCCTCCGCGGAATCCTGGAGCTGTCGCACGGCAGGAAGCGTACGCACACGCCCCTCGAGGGCCGCCCACGCCTGGGCGATGGCCGACCGATGGCCGTCATCGGAGGCCACGGCACGGGCCGCGGCCGTGAGCGCATCACCCCGGCGCGGCCATGCGAGGAGCAAGACGCCGACGAACGCCGCCAGCCCGACGACGAGGAGCATGGCCGCCTCGGATGCCACCTAGACCACCTCCCGCATGACGCGCCTGATCAGTACGAGGGCCAGCACGTCGAGCAGGGCGGCCACGACGAGGCTCCCCAGGCCGATGGGTGTGGAGAGGCCCTCCCTGAAGTCGACCGACACCAGGGCGAGGCAGGCCACCAGCAGCACCGGGAGCGCACAGACCACACGCACCGAGAGCCGTACCTGCGCCGTCCTCACCGAGAGGGACTGCTCGAACTCCCCCTGCCGCTCGACGAGTCGTGCCGACCTCAGGAAGAGGTCACCCAGGGGGCTTCCCGTCTTCTGAGACACGAGCAGGGCACACGACAGCAGCCCCATGCCCGGGGCATCGAGCCGCCCCGCAAGCGCCTCGAGGGCTTCCGAGGCCGACGTACCGCACATGAGCTCGAGCGACGCACGGCCGAACTCCTCGGCAGCAGGCCCCTCCTCATGGGTCCCCACATAGCTCACGGCCTGCGAGAGGGTGCGCCCCGCCCCCATGGCCGCGGCAAGCGACCTGAAGATGGCAGGCATCTCCTGGGCAAGCTCGCGCCTGCGCGCCGCGGCACGGGCGGCGACCCACGAGGGAAGCGCGACCGCGCAGAGCAACACCCCGACGAGAATTCCCAACGCACTCGAGGCGACGAAGACACAGAGCACGCACGAGGCGAGGCAGGCGAGCAGGAGGCAGGCCGCCGCCTGTGGGCGCTCGAGGCCGACGCCCCGACCCCGCGCGTCGGCAGCCACGAGGCTCGCCGCGCGGGAGAGCACGTCCAGGTGCAGGAGCGCATCGACGAAGGTCGTGTCACCCAGGCGTGCGAGGAGCCCAAGGCAGGTCCGACGTCGCCGTCTCCCCTGCGTGGCAGGGTGTACGCCCTGCGAGCGGGGGACGAGCACCCACCCCGCCAGGGCCGCTGCAAGCGCCACCGTCAGGAGCATGAGGACCTCCATGCCGCCACCTCCTCGGACGAGGCGATCCCTTGCACGACGAGGTCGCCCACGAAGGCCGGCTCGCTCACGAGATGCCAGCTCCGTTCCACCGCATCGAAGGAGACCACCTCATCGAGGTCGACCCCACCAGCGGCAGCACGACGCACCAGCGCGGCCTCCGAGACCACACGGCTCCCGTCTGGCATGCGTCTGCCCATGACCACGAGGTCAAGGGCCGTTGCTATCTGTTCCTCGATGATGTCGGTGGGAAGGTCCATGCCGAAGCGCGCCATGAGGACCAGGCGCAGGATGGCCTCGTCGGCCGTGCCGGCATGGAGGGTCGTGAGGGAACCGTCATGCCCCGTGTTCATGGCCTGGAGCATGTCGATGCACTCGGGACCACGGACCTCGCCCACGACGATGCGGTCAGGGCGCATGCGCAGGGCGTTGGTCACGAGGTCGCGGATCGTGACCTCGCCCTTGCCCTCGATCGAGGCCGCACGGGCCTCGAGACGCACCACATGCGGATGGGTCTCGAACTTGAGCTCGGCGGAGTCCTCCACGGTCACGATGCGCTCGCCATGGCCGATCTCGCAGGAGAGGGCATTCAGCAGGGTGGTCTTGCCGCTCCCGGTGCCACCGGCCACGGCCACGTCGAGCCGTGCACGCACGGCCCAGGTGAGGAGCTGGGCATACCAGGCGGGGATGCTTCCCATGCCGACCAGGCGCGAGAGGGAGGTTATCCTTCCCGAGAACTTCCGGATGGTGACGATGGGGCCGTCGAGCGCCACGGGAGAGATCACCGCGTTCACGCGGTACCCGTTGGCCAGCCGCGCGTTGACGATGGGGCTCGACTCGTCGAGACGGCGCCCGAGCGGTGCCAGGATGCGGTCCACCACGGTCAGTATCTGCTCGGACGAGTCGAACAGGCGGTCTGCGCGAACGAGGGTGCCCGCACGCTCGTAGTACAGCGACGCACAGCCGTTGACCATGACCTCGGTCACCGACTCGTCATCAAGGAGGGGCTGCAGGGGGCCAAGCCCCACGACCTCGTCAAGCACCTCTCGGACGAGACCGGCCCTCTCGGACGGTGCGACCTCGTCATAGTCATGGGTGTTGAGGATGGCCTGGCAGGTCACCCCAAGCTCCGAGCGCGCACGGTCCATGCTCTCGGCAGAGGCCATGGCGGCCACGGCCGGAAGTCCGAGCCGGTCCACCAGGTCGTGCTTGAGACGCCGCCTGACCTCACTGGAGCGCTCGGAGGACACCGCCTCGGGCATCTCGGCGACCTGGGCGCGGACCCGTTCGAGCACGCTCATCTAGCTCGCCTCCCGACCACGGCCGAAAAGGCCGCGCGACAAGCGCCGCCTGCCCTCGAGGGCACGTGCCGCACGGGGGTCGTCAGGCAGGCACCCGAGCTCCGAGAGCATCTGCGCGAGGGCCGTGGCAAGGCTGTCGGTGAAGTCGCATTCGAGGGCCGAGAGCTCCTGGGCAAGCCCTGCCGAGAGGAGCTCGGCCACCTCGTCGCCGCCATCGACCACACGCAGGTTACGTGCACACTCGAGCCCGACGTCCGCACGGGCGAGGAAGCCCTCGTCACGATGGCGCGGGTCGCACCTGTTCATGAGGCGCATGATGCGGGTGCGTGCCACGCCCAGGCGCACGGCCAGGTTGCCGGCACGGGCTAGCGAGCTCACGGCCCCCGCACGCTGGTCTCCCACGATCACGAGGCGGTCGCAGGTCTGGACCGCCTGGGCGATGGCGTCACCCCAGGTGGTCGACGTATCCACGAGGACAAGGTCATAGCGTGCCGAGAGCACCGAGAGGAGCGTCGCCGCATGGGGCTGCACGGTCTCGGCAAGCTCGGCATGCTCGCAGGGCCCCCAGAGGGCGACCTTCTCGCAGACCTTCCTCCCACAGCGCACGATGGCCTCCGTCTGCGCCGCGCCCGCCACCGCTCCCGAGAGGGGCGAGAGGTCGGCTGGCGCACTCATCCCGAGCACGCCGAAGAGGTTCCCGAAGGCCAGGTCGAGGTCGACGACCGCCACCCGCATCCCCCAGGACGCGGCCAGGAGCGCCGAGGTCGCCACGATGGCGGTCTTGCCCACGCCGCCGCGGCCCGAGACGAATGCGAGCATGGGCGCATGCCGACCCTTGGGCGGACGCGTCATCGCCGCAGGTGACAGGTCCGTCGCGCCTGTCTGCGGCCGCGTGGCACCCTCGGCAGGACGGCCGTTCCCCTTGGCGGGCAGGTCCCCCGCGATGCCATCGGGCTCATCGAGGTCGTCCAGGGACGGGAGCGCCTCGCAGGACGCCTTGGCAGCGGCACCTGCTCCCGGTCGTACCTCCACAGCGGCGACGTCTCCCCTCTCCCCTGCCCCGGCCGTCGACGGACCAGCAGGACGGCAGCCACCGGCACGCTGGTTGAGACCCGTCTCTGGCGGGACAGGGGGTGTGTGCCCCTGCAGGTCGACCACGAGTCCGACCCCAGCCCGGGCAGCCCGCGAGCGGAGCGACCCCGAGGGACCGGAGCAGGCGAGCACGACCTGGGCCGCATGGGCATCGGCGGCGACGGCGGCTGCGAGGTTGATGGGGTCCATTCCCTCGCATCCCTCCCCCACCAGGGCGGAGGCCAGGCCGGGGCACTCGCCCAGGAGGGCCTTGCGAAGCCCTTGGGCCGAAGGCACGCAGATGACCTCGGTCTCGGCATCATGGACCATGAGGGCACGGGCGACGTCGGAAGCCATCGAGGCATCCGCACAGAGGTACCAACGGTTGGCGGTCATAGGGCATCGCCCTCCCTGCTCGTGGTCGTGGGCGACGTCGGTGTGGCTACATAGTCCTGGTGCACGTCCGGTGACACGGGAGACATGGCGGTGTCAGCAGCGACCTCGGGCTCGACCGCGGTCGAGGTGCGGGCGCTGGTCGTCGCCGGAGGCGAGACCTCGTCAGCGGGGAGGTCGTCCACGTCGTCCGCTGGGACGACGAGGCGCAGGTCCCCCGAGGCGGAGGCCGCAAGCACGTCGGAGATGTCATCCGTGGGGACGGCGAGCGTCACCTGCTGGCGCGACGACGTCGTCGTTGAAGAGGCGTCGAGGGCCGTGAGCACCTCGAGTCCCGTGGCGAGGAGGACGGCCGACCCGTCATCCTTCGCACGATAGGCCGCGATGGTGGAACCGGCCGAGACGTTGCGCGCCAGACCGAGCTTGTCGGTGAGCGGGACGGTCACGGCCACGCATCCGGCAGGGACCGCCAGGTCGCTCCCGGACTCCCTGAAGTTGAGGGCCGTGAGGGGCGCGCCCGACGCTGCCGGGACGGTCAGGGTCGTACCCACGATGCCCTCGAGGTCCGTGCAGGCTTCCGCCGGCGCGAGGTCGACGAGCCAGTCCCTGCTCGTGACATCCGACTCTCTGACGACATCGCCTGCCTCGAGGGCCTTCGTGCACACGACGAGCCTCACGACGTCTCCGCCATAGCGGGCGATGGCCTCCGACCGCACGCTCTCGGCCTCCGCCTTGACCCCGTCCGCATAGGTGACGCATGCCATCACGGCAAGGGTCGCGCATGCGACGGCGATGACGATCCTCAGCTTCGAGCCCATGGGTCTCCTTCCCGCAAGCATCGTCAGCGATGCCCCGCAAGAAGATTCTTCCTCATCAGATGATTGTGGACACCCAGGTAGATTGGTTAAGTTCTTGCATGCTGCCCAAAACCTGACAACGTCCTGACAAACCCTGTCAGACGCCGAGAAGGACCACCCCGATGAGACCGGCGTGGGTTTGGGTGCGGACATGGGCAGTCCCGGCGCCTCCTCACGACCTCCATGGCAGGAGGTCGCCCATCACCCGCGGGCGGCGCGGACACCTCACGGGATGCGAGCGTTCGGTCTGATGCCGGCACCTCGCCAGCCACATGTCCCTCTCGGCCGAGCGCAGTGTTACCTAACCCCTCCTGTTCGCAGGATTCCTGCCGAACGCGAGGGGTCGCGTGACGCGATTCTGCCAAACCGGAGGGGTCGTGTAACAAGACGCCCAAGGCACCCGGACCAGAGGACCGACACCCGCGCCGTCACACATCAGGAATGGGAAGACACCGGGATGGCCTCGCCTGGCCCCGGCCTCCCCGCACCTACACGTCAGGGTCGAGCATGCGGCGGGCATGGTCCATCTCGGCCGCGATGGCACGATAGGCCTCGAGGCGTGCCGGGGGGAACTCCCCCGCCTCACATGCCGCGAGCACGGCACATCCCGGCTCGGAGGTATGCGTGCAGTCGCGGAAGCGGCACATCCCGGCCGCCTCGGTGACGAGCGGGAAGGCCCTCGAGAGCCCCTCCTCGTGGCCGAGCACCGGCAAGCTCCGGAGCCCCGGCGCGTCCACGATCACCCCACCCTGCGGAAGCGCCACCATACGCCGGGCGACGGTGGTATGCCGGCCCGCGTCGTCACGCCCGCGGACCTCGCCGACCTCGAGTGCCTCATGGCCGAGGAGGGCGTTCAGCAGCGTCGACTTGCCGGCGCCGGACTCGCCCAGCACCACGCCCACGCGTCGAGGGCCCACGAGACCCGCGACCGCATCCGTGCCCCAGGCCGCACCGGAGCGCGCTGCAGCATCGGCCAGGTCACACGCGTCATCGGCACCGGCCGCCGTGGCGACCACCGGTACGCCCTCGCCCAGTACCTCCCGTACCAACGACGCGTCACGCTCGAGGCCAGGGGCCCCGGCACGGTCGGCCTTGGTGAGCACCACGGCCACGGCCGAACCGCCATCGAGCGCCACCACCACCGAGCGCACGATGCGATCACATGCGAGGGGCCGGTCCCCCAGCTGCTGGGCCACGAGGACCACGTCCACGTTGGCAGCGAGCGTCTGACGCTCGCCACGCGTGCCTCCCCGCCAGCGTGCCAGCTCGGAGCTGCGGGGCAGGACCTCCTCGATCACGCCCATGTCGTGCTCGGGAGGCCTCCGGCAGACGACCCAGTCTCCCACGGCAGGGCGGATCTCGTCGAGCTTGGCGAGACGCGCCGCATGCTCGGCCCGGATGAGCCCCGAGGCACACACCACCGCAGGGAACCCCCGGTCGAGACGGACGACGCACCCCATGCAGAGCTCGTCGGCGTCCACTCCGTACTCTCGCACGACCCGCTCGCACGCCTGGGCGAACGCGGCCCGCTGGACAGCGTCGCTGGCGAGGTCGTCGAAGGGAGGGACGTCGAGAAGGGAGGAGAGCGCAGGCAGGGCAACCTGTGCCCCACCTGCGCCCTCGCTGTGGCGTGCGCGCGAGCGCGCGCCCTGGTCATGCTTGTTGCGCCGACGCGCCACCTAGGCAGCATCCCCTGGCGCCACGACGTTGCGCCCGCGCTCGACGCGCCGCATGACGGCCTTGTAGACCTCGTTGATGGGGATGACCATGAAGGCCAGCAGCATCGCCACGCCATAGGTCGACAGGCTGAGCTCGGCGAAGCCGAAGGCGTTCGCGATCGGGTCGATCTCGATGACGCACCAGGTGAGCAGCAGCGACAAGGCCAACGAACCCCAGAGCCACACGTTCTGGTGACGGATGGTGAAGATGGACTGCCTGCGACTACGCATGTTGAACGAGTGGAACATCTCGACCATCGAGAGCGTGAGGAACGCCATCGTCATGCCCTCGCGGCCCAGCGTGGGGTCAGCGATGACCTGCGAGATGTCCATGGTGCCATACTCGAGGTTGTGGCCGATGAAGTACGAGACGAGCGTCAGGATGGCGATCACGATGCCCTGGAAGGCGCAGTCGAGGCCCAGGCCGCCAGCGAAGATGCCGTCGGACTTGTCGCGAGGCCTGCGCTGCATGATGCCCCTCTCGGCGACCTCCATGCCGAGCGCCAGCGCCGGGAAGCAGTCCGTGATGAGGTTGATCCAGAGCAGGTGCGTGGGCTCGAGGATGGTGAAGCCCACGAGGCTCGCCACGAAGACGGCGATGACCTCGGCGAGGTTGGACGACAGCAGGAACTGGATGGCCTTCCTGATGTTGTCGTAGATGCGCCGGCCCTCCTCCACCGCCGAGACGATGGTGGCGAAGTTGTCGTCGGCCAGCACCATGTCGGCCACGTTCTTGGTGACGTCGGTGCCCGTGATGCCCATGCCGATGCCGATGTCGGCGCGCTTGATGGAGGGCGCGTCGTTGACGCCGTCGCCCGTCATGGCGACGACCTTGTCGTGGGCCTTCCACGTCTCGACGATGCGGACCTTGTGCTCGGGCTGCACGCGGGCGTAGACGCCGAAGTCGGCGATGCGCCTCGAGAACTCCTCGTCGTCCATGCGGTCGAGGGCGGCCCCCGTGGTGGCCTGCGCGCGGTCGGTGATGATGCCGAGCTCCTTGGCGATGGCCACGGCCGTGTCGATGTGGTCGCCCGTGATCATGACCACGCGGATGCCGGCGCCATGGGCCTCGGCGATGGCGGCCTTCACCTCGGGACGGACCGGGTCGATCATGCCGGAGAGGCCCACGAAGGTGAGGTCGTGCTCGAGGTCTGCCGCCTCGTAGCTGGCAGGCTCGACCGTGCCGAGGTCGCGCCGTGCGGCGGCCATCACGCGCAGGGCGTCGTCGGCCATGGACTTGTTGTGCTCCATGACCTTGGCACGGAGCTCGTCGGTGAGGTCGACCTCGCCGTCGGAGGTGAGCACCTTGGTGCAGCGGGCGAGGAGGACGTCGGGCGCACCCTTGGTGTGCTGGACGTAGTGGCCGCGCTCGTCGAGGTTGACCACGCTCATCATCTTGCGCCCGGAGTCGAAGGGCGCCTCCCCGGTGCGGGGGTTGTCGTCGTCGAGCTCGCGCGTGGTGAAGCCGTGCTTGGCGGCATCGGCCACGAGGGCCGCCTCGGTGGGCTCGCCCTGGGCCTTGCCCTCGGCGTCGTCCCACTTGGCGTCGCAGCACAGCGCCATCGTGGTCACGAGGCTGTCCCTGTTCTGCGTGTAGTGGTGCATGACCGTCATCTTGTTCTGGGTGAGCGTGCCCGTCTTGTCCGAGCAGATGAGCTGCGTGCAGCCCAGGGTCTCGACGGCGGTGAGCTTGCGGATGATGGCGTTGTGGTGGCTCATCTTCGTGACGCCGATGGAGAGCACGATCGTGACCACGGCCACGAGGCCCTCGGGGATGGCGGCCACGGCGAGCGACACGGCCACCATGAAGGTGTCGAGGATGAGCTCGGGCTGCGAGAGGAACTCGGCACCGTGCTTCAGGAAGCCCACGCCGAAGATGACGGCGCAGATGACGCACACGAGGATGGTGAGGACCTTCGAGAGCTCGGCGAGCTTGACCTGGAGCGGTGTGAGCTCCTCGGTGGCCTGCGTGATGGAGTCGGCGATCTTGCCCATCTCGGTCCTCATGCCGGTGGCCACGACCACGGCACGACCGCGACCGTAGACCACGACGGAGCCCATGTAGCACATGTTCCTGCGGTCACCCAGGGGGACGTCGTCGGCCTCGTCGGGGATCGCCACGGGCTCGACGTGCTTCTCGACGGGCACGGACTCGCCCGTCAGCGCGGACTCCTCGACCTTGCAGGTGGCTGACTCGATGAAGCGGCAGTCGGCGGGGACGGCGTCGCCCGCCTCGAGCACGATGACGTCGCCGACCACGAGGTCCTGGGACTTGACCTCGAGCTGCGAGCCATCACGGACGACCTTGGAGGTCGCACCGCTCATCTCCTGGAGCGCCTCGAGGGCCTCCTCGGCCTTGCTCTCCTGGACCACGCCGAGCACGGCGTTCACCACGACCACGAACAGGATGATGACGACGTCGGCGAAGTCGCCGTCGCCCTGGGCCATGCCGGTTACGGCCGAGATCACGGCAGCCACGAGCAGCATGATGATCATGGGGTCGGCCATCTGGGCGAGCAGGCGCTTCCAGATCGGGTCCTTCTTGGCCTCGTCGAGCTTGTTGGGGCCGTTCTCGGACAGGCGCCTTGCTGCCTCGTCGGACGTGAGGCCGTTCTCGGCGTCGCTCTTGCACGCTGCGAGGACGTCGTCGGACGCCTCTAGGTATTCCTTCACGGTTCCCTCCCGGGGTTGTTCGCCCGGCACATCGGTGCCCGATCATAATTCCCCGGGAGTGGGGCAAGGGCTCACCAAGGCTCATGCCAGGCCTTGCAGTGACCCACCTATCATACCCGCGCCGGCAACCCGCACCCCCGAGCCACAAAAAAGGTTGGAAAAGGTTGACCGCCAGGTTGTGGTCAAGCGACGGGCAGAATCGGTTCTTCTCGCCCTGTCACCTGGTATTTGTCCACTTTGTTACGGACGATGTCGCAGAACCCGCCATGTCCGGTTCTGCGATAGACTATGAACGTTTGAGAATATGTAGGGGGACGGTGCCCATACACCATGGCACGTCCCGACCGACCATCACGATTTTGGGAGCATAGCTGCATGAAGATTCTATTCTACGGTGCCGAGAGCTACGACAAGGAGTCGTTCGACGCCGAGATTGCCGACTTCCCCGGCATCAAGATCGACTACACCGAGACCGGCCTGAACCCCATGACGGCAGCCCTCGCCCGCGGCTATGACGCGGTCTGCGCCTTCGTGAACCACGACGTCTCGGCCATGACGCTCGAGATCCTCAAGGGCTTCGACATCAACCTCGTCCTCATGCGCTGCGCCGGCTTCGACGCCGTGAACGTTCCCGTGGCCAAGGACCTCGGCATCACCGTGGTCCGCGTCCCCGGCTACTCCCCCGAGGCCATCGCCGAGCACGCCATGGCACTGGGCCAGTGCGCCAACCGCCGCATCCACAAGGGCTACATCCGCGTCCGCGAGAACAACTTCTCCCTCAACGGCCTCGTGGGCGAGACGCTCCACGGCAAGACCGCCGGCATCATCGGCACCGGCCGCATCGGCGCGGCGCTGTGCCGCATCTGCAAGGGCTACGGCATGCACGTGCTGGGAAGCGACCTGTACCCCAACCAGAAGCTCGTGGACGAGGAGCACGTAGTCGACGAGTACGTCGACTACGACGAGCTCTATCGCCGCAGTGACTTCATCTCGCTGCACGCATTCCTCAACGAGGACAGCTACCACATGATCGATGACACCGCCATCGACAAGATGAAGAAGGGCGTCATCTTCGTGAACACCGGCCGCGGCGGCCTCGTCGACACGCAGGCCCTCATCCGCGGCATCGTCTCAGGCAAGATCGGCGCCGCAGGCCTCGACGTCTACGAGGAGGAGACGGCCAACGTCTACCAGAACCGCTCCGGCGAGATCGTCGACTCCGTCACCGCGCGCCTCTGCTCCTTCCCCAACGTCGTCATGACGAGCCACCAGGCCTTCTTCACGCGCGAGGCCCTGGGCCAGATCGCGCAGGTCACGCTCACCAACGCCGCGAACTTCGCAGCGGGCAAGGAGATCGCGAAACCCAACGTCGTCTGCTAGGTCCGGACGGCTCGAGATAGCGTCACCCATAAGCGCCCGGAACATATATAAGACCGGGGAACGAAGAGAGAAAGAGGATTCAGAACATGCAGCAAATCAAGAGGACGAAGATCGTCTGCACGATGGGACCGTCCACCGAGGACGAGGACGTCCTGCGCGAGCTCATCAAGTCTGGCATGAACGTCGCCCGCTTCAACTTCTCGCACGGCAGCCATGAGTACCACAAGGCCGGCATGGCCCGCGTCCGCAAGATCTCTGACGAGCTCGGCGCCAACGTCGCCATCCTGCTCGACACCAAGGGCCCCGAGGTCCGCACCGGACTCCTCGAGGGCGGCAACAAGGTCACGCTCGAGACCGGCCAGAAGGTCATCGTGACCACCGATGACGACGTCACCGGCAACGCGCAGCGCTTCTCGCTCGACTACAAGAACCTTCCCAACGAGGTCGAGAAGGGTTCCGTCATCCTCATCGACGACGGCCTCATCGGCCTTGAGGTCGAGAGCGTCGACGGCACCGACATGAGCTGCGTCGTCACCAACGGCGGCGACCTCGGCGAGAAGAAGGGCGTCAACGTCCCCAACGTCAACATCGGCCTGCCTGCCGTCACCGAGCAGGACATCGACGACATCGTCTTCGGCTGCACCCAGGGCATCGACGCCATCGCCGCCTCGTTCATCCGTGACGCCGCCGGCGTGCGCGAGATCCGCAAGATCTGCGCCGACCACGGCTGCCCGCGCGTCTCGATCTACCCCAAGATCGAGTGCGCCATGGGCGTCAAGAACTTCGACGAGATCCTCGACGCGGCCTCCGGCATCATGGTCGCCCGCGGCGACCTGGGCGTCGAGGTCCCGGCCGAGGAGGTCCCGCACCTTCAGAAGGCCATGATCCGCAAGTGCAACGAGGCCTACAAGCCCGTCATCACCGCCACGCAGATGCTCGACTCCATGATTCGCAACCCGCGCCCGACGCGCGCCGAGGTCACCGACGTCGCCAACGCCGTCTATGACGGCACGGACTGCGTCATGCTCTCCGGCGAGACCGCGGCCGGCAAGTACCCGGTCGAGGCCGTCCATACCATGGCAGCCGTCTGCGTCGAGACCGAGAAGTACCTCGAGGAGCGCACCGAGTACCACGACCGCGGCGACCTCGTGAAGAACGTCAACGGAGCCATCGGCTTCGCTGCCGTCACCACCGCCGAGCGCGTCGACGCCAAGTGCATCGTCGCCCCGACCACGACCGGGCGCACGGCTCGCCTCATCTCCAACTTCCGTCCGAGCCTGCCTGTCGTCGCCGTCTCCGAGAGCGCGGTCACCGTACGCAAGTGCTCGTTCTACTGGGGCGTCACCTGCCTCAAGGCCGACACGCGCGGCACCCTGTCCGACGTCATCTACGGCTCGCTCAAGCTGGCCAAGTCCAAGGGCCTCGCGGATACGGGCGACATGGTCGTCGTGACCGCCGGCGACCCGCAGACCAGCCCCAAGCAGGGCGACTACGTCACCTCCACCAACATGGTCATGGTGTCGCAGGTCCAGTAGGTCCGCACGTAACCGAACGTTCGAAGCCCCGGTCCTCCACGTTCGCGTCCTCGCCGTGCCTTGCGCGGCTGCGGGATGCTCGCTTTGGAGGGCCGGGGCTTCTTCCATACCGATCCCAGATGCGGATGGCGGCGGGTCCCGCTGCGAAGCTACCGCTCGCAGAGCCAGAAGTGGCAGGAGCAGGGCTCGAGGTCCGAGCCGCCGCCGAAGTCATGGAGCTCGCCGGTGATGAGGTCGGTCGCCTGGCCACAACCCGCGTCGAAGTCGAGGTGCACAGGCTCATCGGCGATGTTCACGGCCACGAGCACGCGCTCGCGGCCGCACTCGTCATCGACCAGGCGCTCGAAGACGCAGCACTCGGGCTGGACCAGGACCTCCTGGTAGCCGCCTTGGGCAAGGGCACGCGTCGTATGGTAGGCGGTGCCCAGCCGCCTGAGCCAAGTCGTGAGGTCATTCTCGCCAGGCACGTCGAAGGCAGGGCGAAGCTCATGGTCGCCGGGGAGCTTGGCACCCTCGACGCCCCATTCGCCGCCATAGTAGAGGCACGGGATGCCGGGCATCCCATAGAGCAGGCCATAGAGCGGCGCGAGCTTCTGTGGCGCGTCGGCGAGCTTGGTGGCGATGCGGTCGACGTCGTGGTTCTCGAGGAAGTCGAAGAGGTGCGCACCTGTGTAGAGGCACCACGGGTCGGTGCCCGACTGGCGCTTGAAGGCGTAGGTGACCTCGGGGAGGTTCTTGTTCGCCACGGCTGACCACAGGCCCTTGTAGCACTCGTAGTTCGTCACGGAGTGGCAGCCGTGCTCGCCCATCCATGTGTTGTAGTCGCCGAACATGGTCTCGCCCATGAGGACGAACCCCGGCTTCACCTCGTTGGCGAGGTCACGCAGACCCCAGAGGAACCCCAGGTCGAGGCAGTAGGCGACGTCAAGACGAAGGCCATCGATGTCATAGTCGGCGACCCAGCGCCGCACGACGTCATAGAGGTAGTTCTTGACCTCGTCGTTTCCCAGGTTGAGCTTGACGAGGTCACCGGCGCCCTCCCAGTCCTCGTACCACAGGCCGTCGCCATAGCCGTCGTCGCCGTCGAACGAGATGTTGAACCAGTCACGGTAGCGGCTCTGCTCGCGGCTGGCCAGCACGTCCCGAAAGGGCGCGAAGCCCCTGCCCGCATGGTTGAACACCCCGTCAAGCATGACCCTGATGCCGGCCTCGTGGTAGGTGGCCACCAGGTCACGAAGGTCGTCGTTGGTGCCCAGACGGGGATCGACGGTGAGGTAGTCAGAGGTGTCATAGCCATGGCTCCCGCTCGCGAACACAGGGTTCAGCAGCAGGCAGTCCACACCGAGGGACTTGAGATGGTCGACCCAGGCGGGCTGGGCGAGCCTTGGCAGGCGATGCTCCAGCTGGCAGTCCTGCTCCCAGGGGGCACCGCAACATCCCAGCGGATAGACCTGGTAGACGACCGCATCCTCGAACCATTCGATGTCAGACATGGGACCCCCTTGGTCGCGAATGGCCCAACCCTAGCAGGCTGGGACACGCACGTGCGAGGAGACCCCCCAACGGCGCCCAGGACATCTGGATGGCACCGGTCCCTGCCATTCGGGTCAGCACGCCGGATACTAGCGCCGACTGCCCTCGCTGCGCTCGGTGGCCGAGCTGATGACACAGCGGTTCGCCGGGAGCCAGACGCTGCCCCACTCGAAGGGGGTCCCGTCGTCGAGGCGGACCAGCTGGTCGAGGTCGAGCACCGGCGCATGCTCGTCGCAGCGGAGCCAGGCCCCGCGCTTCTTGCCGCAGGCACGGGCCGAGTAGACCATCTCGGACCTGCCGATCGACCTTCCGCTGCACCGCTCCACCGCCGAGAAGAGCCCCTCGTGCTCGAAGTCGGCATCGACCAGGTCGGGGATGGCCTCGATGTTGAGGTGGCTCTCGATGCACATGACCGGCTCGCCGAAGACCTCACGGACGCGCGCCAGGTAGAGGTAGGAGGACCCACGCTCGATGCCGAGCTGCCAGGCGCACGCCTTGCCGGCGGTCTCGATGGAACGCTCGACCACGTGCGTCTCGAAGGGTATGCCCTGCACGCTCATCGACTCGGCGAACGAGAGCAGGCTGTTCGACGAGGGACGCGCCATGACCGGCTGCGTCACGAAGGTGCCGCGACCGCGCTGCTGCACGAGCAGCCCCTCGTCCACGAGGGTGCGAATACCCTTCTGCACCGTCCCGCGCGAGAGGTGCAGCATGGCCATGAGCTCGTGCTCGGAGGGGATGCGGTCGTCCACGCCCCACTCCTTGGAGTAGATCTTCTCGCGCACGTAGTCGGAGACCTGCACGTAGAGCAGGGAGGAGTCCGACCTCTCGAAATCCGACACGGGAATGCTCCTCTCGAGGGAGACCTTGGCATGGATGCGCGGCGCGCCATGGAGGGCACGCGGTTGGGCTACCCTGACAGTGTAGGACGGAATCCCCAGGAAGGACGGCGGGAGATGTCGGACGAGAAGAACAACGAGCCAGAGAGCGCGTCGCCGACCGACGGTGGTTGCCCCTCGCTTGCCACCACGACCGCCGACGCGCGCGCCCTCTTCATGCTCTGGCAGGACACCGACGAGCTCAGGCGCTTCCTCGGCAGATCTGGCCTGACCTGGGAGGCCTTCCGCACGACTCCCCTGGCACGAGCCTCGGTGCTCCAGCTCCTCGGCGTGGTGGGGTTGCACGCGCGGGGCGTGGGCAACGCCTGCGCCACACGGCTTGCGGCACGCGTCGACTGGCGACGCGTCCGCGCGCTCGCCCGCCTCGCGGACGACCGCACCGCACATTCGCTGGACGATGATGCCCTGGCCGATGCCTGGTCCGCAGCGACCACCTTGTCGCCCACGCTCAGGTGCCTGGTCGCGAATGACATCGCCGTCGTGCGCATGCGGGCGCGCTGGGAACGGCTCATGGCGCGTGATCAGGACGCATGGCCCCAACCTGACCCGACCCACAAGCCCACGGCCGCGGATGCCACTCGCCTGGGCCAGGTGTCCCGAGCGCTTGCTGGCGTCATCAGCCGGAGCTGGGGGGGCACCTTCCCGGCACGGCGCATCTGGCTGCTCCATGACCCAGACGAGGGGGACCATGCCGCTCCCCAGGCCACCACCCTCGCCGTAGAGCACCACGGCACTTGCTCCGCGCAGGACGCCCAAAGGCTCCATGACATGCTCGCGCAGGAGCTCGGGACACCCGTGAACCTCATCCCGCAGGAGCAGATCCATCCCCTCATCTGGGACGAGACGGTGGCCGGGGAGCGCGTCGCCTGGGAGTCGGCGGATGCCTCGGAGGACGGCCGGACGACCGTGCCCGCGGTCTGCGCGCGCCACGACCATGGCCAGCACGACGCGGGGTCCGCGCCGCAACAGACCCGCTAGCCCAGGCTGCGCCTCCATGCGCCGTAGTCGCGCAGCCTCAGCAGCAGCGCCCTGTTGGCACGCTCGAAGGTCTCGAAGAAGAAGTCCTCGGTGAGCAGGCTGTATTCGGGCTCGTCGGCACCCTCCCCGCGCGGATGGACGGCATTCTCGTCCACGATGGCATCGGCCACCGCGACCGAGCGCTCCACGTCGGGCTCGAGGATGGGATACTGCGGGAAGGCCTCGCACTCGGCCACCAGCTCGTCAGTCAGGGCGACGCGCATCGTGATGGGCAGGGTACGTCCGAAGCGGTCGAAGTCACCCTGCTTGCGGATGCGCGTCTGCTCGCCGGCCTGGACCCCATGGGCCACGTTGAAGGCCCGTACGTTGGTGTTGTAGACGTTGTCGCACACGAGGTGCGCCCAGGCACCCAGGCAGACGTCGCTCGCAGGACGGCCCTGCTCCTGCGCACCCGCCACGTAGGTGTTCCAGAACTCGTCGGAACGCGGGATGGGGATGGTATGCGGCGTGGCGAGGTGCGTGGCGTGATAGGGGACCGTGTGCGTGACGTCAGGCACCATGTAGCCCACGTAGATGTCAGGGACGTAGTTGCCGAAGAGGAAGCAGTTCACGTCACCCACGCCCAGCGCGAGCGGCCCCTCGTCATGGAGGAGCCGCTCGACGTGCGCGGTATGTATGTTCCAGCTCGGCATGCGACCAATCCTAGCAGGAATGGCCCTGGCATGGCTCGGTGACTAGCCCCTGACCTCGCCACCCGTGGCAGCACAGACCTTGCGCACCACCTTGGCATGCGCATGGTCGACCTCCTCGGAGGTCAGGGTATGGTCGGCCGCACGATACGTGAGCGAGAAGGCCATGGACTTCTTGCCCGGCCCCACGCGGACCGGGTCGCGGTAGACGTCGAAGAGGCGGACGTCGTCGAGGAGCTTCCCGCCGGCGCTCGTGATGCGCTGCACGAGGGTCTCGGCCGTGACGTCCTCGTCGACCACGATTGCGAGGTCGACCTCGACGCCGGGAAGCGTGGGGACCTCCTGGTAGGGCAGCTCGCGATGCGCGAGGCGGAGCAGGGCCTCCTGCGAGAGCTCGAAGGCCACGACGTCGCAGCCAAGCCCGAAGGCCTCGAGCGAGCGCGGATGGATGTTGCCGACCCAGCCGAGGAGCTCGCCGGCAGCCATGACCTCGGCCGCACGACCAGGCTGGAGCCAGGGGTACTTCTCGGGATCGGCCACGCGGAAGCGGACCTTGGTGATGCGCAGGGCCCCGAGGAGCTGCTCGATCACGCCCTTGGCGTCGAAGAAGTCGAGCGGGCGCGACTTCTCGCACCAGGTGTCGTCGGCCCAGGAACCGGCCATGACAGCAGCCATGACGCTCGGCTCCTCGGGCTGGCTCTGGTTGGCCTTGCCGTGGAAGATCCTACCCTGCTCGTAGAGCTGCACGTTGGCCACGCCGTGGTCCACGTTGTAGGCCACCGAGCGCAGGAGCCCGGGGATGCACGAGCGACGCATCTCGGCCTGGTCGGCCAGGAGCGGGTTCATGATGCGGACGGCCATGCCCCTCCCCTCCTCGGGCATGCCGAGGCGGTCGAGGTCACCGTCCTGGGCGAAGCAGTACGTGAGGGTCTCGGAGAGGCCGCTCGCACGGAGCGTCCGTCCGATGAGCTGACGCCTGCGCTGGTCGACCGTGAGGCCACCGGCATGGTTGCGGGCCGCGGGCAGCGTCGCCTCCACATCGCCCATGCCCCAGAGGCGCAGGACCTCCTCGACGAGGTCGGCCTCACGCGTGAGGTCCGGACGGTTCGTGGGAGCCACCACCACAAGGCGGTGGTCCCTTCGGTCCGGACGCACGGCACAGCCCAGACGCACGAGTGCGTGCTCCATGAAGGCGTCGTCGATGTCGGCACCCGCGAGCGCACGGACGCGGTCCGGACGCAGGAATATCGTGGCAGCCTTGACGGGCTCGGGGTACACGTCCACCCGGCCGCGGCACACGGTGGCGCCGCAGCAGGCCTCGAACAGCGCCGCCGCGATGTCGGACACCTCGTCGCAGCTCGCGGCATCGACCTGGCGCTCGTAGCGGATGGACGCCTCGCTCATGAGGTCGAGCGAGCGACTCGTGCGCGAGATCCGGCCCTTCTCGAAGCAGGCGCTCTCGAGAAGGACGTCGCTGGTCGTGTCGTCGATCTCGGAGTCGAGGCCGCCCATCACGCCGGCAAGCGCCACCGGGGTACGGCCGTCGTCGGTGATGACGGCCATGTCAGTCGTGAGGGCGCGGTCACAACCGTCGAGCGTGGTGAGGTGCTCACCCTCCTTGGCGAGACGCACCACGATGTGGCGCTTGTCGTCGCGGACGGAGAGCTTGCCGAGGTCGAAGGCATGGAGCGGCTGCCCCGTGAGGTACATGACGTAGTTCGTGACGTCGACGACGTTGTTGATCGGACGGCTTCCCGCCGCGATCACGCGCCGCGCGAGCCACTCGGGGGACGGCCCGATCTTGACGCCATGCACCACGCGGGCGACGTAACGGCTGCAGACGGCCGGGTCGGCGATTTCGACGTCCACGAGGTCGCGGCTGCGCTGGACCTCCTCGCGCTCGATGGCAGGGAGCTCGATATGGGTGTCGTGGTCGAGGACGGCGCCGACCTCCACGGCCACGCCCTCCATCGAGAGGCAGTCGGGGCGGTTGGGGGTGATCTCGCAGTCGAGCACCACGTCCGACGTGCCCTGGTACTGCGAGAAGGGCATGCCCACGGGAGCGTCTGCCGGCAGGATCATGATGCCGTCATGGTCGCTGCCCAGGCCGAGCTCGCGCTCGGAGCAGTTCATGCCGCGCGACTCCACGCCGCGCAGCTTGCTCTTCTTGATCCTCACGTTCCCGGGGAGCTCGGCACCGATCATGGCGATCACGATCTTGTCGCCCTCGTTGAAGTTCTGGGCGCCGCAGACAATCTGGAGGGGCGCGGGGTTGCCGTCCTTGTCGAGGTTGGCGTCGCCCACGCTCTCGGTGCAGAGCCACATGTGGTCGGAGTCGGGGTGCGGCTGCTTGGTGAGGACCTGCCCCACCACCACGTGATCGAGGTTGGCACCGACCGTCTCGGTCGCCTCGACCTCGGTGCCGGTGCGGATGAGTTCGCTGACGAGGTCTTCCGGCTTCTCCGGCAGGTCGACCATGGTGTTCAGCCATTCGTATGAGATGCGCATAGGTGCTGCCTTTCTTGGGTTCGCAAGGGCCTTGGTCCCAAGGCCCTGGGGATACGCACGTCCTGCCGCAGGCGCGGCAGGCCTCGCTAGAACTGGTGGAGGAAGCGCATGTCGCCGGTCATGAGCATACGCAGGTCAGGCAGGTCGTAGCGAAGGGCCGCGACGCGCTCGGCGCCGATGCCGAAGGCGAACCCGGAGTACTTCTCGGGGTCAATGCCCACATAGCCGAACACGTTGGGGTCGACCATGCCGCATCCGAGGATCTCGAGCCAGCCGGTGCCCTTGCAGAAGCGGCAGCCCTTGCCGCCGCAGACGCCACACGACACGTCGACCTCGCAGGAGGGCTCGGTGAACGGGAAGAAGTGGGGACGGTAGCGGGTGGCTCGGTCCTCGCCGAACATGGCACGCGTGAAGTAGTCGAGGGTGCCCTTGAGGTCGGCGAAGGTGATGCCCTCGTCTACCACGAGGCCCTCGATCTGCGTGAACTGCGGGAGGTGGTTGGCGTCGGCCGTATCGGGACGGAAGACCGTGCCCGGGCAGATCATATAGATGGGCGGCTGGTGGGCCTCCATGGTGTGGACCTGCACGCCCGAGGTCTGCGTGCGCAGCAGCACGTCAGAGAGCCCCAGCTGGAGCGGCTCCTTGCCCTCGGGTGCGTTGTCCTCGACGTAGAAGGTGTCGCGGGCCGAACGGGAGGGATGGTCGGCAGGGGCGTTCAGGGCCGTGAAGTTGTAGTAGGTCGACTCCACGTAGGGGCCGTCCTCGACCTTGTAGCCCAGGCCGCAGAAGACGTCCTCGATCTCCTCGACGATCTGCGAGATGAGGTGCTCGGAGCCCACGTGGGGCTCTCGTCCCGGAAGGGTCACGTCCACGGAGTCCGCCGCGATCCGCGCCTCGAGGGCCCGATGCTCGAGCTCGGACCTGCGGGCCGTGAGGGCAGCCTCGACGTTGGCACGCACCTCGTTGGCACGCTTGCCCATGGCAGGGCGCTCGTCGGGGGCAAGTCCGCCCATGCCGCGGAGCACACCCGTGAGCGAGCCCTTCTTACCTGTCACCGCGACACGGATGCGGTCGAGGGAGGCCAGGTCGGGAGCACCGCCTATGCCTTTGCGGGCCTCATCCTCGATAGCCTTGAGGTCATCGATCATCGCCATCGCTCACATGCCCCTTCCCGGACGCGCACGCGCCCCAACAAAAAACCGTCCCCAGGCCCATATGCCCAAGGACGGAAGCTCTTCCGCGGTACCACCTTGATTGGCCCACCGGATTTCTCCCGGCATGACCCTCTTGAGTGTCCCGTGCCGTGGGACTGACGGCTCGCCTACTTGCGGGTGTCCCCGTGTTGAGCTCGCAGCTGGTAGAGTGAACTCCGCCGACCTACCTTCGCAGAAGCCTCCCAGCCCATGGGCTTCCTCTCTTGTGCGAAGGCGACGCGGTCGAGGCGGACCTCTCCGTCATTGCCTGCTATGGATGATAGCACGGGCCTGCCACCCGGACATGGCACGCATGAGGTCTCGCAAGCCTGCCATATGCGACGAACTCGCAAGGAGCCACGCATTACGCAGGAGATAGGGAGACGCGCGCACGCTCCCCGCACGATATCTCGCGCGCCCGGTTCAAACGCGAGCCGCCATGCGACCTCCCTCGTCGGCACAACAGGGGATTCCGTGACGTCCAAGCCAGCTCGGAGGGCCTGGGTGGCAAGTAATCGAGGTTGTACATCGTTTGCTGCGGGCATAGGGCGCCAGCATGAGCTCCCGGATTAGTAGGCGCCCCGTCTACCAGCATGTTCAATATATCAAAAGTAATAGCGATATGAGGTGGGTTCCACGAACGATGTACAACCTCGATTTTGCGGCACCCAAGCCGCGGCGTCACCCACCCTAGACCATCCCACTCGCGACCTACCTTCCTACCGCTCGTTCGCCAGACACCATCCGATGTCTATCCACTTGCGTTCGTAACCTATACTGAGACAAACGGAACCAGATGAGGTCGTGGAGGTGACCAGGTGGGCAAGCGGGACAACCAGATCCTCCAGATCCTCGCCGACCAGGGCCGCACCGACGTGGCCGACCTCGCCCGAGACCTCGACGTGTCCACCGTCACCGTGCGCAAGGACCTCGATGCGCTCTGCGAACGCGGCATCGTGCAGCGCGAGCATGGCAGCGCGTTCTTGGGAAGTGCCGATGACATCAACGGGCGCCTTGCCCGCCACTACGACCAGAAGCGACGCATCGCCGAGGCCGCCCTCGACCTCGTGCACGACGGCGAGACGACCATGATCGAGTCGGGAAGCTGCTGCGCCCTGCTCGCAGCAGCCATCGCTGACCACAGGGACGATGTCACCATCGTCACCAACAGCGCCTTCATCGCAGCTTACGTACGCGGCCGGCTCACCGTGAGCGTCATCATGCTAGGTGGTGCCTACCAGCGTGACGCCCAGGTCATGGTGGGCCCCCTGCTCGCCCTCTGTACCCGTGAGTTCAGCGTGGACCACCTCTTCATCGGCACCGACGGCTTCACGCCCGCAGGCGGCTTCACCAATGCCGATCCCTTCCGTGCGCAGGCCGTCCGCGACATGTCCTCGCAGGCTGCGGGCGTAGTCGTGCTCACCGAGAGCGAGAAGTTCTCGCAGCGGGGCGTGGTACCGCTCCACCTCGGCGACAGGCTCTCCTGCGTCATCACCGACTCCGGCATCCCTGCCGACGCGGCGGACACGCTCCGACATGACGGCGTCGACGTGAGGGTGGTTAGGCCATGAGCGACCGCAAGCACAGGGGCACGGACGAGAAGGGCGACCAGGCCGAGGACCCGCGCCTCGTCCTCGACGGGGCCGAGCTCAAGGGCCGTACCCGGGCCGACGCCAGCGCAGGCGTCATCGCGCTCTCGCTGGTCGCCGGCTTCCTCGTGGGTCTGGGGACCTGGGCCGCGCTCTGGCTGAGCAACTTCCTCACGGAGGGCTTCTGGGACCTTGTGCCAGCACTCCTCCCCTGGTGGTGGGCACCGCTCGTGATCTGCCCGCTAGGTGGCCTCGTGATCGGCCTACTGCTCAGGCGCTTCCACAACCCGCCAACGCCCATGGAGGACGTCATGGCCGAGGTGAGGCGCACCGGCGGTTACCACGTACATGACCTGCCCTCCGCACTGGCCACCTTTGCGGCACCCCTCGTCTTCGGCGGGTCCATCGGCCCCGAGGCCGGGCTCACCGGCCTCATCGCCGCCGGGTGCACCTGGATAGGTGACCGGCTCAAGCGCGCGGGTCTGGCTGTGAGGGACCTGGGCGAGATTACCCTCTCGGCCACCCTCTCGGCAATCTTCTCCACACCGTTCTTCCCGATGGCCTCGGCCGCCGAGGAGGATGACGCCA
This sequence comes from Atopobiaceae bacterium, assembly GCA_022483015.1. Taxonomy (NCBI): domain Bacteria; kingdom Bacillati; phylum Actinomycetota; class Coriobacteriia; order Coriobacteriales; family Atopobiaceae; species Atopobiaceae bacterium. The sequence goes on along the minus strand of JAKVOB010000001.1, from coordinate 906,136 downwards.
CGCCCGACCCCTCCGGCTACCGCTACCCTCGCCGCACCAAGATCATCCTCTACACCGCCGCGGCCTTCGGGGCGTTCGGCGGTGTCATGGTGGTGAACGACGTGCTCGGCTCGAGCATGAGCCTGCCACGATTCGGCGCGACGTCGTTCGACCTGTCCTACCTCATCTGGTTCTGCCCGCTCGCCTTGGTGGGGTGGCTGGCTGGATGTGTCTACAACACCTTCGACGTGAGCCTCGCCGACCTCTCGGCCCGCGTGGGCGAGCGTCCCATCCCCAAGGCCGTGGGCTGTGGTGTCCTCATGGGACTCGTCGGTTCGCTCCTCCCCTACACGATGTTCGCCGGCGAGGCCCAGGGCACCGAGATCATGGGGACCTGGCAGGGTCTTGGTGCATTCGTCCTCATCGCCACGGGAGTCATGAAGCTCTTCGCCAATAACCTCTGCATCCACTTCGGATGGATGGGCGGCCGCTTCTTCCCCACGATCTTCGCCGGCATCGCGCTCGGCTATGGCATGGCCTCCATCACCGGCGTCGACCCCGTCTTCTGCGTCACGGTCGTAACCACGTCGCTCGTGGCCGCCATGACGAGGAAGCCCCTCCTCGCCATCGGCGTCCTGATCCTGTGCTTCCCGGTGCGCAGCATCGTCTGGCTGGTGCTCGCTGGCCTCGCCGGTGCCTACCTGCCCATGCCGGCCGTCATCGACCCGAGGAAGAGGACCGCGAAGGACGCTCCCGAGAAGGGCGCGGCGCGCTAGACCATCATCGCGCTCACCACGAGGAGCGCGATGATGGTGACAACGAAGGCGGCGATGATGGCCCAGACGGCAGGACGGGCATAGTTGACGGTCCAGCCTACGCCAAAGCGCTCGGGTAGGAAGAGGCTCGGGTCCTGCGCGTCGAAGTAGAAGACACCGAGCTTCCAATGCTCGTCATCGTCATCGACCATGGCACCGTCACCCTCCACGCGAGCGGCGATGCGGCTACCGGCCTGCCCATAGACGAGCGAGAGGGCGAGCGCCCCCACCACGCAGGAGATTGCCACGACCATGACGACGAGTGCCGCCTGGGCGATCGAGAGCACACCTGCGAACGAGAGTGGCAGACAGACCATGACGGCATCGATGAGCAGACCAAACACGACGAGATAGACACTCTGGGCGTGTGCGAACAGACCATAGGCCAAGGCCGAGGAGACCGGGGCCGTCGGGTCGACGGGGCGCTTCGAGCGCACGATGGAATAATGCGAGAACGCCATCGCCGCCAGGATCACCACCTGTATGAGCACAGGGAACACGACGACGAGCGGGCTCTTGTCGGCCCAGGAGGTGACCGCACCCGAAAGGTCCATATGCATGGGGACCTGGTCGGGCATGGAAGGATAGAGGGCCACGCCCACGAGGGCCGTGCCGCAGATGACCGGCACGTTGAGGAGCTCCCAGGCAAGGGGAACGGCCTGGGGGATGTCCGCCTCGCCGACCACGGCCGCGCGCTCCGACGTATCGGCCCGCCAGCCGCGCTCCTCCTTGAGCTGCATCACGAGCTTGCGATAGTGGAGCATGAGCAGGAACGATACGAGCACGATCGCAAGCACGGCGAGCGTGAGGGCGATTGTGGTCGCAGCCTCACCTCCCAGGACGGAGGCGAGCCAGATGGCCAGCGTCGAGACCACCGAGAGCACGACGACCTCGGCTGTATAGCGCCGCTTATACGTCCCTATGATGGGATCTGCCTGTGCCGAGACAGGCACAGTCACGGCAAAGCACTCCTGCCGGCGCATGAGCCAGGGCGTGAGCGCCATGAAGATGCCCGTGAGCGGCACGAGTCCGACGATGAGAACGATGAAGAACGTGGTGTCCATGATGGTCTTGCTCCCTTATCTGCCCGAGGCCCGCGAGGGGGTCTCGAGCCCATAGGCGAGGTCTGCCTGCCTGGCCGCAGCTTCGAGGAAGTCCTCGCGGTTGCCACCGCGTGCCTTATGGGCGAGGGCAAGGCGGAGAAGGACCTCCGCCATGCGCTCGTCCTCGACGTCCGACTTGGTGCGCACCTGCTTGAGGTCGCGGGCGGCCACGATCGCCCCGGAGCGACCCTGCATCACGACATAGCCCTCATCACGTAGGACCCCATACGCCTCGTGCACGGTGTGGTAGTTCACGCCGAGGTCACCCGCGAGGCTTCGCACGGAGGGCAGCCGAGCGCCCTCCTCGAGCTCTCCCGAGGCGATCGATTGGATGACCTGCGAGCGTATCTGCTGGTAGATTGGCTCGTCTGACAACCTGTCAATGGTGATGACCATAGCGGCTCCTTCTGTTCTATCTTGACTATAACAATTAGCACAGGGACGTCAAGGGTGTGACCTGATGCGATGGACTCCAAAAGGGACGGTCGCCCTATGCCAATGCCGTCCACTCGCCCCAGTACTTTCGTTCGTAAGTATTTTCTATTGCGTACGTTGACATAGAGGTAGGACGTCTCGATACTGGAAGGTAGGACAACGAACAGACCACTGCCAGCAAGGAGCAATCATGTCCACGCCCACGACCTCACCCCTCGAGCACTTTGGTGCCCTCACACCCCGCATGGAGCACTTCCGCGACGAGCTCCTCGACGCGAAGCCCTGGGTAGACGTGGAGCGTGCCCTCATCACCACCGAGGTCTACCGCGAATGCGCTGACCTCCCCCTCACCATGAAGCGTGCCGAGATGCTCACGCGCGTGCTCGGACGCATGACGATCTTCATCGAGCCCGAGACCCTGATCGCCGGCAACCAGGCAAGCTCCAACCGCAGCGCACCCATCTTCCCCGAGTACGCCATGAGCTGGGTCATCGATGAGCTCGACGAGTTCGAGAGACGAGACGGTGACCGCTTCTACATCACCGATCAGTCCAAGCAGGCGCTGCGTGACATCGCTCCCTTCTGGGAGCACAACACCCTTCTCGACCGCGGACTTGCCGCCTTCCCGCCCCACTCACGGCTCTACTACGACCTCGGCATCATCAAGAGCGAGGGCAACATCACCTCGGGCGATGCCCACGTAGCCGTCGACTACGGACGCCTGCTGCGCGAGGGCCTCGTCGGCTACGAGCGCCGAGCCCAGGCGGCCCTGGACGGCCTCGACCTCACGGACGCCAAGGCCATACACGCGAGCCACTTTTACCGCGCAATCATCCAGGTGATTGGTGCGGTCCGCGGCTTCGCCGGGCGCTATGCCGACCTCGCACGCTCCCAGGCGGCCACCGAGAAGGACGCGGCGCGTGCCGCCGAGCTCACCGAGATGGCCCGCATCCTCGACAAGGTCCCCTATGAGCCGGCATCGACGCTCCGCGAGGCCGTGCAGTCCATGTGGCTCGTGCACCTCGTGCTCCAGATCGAGTCGAACGGCCATTCCCTCTCGTATGGGCGCATGGACCAGTTCCTCGACCCGTACTACGAGGCTGACCTGGCCGTCGGACGCATCACCGAGGGCGATGCCGACGAGCTCATGGAGAACCTCTGGCTCAAGACCTACACCATCAACAAGATCCGCTCGTGGAGCCACACGCAGTTCTCGGCAGGAAGCCCGCTCTACCAGAACGTGACCGTGGCCGGCCAGAAGCTGCAGGACGGCGAGCCCATCGACGCCACCAACCCCATGAGCTGGCTCATCCTGCGCTCCGTGGCCCAGTGCCACCTCACGCAGCCCAACCTCACGGTTCGCTACCACAAGCGCCTTCCCAAGGACTTCATGGACGAGGCCATTCGTGTGGTGCGATGCGGCTTCGGCATGCCCGCCTTCAACGACGACGAGGTCATCATCCCGAGCTTCATGGAGCGTGGGGTCTCGCGCGAGGACGCCTACGACTACTCGGCCATCGGCTGCGTGGAAACGGCCGTCCCCGGCAAGTGGGGCTACCGCTGCACCGGCATGAGCTTCCTCAACTTCCCCAAGGCGCTGCTCATCGCCATGAACGACGGCGTCGACCCCGCGAGTGGCACCAAGCTCTGCAAGGGCAGCGGCCACTTCCGCGACTTCACGAGCTTCGACGAGGTCATGGCCTCATGGGACAAGGTCATCCGCGAGATGTGCCGCCAGTGCGTGATCATCGACACCACCTGCGACATGGTGCTCGAGCAGGACACGGCGGACGTGCTCTGCTCGACCCTCGTGGACGACTGCATCGACCGCGGCCTCACCCTCAAGGAGGGTGGCGCCCACTACGACTTCATCTCCGACCTGCAGGTGGGCATCGCCAACCTCGCCGACAGCCTCGCTGCCATCAAGAAGGTCGTCTTCGAGGACCAGGCCGTGACTCCGGCTGGGCTCTGGGAGGCCCTCATGGACGACTTCTCGGGCGAGGAGGGCGAGAGGATCCGTCGCCTGCTCGTGGCCGCGCCCAAATATGGCAATGACGACGACTACGTCGACTCCCTCGTGCGCCAGGCCTACGACGTCTACATCGACGAGCTCTCGAAGTACCACAACACGCGTTACGGGCGCGGCCCCATCGGCGGCACCTACTATGCCGGCACGAGCTCGATCTCGGCAAACGTCCCCCAAGGGGCCGGCACCCTCGCCACGCCCGACGGCCGCCATGCCGGAGAACCCCTGGCGGAGGCCTGCAGCCCGAGCCACGCCGCCGACCGGCTTGGGCCCACGGCCGTCTTCCTGAGCGTGGCCAAGCTTCCCACCGACAAGATCTGCGGAGGCGTCCTCCTCAACCAGAAGGTGACCCCCGAGATGCTCGACCAGCCGGGAAACCAGGAGAAGCTCGAGGCATTGGTGCGCACGTTCTTCGACCGGCTCCACGGCTACCACGTGCAGTTCAACGTGGTGAGCAGGGCCACGCTGCTCGACGCGCAGGCGCATCCCGAGCGTCACCGCGACCTCATCGTGCGTGTGGCCGGCTACTCCGCCTTCTTCAACGTGCTCTCGCGGCGCACGCAGGACGACATCATCGCCAGGACCGAGCAGGCACTCTAGGTCCCGAAGACGCCCACGGACGTATGAGGGGTGCGGGCCGATACGTGGCCCGCACCCCTCTGTGCTCGGAGGGCCGAAGAGAGAGGAGACGGCCCTGGGATACCTCAGTGCCCAGGCACGGCCTGGGATGGAGCCTATGCCTGGTAGACGACCTTGCCGCCGATGATGGTCTCGGCGATGGTCATGTCAGGGTTCCAGACGGACAGGTCCGCGTCGCGGCCAGGAAGGATCGAGCCGCAGATGTCCTCGATGTTGTTCGCACGGGCCGGCTGCTCGGTGGCCATGCGGAGCGCCTGCTCGAAGGTCACGACGCCCCACTCGACGACGTTCTTGACAGCCTTGTCGAGCGTGAGGATGGACCCCGCGAGCGAGCCGCCGTCCTTGAGTCGGGCCATGCCGTCGCCCACGATGACGGGGAACTCACCAAGGGTGTAGTCGCCGTCAGGCATGCCACCGGCACGCATGCAGTCGGTGATGAGGACGCAGTGGTCCCAGCCCTTGGCACCCACGAGGGCGCGCACCGCGATCGGGTTCAGGTGGTGACCGTCGCAGATCATCTCGGCATAGGTGTTCCTCGAGGTCATGGCCGTGCCGACGACACCCGGCTCGCGATGGTGCAGCGGGCTCATGCCGTTGTAGGTGTGCACGAAGACGGAGGCGCCCGCGTTCACGCACTTGATGGTATCGAGGTAACCTGCATCGGAGTGCCCGATGGCGACGGCGACGCCCTCGGCCGAGGCCTCGGCGCAGAACTCGGGCGCACCCTCGCGCTCGGCAGCGATGGCGATCTTGGTGACGAGGCCATGGGCAGCCTGCTGCCAGCCGTCGAGGACCTCGATCTTCGGGTCGCCCATGTAGGCGGGGTTCTGCGCGCCCTTGTGCTTCTCGGTGAAGAAGGGGCCCTCGAGGAAGATGCCTTGGACGCGGGCGCCGCCATCTGCACCTGCGGCACCGGGTGCATACGTGTAGTTGTCACCGATGGAGGCGCAGGCAGCCGTGAGCTGGTCGGTGGAGGCGGTGAGGGTGGTGGGCGTCCACGAGGTGACGCCGTTCCTCACGAGGCCGTGGTTGATGGCGTCGACGCCGGCCCAGTCACAGTCCATGACGTCGTGGTCGAGGGACCCGTGGATGTGCGTGTCGACGAGGCCGGGGGCCACCGACTTGCCCGAGTAGTCGCGGACCTCGCAGCTAGGAGCGTCCTCCTGCCACCATCCGAAGGTGCCGTCGTCCTCGATGACGAGGTAGCCGCCGTCGAGCGGGGCACCGGGAAGGTAGAACCTGTCAGCGTGCAGTGCGTACATGATGACCTGCTTTCTGCTTCGTCGGCACAGGGTGCCGACGCTGGTCTACTTGTTGAACGGATGGATCGTGACGCCCTTGACGACGCGGTTGACCGTGCCCGAGGGGCTGGGGGTGTCGGGGGTGTTACCGACCTTGATGGAGTTGAGGAGCGAGACCACCTGGGCGAACATCACGTACGGGAGCGCGAGGTAGCCCTCGGGGAGCGGCGGGAAGCCTGTGAAGGTGAAGGAGTCGTTCTCGAAGCTCGGCGAGACGTCCTGCTGGACGGCGACCGTCCTCTGGGCGATGGCGTCGCCGTCGATCTCATGGAGGATGTCGAGGTCGTACTGGCGGGTGTAGGCATCGTTGCTCACGAAGACGAACACGAGCGTGCGGCCATCGACGAACGACTTCGGTCCGTGACGGTACCCCATGGAGGTGTCGAAGGAGGTGGCCATCTTGCCAGCCGCAAGCTCGAGGACCTTGAGCTGGGCCTCACGGGTGAGGCCGCCGAGCGAGCCGGAGCCAAGATAGGTGAGACGGTCATAGTCGCCAGCGAGGAAGTCGGCGACCTCGGGCTCGCGGGAGATGACGTCCCTGCCCATGGCGCTGATCTGGTCGACCCAGATCTTCTTCTGCGCGTCGGTGGCGGGATCGAAGATGAGCAGGCTCATGAGCTCCATGCAGGAGTAGCTGCCCGTCATGGCGAATCCCTGGTCGTTGGCATCCGGGATGAGGATGGTGAGCGCGTTGGGGTCGCTCTTGGCCTGGACGGCGAGCTTGCCCTCGGGAGCACAGGTGATGTTGAGGTACTTGATGTGCTGTGCGATCTGGCCGGCACGCTCGACCGCGGCGAGCGACTCGGGGCTGTTGCCGGAACGGGCGAACGAGACCAGGATCGTGGGGTCCTCGGCACGCAGGTAGTCAAGCGGGGCCGAGACGATGTCGGTCGAGGCCACCGGGGCGAAGTCATAGGTGTCGGTGTGGCCGACGCGACGGAGGTACGGGGCCACCGTGTCGCCGACATAGGCGGAGGTGCCGGCACCCGTGAAGACGACGCGCGTCCGACCGGCCGACATCTTGTTGGCCGAGTCGAGGAACTCCGAGATGGCCTGCTTGTTGTCAAGGTAGATCTGGTACGTGCCCTCCCAGAGGTCGGGCTGCTGCTTGATCTCGCGGGTCGTGATGTCGGCACGCATCGCCTTGAGTGAGGCCTCGTCCTTCTCGAACATTACGTCGCTCCTTCAGTTGGTCTGACCTTGTAGATGGGACGTCGGCCCAGAGGGACCGGCACCCGTGCGCCGCTACGAGCGGTAGTGCGAGACGCGGTACTTGAACTGGTCGGCCCTGGCCACCGAGAGCGTGAACTCGATGATCTCGTTGCCCTCGTTGTACGTGGTCCTGACCAGGTTGAGCACGGGCGACCCCTCGTTGATGCCCAGGAGACGAGCGTCCTCCAGGCGCGCGATGCTCGCCGAGAACTCCTCCTCGGCCACGCGGATCTGCTCGTGGTAGTCCTTCTCGATGAGCTCATAGAGGGGCTTCGAACGGACGTCCTCCACCGTGAGCGACATGAAGTTCCGTACCGGGAGGTACGAGCGCTCCACCATCATCGGGATGCCATCGGCGGCACGGAGGCGCTTCATCGTGAAGACCTTGTCGCCCATGTGGATGTTCATGTGGTTCGCGAGGTACTTATTGGCTTCGAGCTTGGTGAACTCGAGAATGGTCGTCTTAGGAACCCTTCCCAGCTCACGCATCTGCTCCGTGAAGCTGTATGTCTGGGAGAGGTTCGTCACGTTGTCGCCGAAGTCGGCCACGAACGTGCCCTTGCCATGCTTGCGATAGATGAGCCCGAGGTTCTCGAGCTCCTGGAGCGCGAGGCGTACGGTGGTGCGGGACAGCCCGTACTGCTGGGAGAGCTCGCGCTCGGAGGGGAGCAGGTCGTTGGGACGCAGCTCGTTGTCGATCTTATCCCGCAGGATGTCGACCAGCTGGTCGTAGAGAGGCTGCTTTTTCGACACGGTACCCACGGTGGGCTTCCCTCGCTTGCGCTCGTGTCCGGTACTTCGTGCCATATGCGACCCACCGGACGGGAGGCGCATACCCTATGGGAGAAACACGTCATGCAGGAGCTCTGCGGGACCTTGATGCGTGGCCCATGCACCTGGCTCCGTGTGGGGCGTGCGACAGGAAGCCTCCCGCCGCACGCCCCGTGGGGACTCGTGGAACGGTCCTACCAGATCGAGACCCAAAGCCCGAAGCCGGAGCCAACAAGTCCGATCGCCAGGACGAGGCAGATGCACTTGATGGGGGTCCAGTTCTTCTTGGCCATCAGCATGTAGAGAAGCATGGTGATGCCAAGCGGGATGAGCTTGGGGCAGATGCCGTCGAGGATCGACTGGATGTCGATGTTGACGGCGGACTCGACGTTCTGGATGAACGTGATGGAGCTGCTGCCGTTGCCGAGGTCAGTGACGGCGGCGGTGGCGTCATCGCCAGCGGCGGTGGTGCCGGTGAGCATGGTCACGCTCTCGGCGTCGGCCGTGTACTCCTTGTAGGTACCCTGGGAGCCATCAGCATTGCTGCCAAACAGGTACGTGTCGTAGTCGCCAGCCTCGAGGGACTGGTTGGTAACGACCGCGGACTCTGCCGTAGCGGTGTTGGTGGTGCCGTTGGGGATGAGGAGGCCGAGCTTGGTGCCGCCATAGCAGACGGTGAGGCAGCCCACGACGAAGACGCCGAGGATGGAGGCCGCACGCGTGAACTCCTTGGCATTCTCGGTCAGCATGCTGATCGCGTTGGTGCCCATCTTGTACGACCAGTTCATCAGCCAGAAGCGGACGACGAACTGAACGACGTTGAAGATGATCAGGAAGATGAACGGTGCGGCGATGCTGCCGGAGATGGCCATGTTCGACGTGATGCCGGCCGTGATGGGGACGAGCGTGAACCAGAAGATGGCGTCACCGATGCCACCGAGCGGGCCCATCGCGGACACGCGGACGGCGCGGATGGTGGGGATGTCCACCTTGTTCTGCTCGAGCGACAGCACGATGCCCATGACGAACGTGACGAGGAACGGGTGCGTGTTGAAGAACTCCATGTTGTGGCTCATGGAAGCCGCGAGGTCGTCCTTGTTGGTGTGGATCTTCTCCAGACCAGGAAGGATGCCATACAGCCAGCCGCAGGCCTGCATTCTCTCGTAGTTGAACGATGCCTGCAGGAACAGCGAACGCCAGACCATCTTGTTGAGCGTCTTCTGGTCCAGAGGCTCAGCGGGCGTGAGGTCCTGATAGTGATCAGGAATGACGTAGGTTTCAGATGCCATCTTCCTCACCTCCAGCAATAGCAGGGCCAGCGGTCTTGAACTTGGTCTGGATCTGGTAGTCCCAGAAGGCCAGGGCAAAGCCGATGAGCGCCAGGATGATCAGTGCAGGGCTCGAGAGGGAATCGTTGGCGACGACGATGTTCGCCATGGCGAAGCCCATGAAGTAGAAGCCCCACATCTCGGTGGAAACCATGACCTTGAGCAGGATGGCGAAGCCGACGAAGCGCATCATGCCACCAGCTGCGGAGAGGCCTCCGGAGAGCCAGGTCGGGATCATGGCAGCGACGGTCTTGCCGAACGTGGCGCCACCGATGAAGAACAGGGTGACGACGACGCCGAAGATCAGGCCGAGTGCAGCCATGGCCAGGTAGTTCAGACGCTCGATGCCCTTGGTGTTGGCCTCGTGCGCATAGTTGTCAGCCGTGGTCATGAGCGGCGACATGATCGTGAAGATCAGGGTGACGCCGTACTGACCGAGCAGTGAGAACGGGATTGCCGTCGCAACTGCCGCGGTGGGCTCGAGCCCGCTCGCGATGGCCAGGACAGCAGCCATGATGCCACCGATCACCGCGTTGGGCGGCTGGGCACCTCCGACAGGCATGTTGCCGATGGTCATCAGCTGGTAGGTGCCACCGACGATGAGGCCGGTCTGGACATCTCCCAAGATGAGGCCAATGACCATGCCGGTCACAATTGGCTGATACAGCGACTCGAGGAAGCTGAACTGGTCGATTGCACAAATGAACGTGACGATGAAGACCAGGGCTATCTGAAGGACGCTATACTCCATCTCCCTTTCCTCCTTTCGAAGTGCATTGTGTGACGGACCCGCGGGCCCGCCACGGCCTAAGGCTGCCCGACCCCCTTAGTCGAACAGCTTGTTCGTGTTCTCAGCAGGGATGCTGGGAACACGCCGAATCTCAAGCTCCACCCCCATCCCCTGCAGCTCCTTGAAGGCGGCGACGTCCTCGTCGTTCACTGCCACGGACGTGGCGACCTGCCGCTTGCCCTCAGCCATGTGCATGTTGCCGATGTTGACCTTCTTGATCGGCACTCCCCCCTTGACGAGCCTCAACACATCTTCTGGGGTCTCACAGATGATGAAGATGTGCTGCCGTGGCGCAGCCTTGTGGATGACCTCGATGGTCTTCTCGATCGAGAAGTAACGCGTGGCGACGCCCGTGGGGGCTGCCATGTCCATCAGGCCCTGACGCATCTTGTCGGTGGCGACCGCATCGTTGGCGACGAGGATCAGGTTGGCTCCCAGCGATCCGTTCCACTGGGTTGCGACCTGGCCGTGGATGAGACGGTTGTCGATGCGGGTCAGCAGGATGTTCGGCTCACTCATGTAGTGCCTTCTCTCTCTTGTGTCCTCGGTCGGAGCGGCCGAAGAGTCGTTACCGCATGTGCTACTTCTTCACGATCTCCTGGATGGCGAAGCGTGACACCTCGATGACCGTGCCGCCCTTCACCTTCACGTCGCACGTCTCCTTGCCGACGCGCTGGACCACACCGAACAGACCATCCGAGAACATGACGCGCTGACCGTTGGAGAGGTTCTTGTGGATGTCCTCGTAGTAACCCTTCTGGCGCTTGACCTTGCCACGGCTCCAGATGGTATAGATGAGGCCGCCGACCCCCAGGAAGATGAGAAGCGCGATGGAAGCGCCGAGGATGCTCTGCGCGATGTCCATCAGATGCCGCCCTCGTCGAAGCTCTCCTCAGGCGAGGTGTTCTCGAGGGTCTTGTGATCGATGCCGGCCCTGCCGACCTTGAGCGAGGTCTCGACCATCTCGTTGAGGGTGGTGTCAGACCCTCGCGTCAGCATGGACTCGATGAGCATGGGGAGGTTGGTGCCGGTGACGACCTCGACATGCGGGATGGATGCGGCGTCGAGCATCGCCTGGTTGAAGGGGGTCCCTCCCAGGAGGTCGACGTACACGAGCACGCCATCGTTATGCTGCACGAGCTCGCCAATCGCGTCGCGGAGGACGGAAGCGTACTCGCCCGCTGCCGACTCGTCAAAGGGAACGACGGAGAAGCTCGACTGTGGACCGGCGACCATCTCGAGGGCGCTTGCCAGACCTGGTGCGAACTTGCCGTGACCTGTTAGGACGACTCCTACCATGGTTGTTCCTCTCGTCTCTCTCTGGATACCGACTTGAATCTGTCTGGTTCATACCACGGATGCAACTGGTAGTAACCAGGTAATCAGTCAATGCACAGTTTACCAGTTGCAAAAGGCCGGTCAAGAAGCGTCAAAACGAGCGGCCTCACTGACCACACACCCGATAATAGCGACCGTTCGCCGGTTAGAAAACCGTTTTACCTGGTGGTTTCCAGCTATTCACAATCAGGAATTCAGAACGAAAGAATCTGACATGTCCTCGAAGGAACAAAAACATATGCTCGGCCCGTACCCTGCGGTGGTATGAACCTCGAACCAAACTGGTATTAGATTTCAAGGACCTGTGGGGAAATCGAGATTGGGGACGAAATGTTTCCAAAAAGCCGGTGAACGGTTGTTGGGAACAGCCCCGTTCGCCCTGTGCCAGACCCCTGCTCGGGCGGTCCTCGCCCTACTCGGCAAGAAGCCCCCTGGCCAGGCGTGGATCAGGGGGCTTCTCGAGCGTATGTATGTGGCGAGGCTAGAGGCCGTCCGTGAAGCGGGCCGACGCAGCCCTGCCCTCCTCGTCCCACTTGAAGACGCCCGCGTCCTCGAGCACATGACCGAAGACCTGGCCGACCTCGTCCCGGAGGGTCGCATCGGCATCGTCTGCGGCAAGGTCCGGGTGACGTCCGGCGACCTCGTGGGCCCACGTCGCATGTGCCGCAGCGAGCGGATCGTCCTCGAGCGAGGTGCCGTCGAGCAGATGGGAGCGTACGGCCGCGAGCTCGGCCTGGAGCCTTCCAGGTAGGATGGCCAGGCCCATGACCTCGATGAGGCCAATGTTCTCCCTCTTGATGTGATGCCACTGCTCGTGCGGATGGAACGTCCCCAGCGGGTGGTCGGGCGTGGTCACGTTGCACCTCAGAGCAAGGTCGATGACATACTCGTCACCGCGCCGCCAGACGATGGGCGTCACCGTGTTATGACGGGTCTCGCCAGTCGCGGCGACGATGCCGGCCGAAGGGTCGGAGTAGCCACGCCAGGCATCGATCACATGCGTCGCGGCGGCGAGCACGCGGGACCGGTCCGTCCCCGAGACCCTGAGGACGCTCAACGGCCACTTGACCTCATGGCAGCCGACGTCATCGAAGCCCTCGAGGCGCACGCGACGGACCTCGGGCGCCCGCATCATCGGGAAGGTGTGGAGACCTCCCTGGAAGTGGTCATGCGACAGGATCGAGCCGCCCACGATGGGGAGGTCGGCGTTCGAGCCTACGAAGTACCGTGGGAAGAGGTCGACGAAGTCGAGCAGGCGCGAGAGGTTCCCCTCGTCCACATGCATCGGACGATGGATGGGGCTCATCGCGATGCAGTGCTCTGCGAAATAGGCATAGGGGCTGTACTGGAGGCCCCACCGCTCACCGCCGAGCTCGATGGGAACGATCCTCAGGTTCTGGCGGGCGGGATGGGACCCTCCCGGGGCGGCCGCGGCTCGACCGGCGTACCCCTCGTTGGTCATGCAGAGCTGGCAGGCCGGATAGGCCTCGCCCGTGTCATGCGCCGCACCGGCGGCCGCGATGTCGCGTGGGTCCTTCTCGGGCTTGGAGAGGTTTATCGTGATCTCGAGGTCGCCCCACTGCGTCGGCGTGGACCAGGCGACGTTCCTGGCGATGGCCGAGCGACGGACGTAACCCACGTCACACGAGAGCCGATAGAACCAGTCGGTCGCATCCTTGGGGGAGACGGCGCGAAGCCGCTCGAAGGTGGCGTCGACCTCGGAGGGGCGTGGCATCAGCCGACCCATGATGGCCATGGAGGCACGGTCGCGTCCGGAGGCGGTATCCTCGTAGCGACCGTTCGTGACGGCGACGTCAGACAGGCATGCAAGCGTGGCATCGAGGTCGAAGGCCGACGAGAAGTCCATGTGCGAGACGTCGGGACCCGGCCCCATGGACCCCACGACCTCGAGGACCTGGTTGTACGCCCAGAGTCGGTCCCCCTCCTCGACGAGGCCGTTCGCGACCGTGTAGTCCACAAGTAAGGAAATGGTCCGCGCCAGGTCTATCGAAGCCATGACGAGGATGCCCCCTCAGGGGAGATGGCGTAGCGGGCGCAGGCGCCATCGCCCAGCCACCCGTCCATGGCCTCCGAGAAGCGACCGACGAGGTCGAGCGGCACGAACACCTGGATGGAGCCACCGAAGCCGCCGCCATGGATGCGCGCGGCACCACGGCCGTCCAGGACGTCCTCGGCCAAGGCGAGCGCGACCATCGCAGGCTGATAGGTGTCGCCGCAAGCGACGTTCTGCAGAAACATGGCGCTGCTCGCACCGGACGCACGCGTGGCCGCAAGGAAGGCAGGCATGTCGCCGGCCACCAGGGCGTCCCAGCGGGCGGAGACGAGCTCGTCCTCGCGCCAGTAGTGGAGGGCACGAAGCACCGCCCGGTCCCCGAGACGCTCACGGAGCACAGGAATCTGCGACTCGAAGCTGGCCTTCTCCACGTCCCCCAGGCGCTCGGCACCCAAGGCCTGTGCGACGGCATGCATCTCCTGCGGGACCGCAGCGTACTCGTCCGTGAACTGGCTGTGGTCGCAGCCCACGTCGACGAGGCAGATGGCATAGCCCGCGGCCTCGAAGTCGAAGTCGAGGCGCTCGAAGGCGGGCACCGCGGGATCCGAGAAGCCCATGTGGGCTATGCCGCCCAGCGCGACCGAGAGCTGGTCCATGAGGCCGCAGGGCTTGCCGAAGTAGTCGTTCTCGGCACGCTGCGCCATCTGCGCGAGCTCGATGGCCTCAACGTCGCGTCCGGGCCAGAGGAGCTCCATGGCACGGCCTGTCATGCACTCGAAGGCGGCGGAGGAGGAGAGTCCCCCTCCTGCCGGGATGTCACTCTCACAGACGAGGTCGAAACCAGCAGGCGTGCGCCCCGTAGAGGCGAGCTCGTGAGCCATGCCCCGGACGAGCGAGGCCGTTGAGACCTGCTCGGAAGGATCGGCGTCGAGCGACGAGAGATCGACCTCGATGGGGTCGAACCCCATGCTGGTGACCCGTATCACGTTCGACCCGTTGGCCGCAGCCACCCCCTCGATCGAGCGGTCGAGCGCACCTGCCACTACGGTCCCACCCTCATGGTCGGTGTGGTTCCCTGCGATCTCCGTGCGCGCGGGTGCGTGCACGGACACGAGCGGGCGCTCGGAAGTACCGTAGCGCTCGTCGAAGGCAGGCAGGATGGCAGCGCGACGGTCCTCGATGCTCTTCATGGGGTCCCTTTCATAAAACTGGTTGCATAAGTATCGGACTCAGTCTACTGCACTGAGAACGCGAACTCTATGACCGAGTCGAAGTCCTGCTCCGGCCCGAAGATGTCCTGCGGGAAGCCTGCGTGGTGCGGGGAGTCGGCGTAGAACTGGGCCTCGAAGGCGATGCCGTCGCGCGGCTCATAGACCGCGCCGTCGTGGCCCGTGAGACCCCCGAGGTAGTTGCCGGTGTAGGTCTGGACACCGGGCTGGGTGGTCCAGACGTCCATCACGCGGCCGCTTGCCGGATCGCAGATGCGCAGGGCATGCGCCACGGTCCCCTTCCCGTCATAGCCATCGACGCAGAAGGCATGGTCGTAGCCACCGCACAGCTTGAGCTGCTCGTCGTCGGCAGCGAGGTCACGCCCGATGGGCTTGCCCGCGGTGAAGTCGAACGGGGTGCCCGCGACGGGACGAATCTCTCCCGTGGGGATGGAGCCCGGGCCGACCGGGATGAAGTGCGATCCCCAGACCTGGAGCTCCTGGTCGAGCACGTCATGGACGCCCTTGCCCGCGCCCGCGATGTTGAAGTAGGTGTGGCTCGTCGCGTTGATGCAGGTCTCGGCATCCGTCGTGGCATGGATGTGCACCCGCACGCGAGCGTCTGGCGTGACCTCATAGGTCACCGTGAAGCGGCGGTTCCCGGGGAGCCCGTAGACGCCGTCCGCAAGGTCGATGCCGAACGTGACGGAGGACTCCCCCACCTCGACGACGTCCCAGAGCTGCTTGTGCAGCCCGCGGTCGAAGTCGGTGTGGTTGTTGTTCTCACCCTCGTTCTTGACGAGGTGATAGGTCCTGCCGCCGAGCTCGAGCTCGGCGCCGGCCGTGCGGTTGGCGATCGGGCCTGCAAGGGCACCGAAGAAGTCCTTGTTGGTGAGGTAGTCCGCACCGTCGTCGAAGCCGAGGACGCAGTCGGCCAGCGTGCCTGCGGCATCGGGGGCCAGGATGGAGGTGAGCACCGCCCCGAAGTCGGAGACCTTGGCCGTGATCCCGGCCGCCTCCAGGGTGAAGAGTGAGAAGTCGCGCCCATCCTCCGTGATACCAAAGTGTTCGGTAGTAACCATCCTGACCTCCTGCTGTCCGCGTGCGGTCCTCCATAGTCGAGACAATCTTAGCTATGTCGACCGCACGCGGACCTACCGACCCTGACCGTATGGTTGTTATATTAACATGTTATTAGGCCTCAAGCGAGTGATGGAGCGCGACGCGCTTGTACCAGTAGGCAGAGGCCTTGGGATAGCGCTTCCCTGTCTTGAAGTCCACGTAGAACAGGCCATAGCGCTTGTTGTAGCCGTTGGTCCACGAGAACATGTCCATGAGCGACCAGACGAAGTAGCCCTTGACGTTGGCGCCCTCGTCCACTGCCTTGAGCAGCCACTCGAGATGCTGCTTGATGTAGTCGATGCGCGGCTCGTCATCGATCACGCCATCCTGGAAGTCATCCTTGTAGCCCATGCCGTTCTCGGTGATGTAGATCGCCTTGTAGCCAGGCCACTGACGGGTGATGCGCATGATCATGTCATACATGCCCTGCGGGTAGATCAGCCAGTCCCAGTCGGTGCGAGGGATGCCGTCCTTCTCGACGCGCTCCCCCACGCCTGCCAGGCGGAAGCGCTCCGTGCCCGCCTCACCGGTGGCGTTGTGGTGGATGTCGTTGGGGCCGTCATAGGCCTTGAGGAAACGGCTCTGGTAGTAGTTCATTCCCAGATAGTCGTTGAGCGGGGCCGCCTTGCCCATGACCGCGAGGTCATCGTCGGTGATGTCGAGGCTGCCCCCCGAGAGGGCGACCAGCCTGTTCGCGACCGCCATGGTCTCCGGCGAATAGCTCCCGTCGAAGGTGGCGTCAAGCAGGAACTGGTTCTCGAGTACGTCCTCGTTCTTGGCAGCGGCGACGTCAGCCGGCTTGGAGGGGTCGTCCGGGTACTTGGACTCGAGCGACTGGACCACGCCGATCTTGCCGGCATAGCCGGCCTCCTTGTAGGCGACGACGGCCTTGGCATGAGCGACCATCATGTTGTGCATGCACTGGAAGGCCAGGTCGAGCCTGCACTGCACGCCGTTGGGGAAGGTCCCCTCGATGTACTGGTTGGTGGCGACGGCCCAGATCTCGTTGAACGTGAACCAGTAGGTGACGTCGTCCGCGTACTCCTCGAAGCAGAACCTCGCGTAGTCCACGAAGGCATCGATGGTGGCACGGTTCAGGAAGTCGCCATCCTGGAAGAGGCGGTCGGGCGTGTCGAAGTGGTGCAGCGTCACGAAGGGCTCCACACCACGCCTGTGGCACTCGGCGAACAGGTCATGGTAGAACTTGACACCCTCGGGGTTCACGGCACCGGTGCCGTCCGGGAAGATGCGCGTCCACGCGATGGAGATGCGGATGCCGTTCACGCCGAACATCTGGCAGAGCCTGAGGTCCTCGGGATACTGGTTGTAGAAGTCGCTCGCAGGATCCGCCGTGAAGCGGCCCTTGTCGGCCAGGAAGTCGTCCCAGGCGACCTTGCCCTTGCCGTGCGTGAGCGTCTCGCCCTCACACTGGTAGGCAGCGGTCGCGCCGCCGAAGATGAAGTCGTCAGCGAATCTCATGTCGCTACTCCTGGGCCTTGAGGGTGTCAGAGACGAACCTCAGCGCTGCCTCGCCGTCACGGGTGAGGTCGATGTACTGCTTGCCCTCGCAGGCGACCGTGGCCACGTCCATGCGGGCCGCGTCCTTCTTAAGGTCCTCGTAGTACGAGGCCACCTGGGGCGCGAGGACGACGAGGTCGAAGTTGGGCATGATGTCGAGGTGCGCACCATAGGAGCCGGCAGCCGTCTCGAGGTCGAGGTCACGCTCCTTGGCGGCCTTGGCAAGGGCGTTGGCGAGAAGCCCGCTCGTGCCGCCACCAGCGCAGAGCACCAGGACCTTCTTTCCTGCGAGGTCAGCGAAGTCACCCGTTGCAGCAGGTGCGGCCACGGCAGCGGTGCCACCGGCAGGTGCGGCCACGGCAGCGACGGCCTCGGCGCTGGTCTTGCCCTGGAAGGCGTCGTTCATCTTGGCGGCCTTCTCGGCGATGGCCTCCTCGTTGAGGTTCTCGGCCTCCGCATCACACATCTGCTTGTCATAGACCTTGAAGAACGGGAAGTAGCACACGAAGTCGAGCGCGAGCACGCATACGGTGAAGACGATGGCCATGGGTGCGAGGCCGCTCGAGAGGATGATTCCCAGGGGGCCCGGGGTGGTCCAGGGCAGCGTGTAGATGAGGCCGTTCATGCCGAGGAAGTCGATGAAGAACTTGAAGAGCCAGATGTTCAGGATCGGGGTGAAGATGAACGGGATGAAGAACACGGGGTTCAAGATCATGGGCGCGCCGAACAGGAAGGGCTCGTTCACGTTGAAGAGCACGGGGATCGCGGACGCGCGACCGATGGCCTTCATCTCCTTGGACTTGGCCAGGAAGGCGAACATCAGGCAGACCACGAGCGTGGCGCCGGTACCGCCGAGGCAGACCACGAAGTACTGGGAGGCAAGCGAGAGGGCATGCGTGGCGTGCACGCCAGCCTGGACAGCTGCGAGGTTGTCGGTCATGCCCGAGAGGAGCGCGACCTCGATGGCAGGCTCGACGATCGAGGGGCCGTGGACACCGACGAACCAGAACAGGGACATGGCGCCGTAGATGATGGCAAGTCCGAGATACCCGTCAGCGGCGGTGAAGATGGGCTGGAACACCTGGATGACGCCCTGGGCGAAGCAGTAGCCGAAGGCCATGCGGAAGAAGTGGTCGAAGAGCCAGAAGAAGAGGATGGCGGCAGAGAACGGGATGATGTCCTTGAAGGCCTGCGAGATGTTGGGCGGGACCTCCTTGGGCATCTTGATCGTGATGTTGTGGCCCACGAAGAGCTTGTAGAACCATCCCACGACGAACGCCGCGATGAAGGCGGTGAGCAGGCCCTTGCTGCCAAGGTAGCTGCTGTCGAAGCCCGAGACGGTCACGGTGTCAGAGACCGCGATCGAGATGGCGTCGCTCGACAGGATGAGGAAGCCCACGATGGCGGCGATCATCGTCGAGATGAAGTTGATCTGGTTGTTGATCGGCATGTCACGGTTGAGCGCATCCGTGAAGTGCTTGGCCGTGCTCGCGGCCACGACGAGCGAGAGGATGCCCATCGAGTAGTTATACGGCTTCATGAGCATGGTCTGGATGTCGTCGGGCCACGTGAAGCCCCAGATGGCAGGAACGTCTGCAACGAGCAGGAAGATCGACGAGAAGATGATGATCGGCATCGCCGACATGAAGCCGTCTCGAATCGACTTCAGGTACTTGTTGCGCGCGAGTTTGTCGAAGAAGGGCTTCCCCTTCTCGATCTGCGCGATAAGCTTGTCCATGTGACTCCCCTTCCGGAGTTGCGTATGCCCGGTCGGGCCCTATCCCGGCCGGGTGTCTTGCTACTGATGCTACCTAGCGGTACACGTCCACGAGCGTGTCCACGATGTCGCGAAGCATCATCGTGGTCATGAGATGGTCCTGGGCGTGGACCGTAATGAAGCCGATCTCGTTGTTCTCGCCAGCCGCCTCCTGCTGGAGCAGGGTGGTCTGCGACTTATGGGCCTCGTTGATGCACTCCTGGGCCGCGTCGATGAGCTTGGCCGACTCGTCGAACTCATGGGTCTTGGCCTTCTTGACCGCCTGGAGGAGCTTCGTGCGCGCGTCGCCTGAGTAGGCGACGATCTCGAAGCTGACCTGCTGGATCTCTTCCTTCGTCATGACATGTCTCCAATCATGGTCTTCTGCATGGCATTGCGATTCCCGGTCGCAATGCCAAAGAGGGGGCAAGGATGGGCGCTTCACCGAGCATGTTCCTGTTCCCACACAGTGAATGTTAACGCTAACATCCTTGACGATGTTTACGTTACCATGAATGGGGGAAGACAGTATGTGACAGCCCGAAGATGGTGGCGAACGGTAGCAAACGAGCCCCCAACGGCCAGCTCGACACGTTCCGGCATGGGGCCATCATCATGCGTGTTTACGTTATCATGCTGACAGGTCGGATATGCATATGTCATGAGCGGGCCAACCGAGTGACGCACCACTGACAGCGAGGGGACACGATGGGGAACAACGGCACACGCTCGGCTTCGATGGCAGACGTCGCCCACGCGGCCGGCGTCTCGACCCAGACCGTATCACGTGTCGTGAACGGCTCCTCGGCCGTACGTCCCGACACGGCCGAACGAGTCCGTGACGTCATGGATGAGATCGGCTATCGTCCGAGCTTCGCCGGCCGCTCCCTCAAGACGGGCAGCTACCGTTCGATAGGGCTCGTGATGTTTGACATCAGGAGCACGGGCAACCTCGACCGTCTGGCCGGCATCACCGCTGCAGCCCAGGAGAGGCGTTATGCCATCACCCTCATAGAGATGGACAAGGACAAGCCGCAGACCCTGGCCGAGGCCACCAGACGCATGAGTGCCCTTCCCGTCGACGGCATGATCTTCAACCTCAACCGCATGGTCGAGGACTTCCGCACCTTCCAGCCACTTCCTGCACTCTCGACCGTCATCCTCACGATGATCGAGCATCCCTCATGCCCGACGGTAGACAACGACCAGCATGGCTGCTCGGAGATGATCGTGAGCTACCTCCTCGAGCACGGTCACAGGACGGTCCACCACATCGCAGGGCCAGCATTGTCCATCTCGGGCTCCATGCGCGAGGAGGGTTGGTACGACGCACTCGCGGAGGCAGGCATCGGCGCACCGGAGATTCGTCGGGGCGATTGGTCTGCCGACAGCGGCTATGAGGCGGGGGCGGCCCTTGCGAGGGATCCCTCATGCACGGCCATATACGCCTCGAACGATGCCATGGCCTATGGGGCCATGGCGGCGCTTCGCGATGCCGGCAAGCGTGTCCCCGAAGACGTGAGCGTCGTCGGGGTCGATGACGCATTGGGCGGAATCGTCCCTCACGTGAGCCTCACCACAGTTCGCTTTGACAACCACCAGGTAGGCCGTCTCGCCTTCGAGAAGGTCATCGGCCCCAAGTCCGGAGCACACGAGCCGCTAAGCATACTGGTCCCCGGAAAGCTCATCGAACGCAGCACGGTAGCTGTCGCGAGAAGCCACTAGCGCCAGGTCGAAGTGCATGCATCTCCCCCGACATGAGCGTGAGCGGTCACAGCCATAGCCGTGACCGCCCATACCAGGCAAACCTTTCAAGCAAGGAGAGAGGAACTATTCCGTCGAGCCTTCGGAAGCAGCGGCACCCTCAGGAGCACCCTCAGGGACCGTCTCGGGAACCGGGACGTCACAGAACTTGCCGGTAACGAGCTTGTCAGGATGGCACTTGCCCTCCTTGACATACTCGGCATTACGCTTCTGCATCTCACGACGGTACCAGAGGAAGATAAGGAGGTAGGCGACGAGGGCAAGGAGCGCATAGATCATGAACGTGATCTGGCCCGTGCTTGCGTTACCGACCAGGAAGGCCAGGAACTTCTCGATAGGCCCTTCCATCGTCGTATCCGAGATCAAGGTGCCTGCAGCGACAGACGAGGGGAAGGCACCGACCTGAATGGCCGTCTCGGTGACGAACGGAGCCACGAGCGTACCAGCCCACAGGAACACAGGAAGCACGATGGCACCGATGACGATCATACGAATCATCTTGCCGCGGGTCACGACGAGCAGCGCGGGCGTGAGACCCATGGCGATGATGCCGCCGAGGGGAAGGAGACCGTTGCCAGGAAGCACGAGCGACTCAAGGAGCATGATGGGGGCAAGGACGTTCGCGGCGGCCCAAATCTCGGCGCGACCCGCGAGGAACGGCCAGTCGAGCCCGACGTTCAGGGTACGACCTTGCAGCTTGGAGTTCGCGAAGTTGGTGATTCCCTGGGAAAGGGGCTCGATGGCGGAGATGAACCAAGACCCGATCAGGCTGAAGAGCTCGAGGCAGACGGCTGCGGTGAGGGCCAACGTGCAGATGGACTTGATGTCCTGGTGACCCAGCAGACCGACGAAGATACCAAGGTAGATGCCGATGGCGAACTTGGAACCCCAGAACCCGATCTTGGAGTTGAGCTTGGCTGCGTCGAAGTCGTACTTGTCGAGCCAGGGAAGGAACTTGTCGAAGAACTTATTGAAGACCATAATGACGGGGTTCATCATGTAGTTCATGTGCGTGGTGGTCATCGGGTTGGCCTCGGGAGCATCAAGCAGGTCCGTGAAGGTCGGCTTCATGAGGTCGGAGTTGATGATCTTGAGCACGCCGATGAACACGACCAGGAGCGTCGCCACGATCAGGTTCGCACCGAAGTACATGCAGGCAAGCCCCACGAAGGCAAGGTGCCAGATGTCGAAGACGTCAACGTCTATGGTATTGGTCTTGTCGAGCACGATCATGACAGCATCGACGATGACCATGATCATCAGGAAGAAGAGCGTATAGGGCGAGCCCCACGTGATCGTTGCCAGTGGCGCCCAACCAAGGTCGGTAATCGTGAGCTGGATGCCGGTCGAGCTGACGAATGCCGTCATGGCATCGCCAAAGGCAGACGTAAGGATGTTGATGATGGCTGAGATGCCGGTAAGTGCGATACCGAGCTTGAGGCCACCCATAAGTGCGTCAGTGAACTTCACCTTGAAGCACATGGCGATAATCGTGAGGATTATCACCATCATCGGTGCCGCGCCCAAATCAATGATGGGCTGGAACACCGCATTGGCAAAGCTGATTATTGCGTCCATCTAACCCCCTCTGTCACCCGCGTCAGCGGTACTACTGAAGATCTGCTATTACGCCGCGGCTGGTTCCGGGAAGACCGACCACGGAAGTGCAACGTGTTACGAGAGCCCGTTATCCTTGATGACCTTCTCCACAGCGTCATAGACAGGCTTGGCCATGGCAGGCATGCGATACAGGATCGGACCTGCGTCGACCACGGGGATCTTGACCTCGAACCCGAGGTCCGTCTTGGCGATCTGGGCAAAGATGTCATAGTGGGCCAGCATGCCCTCCGTGATGTCCTTGATCATCACGGCATCGCATGAAACGTTGTAACCCCTGGCCTTCATCTCCTTCTCGAGCGCATCCTTGATCTGATGGCTCGAGTTGACACCTGCACCGCACGCCGCAAGAATCTTGATCATGTCTCTCTCCTCCTACTATGTCTTTCTGGGCATATTCGGCTGCCCATTGCACCTGATATGACGCAGCTACTCTGCCCTCTGGGGGAAATGACCCACGAGGTAGTCGTATATGGACTTAGGGTCATCGAGGTTGAAGAAGTCAACCATCGCGTCCACACCGGAGGCATTCACGAAGTCCATGATCCGAGCGAGGATCCCCACCTGGGCCTCGGCGTCGTCATTGAGAATCATGAACAGGAACGAGACGTCGAACGAGTCGTCGGGGGAGATCATGTCATGCCACGTGACCGGCCTCAGAAGCCGCACGGGCACGAGACGGCATGTGTTGACGAACTCCACCTCGGTGTGGGGGACCGCGAAGTTGGGGAGCCTGTCGCTCAGGGGGGCCATGTTCATGCCAGTAGGATATCCAGCCTCGCGTTCCATGATGTTCTCGAGGAAGGCATCCTTGACGAGTCCCTTGGCGAGCAGGTCCTTCGAGACCTCAGCGAAGACCTCGTTCTGGGTACGTGCCTCGCTCACATAGACGGTATCGGGATAGAAGAGCTTGTCCTCCTGAGCCATGTGCCTCTCCGTTCGCTCCTGGGACCTACGAGCCCCTCGTCCTTCATTAATGTACGGAAATGTTGGTTCGTGCTCGTTTTTGCACGTATCTGTAATACTTCACGCCAACATTTTTTGTCAACGCCCAATCGGCGAAATATTCTTTTGTTCGTTTCGAGAGCGACTCGCACATTCCGATGAATGATATCTGATACTTTTACCTGCTGGTTCATAAATCTGTTAGGTTTTGCTATGATAAGTGACATCCGTTCTACCGTTGGCCGAACAGAATCGACCACTCAGAACTGGACTGTCCGTTCTTGTTCTGTTATGTTCGTACACGTCCGAAGGAGGACTCGTGCTTAAAGCAGAGCGACAAGACGCGATCACCAAGATCTGTACCGAGCGCGGCACTGTCACGGTAAGTGACGTCGCCGGCGAGCTCGATGTCTCCGAGATGACCGTCCGACGCGACCTCGAGGAGCTCTCAGCAGTCGGCAAGGTCGAACGCGTGCACGGAGGAGCCAGGAGCATCACCGGCAAGCGCGGTCTCGCCATACCTCGAGAGTTCTCGCATGACGAGAAGCGCCAGATACATAAGGCCGAGAAGCAGCGCATAGCCAGAATGGCCGCAAGCCTCATCAGACAGGGCGACACGATCTTCCTGGGGACCGGCACCACCATCGAGACGATGACGCAGCTCCTCCCTAAGGGAAGGCTCCGCGTCATCACCAACAGCCTTCCCGTGTTCAACCTCCTCGAGGATCATGACGACTTCGACCTTTGCCTCGTGGGTGGCCTCTATCGGCCGCACACCGGCGCCTTCGTGGGGCCCATGGCCGAAGAGGCCGTCTCCTCCTTGGGAATCGACAAGGCGTTCATCGGCGCGAACGGGATTCTCGAGCATGCCGCCTCGACCTCCAATATGGAGGAGGGCAAGCTCCAGCAGCTCGTCTTCGACAAGGCCGACATGCGTTACCTCGTCGCCGACTCGAGCAAGCTGGGAAAGCGAGACTTCTATACCTTCTACGACCTCGTACAGGTTGACGGCCTTGTCACCGATGACCAGGTCACACCCGAGCAGCGCGAGGTCGTCGAGCAATACACCCAGGTCATCTCATAGCACCTCCCCGGGAGGGGTGCCGAGACTCAATAACGTCCAACCGGAAAGGAACCACCATGCGTATCGTCATCGGATCTGACGCCGAGGGCATGCCCCTCAAGGAGACCGTCAAGGCCTACCTCATCGAGCGCGGCGACGAGGTCGTCGACAAGAGCGAGCAGCCCGCGGCAGACTTCGTCGACTCCGCGACCGCCGTCGCCCATGACCTCATGGACAACCCCGACAGCCTCGGCTTCGCCTTCGACCGCTATGGCGCCGGCAGCTACATGGCCGCCTGCAAGGTCAAGGGCATGATCCCCTGCGAGTGCTCCGACGAGCGCTCGGCCTACATGACCCGCCAGCACAACAACGCCCGCATGATCGTGATGGGATCGGGCATCGTTGGGCCCGACCTCGCCCGCGGCATCGTGGACGAGTTCCTCTCGGAGCCCTATGCGGGAGGACGCCACCAGGTGCGCGTCGACATGCTCAACAAGATGGCCTAAGACCCTCCCCCACACTTCACGTTCAACGAAAGGATTCCCATCATGATCATCGCGATTGGCTGCGACCACATCGTCACCACCGAGAAGATGGCGCTCTCGGACCACCTCAAGAAGATGGGCCATACCGTCATCGACTGCGGCACCTATGACCACACCCGCACGCACTACCCCATCTACGGCAAGCGCGTGGGCGAGTGCGTGGCATCCGGCAAGGCAGACGCGGGCGTCGTCATGTGCGGCACCGGCGTGGGCATCACCAACTCCGTCAACAAGGTCCCGGGTGCGCGCTGCCCGCTCGTGCGCGACATGGCAAGTGCCGTCTATGCCCGCGAGAACCTGAACGCCAACGTCTGCGGCTTCGGCGGCAAGATCACCGGCGAGTTCCTGGTCGCCGACATCGTCGACGCCTTCCTCGCAGCGACGTATAACGCCACGCCCGCCAATGACGCGCTCGTCGCCAAGATCGACGCCGTCTGGCAGGGTGATGCCAAGGCACAGGCAGACCCCCACTTCTTCGACGAGATCAACGCAAAGTGGGATGCCGGCTACTATCACGACTAGCCGCTGACGCACGAGCGACCCAAGGGCGGCCGGCAGG
This sequence comes from Atopobiaceae bacterium, assembly GCA_022483015.1. NCBI lineage: Bacteria > Bacillati > Actinomycetota > Coriobacteriia > Coriobacteriales > Atopobiaceae > Atopobiaceae bacterium. The sequence goes on along the minus strand of JAKVOB010000001.1, from coordinate 880,288 downwards.
GACAGTTCCCCGTCGGCCGCCCTTCTTGCGCGCGGAGCGGTCGACGGGACGTTCCTCTCGATGAAAGTAGACGGGGGCGTCTCCATGCCTTCAACTAATGGACGACTGAATCCAAGACAAGCGGGCAACGTATCCTTCTCATCGCAAGTTCACCTGGGCTCGGTCGTCCATTACTTGCATATCCACGAGAATCCCCCTAAGCTTCCGTCATCATCTGCTGATTCCCGCCGTCCCTTCCGCCGAACGTGGCCAGGCCAAGGAGGCACCCGTGACGCTCTTGCTCAGCCATGGCACCGCACTCCGCCGTCTCAGGATGATCGGCAGGAGCGATGCCCCTGCGGAGGACCCACGGCATATGCGCCATGACCTTAGCGCTGGGCGTTACTACCTCCATGTCCCCTTTGCCGACGAGAAGGCCCTCTCGGAGCTCGACTTCCCGTGGGCACGACAGGGCAAGCTCGATGTCCTCGTGCCCTCTGGTGATGCTCGGAGAAGGTCTGACTTGCTGAAATGTCATGTCTGGCAGGAGGAGCCGCCTCCTGGGGCTTTCAGGCTCATCGGCCCTAATGTGCTCATAAGCTCACCAGCATTCACGTTTCTCCAGATGGCAGCTACGCTCGACCTCATCGAACTCATACGTTTGGGATACGAGCTCTGTGGCTCTTACGTCGTCGACCCCTCAGGCCAGGCGGGACTCTCCTCGCGGCCTGCGATCGCCACGCCCGACGACCTTCTTTCGGCCGCACGGCATTCGGGGTGGTATCGCGGACATCGCAAGGCGATCAGAGCGCTCCGGCATATCCTGCCAGGCTCGGCATCGCCGCGAGAGACGGACCTGGCAATGCTGCTGACCCTACCCGTAGCCCTTGGTGGTTATGGGCTTCCCAAACCACATCTCAACCATGAGGTCAGGACAGGTGGCACCATCTCGGGGAGTCGCTATGCCGACCTCTATTGGCAGGACGCCAAGCTCGACGTCGAATATGAGAGCAGCGTATATCACGCAGGAACGACGTCGCTCGGACACGATTCCTCGCGAAGAGCCGAGCTTCGTGAGGTTGGTATCGATGTCCTCACCGTCACCAACGACCAGATTCTCGACCGCCATGAACTCGACCGAATCGCCCGTCTCATTGAGGCGGCACTCGACATCAAGCCGAGTTCGTCGGACAGCGGACTCATCGCACAAAGAGACGCCCTCCGCGAGGAAGTGCTCTGTCCCGGTCCCAACTCCTCTTCCTATCTTCAACTAATGGACGACTGAATCAAAGACAGACGGGCGATGCGGCCTTCTCATCGCGAGTTCACCTGGGATTGGTCGTCCATTACTTGCATTTATGGAAAGACGAGAGGGACGCGACGTCGCAACGCAGACGATCATGAGCGTCTCCAAAGCCCGGCAAGGTGCCGGACACCCCCTTGGCCTACTCCCCTGCCAGGACGAGCTTGGTCCGGGTGCCGTCGAGATCGGCAGCCACGGCACCATCCGGGTCGGCGTCCATGACGACGGCCTCGACGACGTCGAGCCCGCCGAACCTCAGCAGGCCTGGGGCGCCGACCTTGCTCGCGTCCATGAGCACGTAGGCGTGGCTGGCGCACTCGAGGAACTTCGCCTTGAGCTCGGCCATGGCCGCGAAGTTGGTCATGAGGCCGCACCCCGGCACGTACGACGTGGGACAGAGGAAGGCACTCGTGGCGTGGAGGGCCTCGAGGGAACGCAGGGCAAGGGGGCCATAGGTGTAGCGATGCCCCTTACGGAGCGCGCCTCCCAGCATCACGACGTCGGTACGCGGCAGGGACCGGTCCACGTAGTCGGCGATGGTGAAGTCACCCGTGACCACCGTGACGCCCTCGCGGCTGCCAAGGGCACGCACCAGCTCGAGGGCCGTGGTCCCCGAGTCGACCAGGACGGAGTCCCCATCATGCACGTAGGCGAGGGCCGCCTGGGCGATGGCCTGCTTGGCACCCACGTTGACGTTCACACGCTGGTCCTGGATCGAGACCGTGAGGGTACGTGAGAGGGACACGGCCCCGCCGTGCGTCCGTCTGAGCTTGCCAGCCCTCTCGAGGGCATCGAGGTCGCCTCGGGCCGTGACCCTCGAGACCCCGAAGGCCTCCGCGATGTCGGCGACCTGTACGGAGGCATCACGGTCGAGGATCGAGAGGATCGCCGCCCGGCGCTCCTCCGCGAAGACCGCTGCTCCCTTATGGGCCGCTTCTGGGTGCTCGGGCATGTCGATGCCTTTCTCTTACGCAAGAGTTGTGATGATTCTGTTTCGCTTGCTTTCGATAATACCAAGTGTTCGACTTTCTTTCTATTGCGTTTTCCGATGTTCTGGCACAATGCCGGGGCCCCAGGAAGGAACTCATAGGTGGCGATAGGTCTGGCACCTTCCTTTACCTGCGATTTCATTAACTCATGTCTGACATTCGCACAGATCGAAGCGGGTAGACTGCCCTTGAAGAGCAGGAGCACCACCAGGCAACGGACCCTTCAGGAGGCACGCATGATCTGCACCGTCACCCTCAACACGTCGATCGACAAGGCCTACCAGATCTCGGCCCCGCTCGAGGTGGGTGAGGTCCAGCGCGTGGACACCGTCATCGACAACGCAGGCGGCAAGGGGCTCAACTGCAGCCGTGCCATCGCAACCTGTGGTGAGGAGGTCCTCGCGACCGGTTTCGTCGGCGGCAACAACGGGCAGCTGCTTTGCGACCTGCTCGCCGCCGACGGCATCTCACAGGACTTCGTGCACGTCGCCACCGAGACACGCTGCTGCATCAACGTCCTCGAGCCGGACGGACGCTCGACGGAGTTCCTCGAGCCCGGTCGCGCCGTCACGGCCGACGAGCTTGTGACCCTCGAAGCCAGGATCTCGGCCCTCGCGGCCAAGGCAGACGTCGTCACCATGAACGGCAGCGTGCCCGCAGGGGTCGCCAAGGACGTCTACGTCGACCTCGTCGACCGGGTCAAGGCGCTCGGCAAGCCGGTCATCCTCGACACCTCGGGTGAGCTGCTCGAGAACGGCATCACCGCACAGCCCACCATGGTCAAGCCCAACACCGACGAGATCGGCGCCGTCCTCGGTCGCAACGTGAGCTCCCTCGAGGAGGTCATCGTGGCGGCACAGGACCTGCACGCCCGCGGCATCTCACAGGTCGTGGTCTCGCTCGGCGACAAGGGTGCCGTGATGGCCTGCGAGAGGGGCACCTTCCGTGGTCGCGCCCCAAAGATCGACGTCGTGAACCCCGTGGGCTCAGGCGACACCATGGTGGGGGCCTTCGCGGTCGCCATGGCACGTGGCATGGAGCCGGCCGACCAGCTTGCCTATGCCATGGCCTGCGCAACAGCCAACTGCCTCAGCGCGAGCACGGGTCACTTCGACATGGGCAAGGCCGAGGAGCTGCGCTCGGCCACGACCATCGAGCGCATCAGCGAGCGGTAACAAGGGCGCGCCTTCGGGCCGCGCCTCGAGGGTCGGGCGACCGACCATACGCCAGGAATGCCGGCGATGCCGGCGGAACAGGAGACACAGATGCTCGTCACCACAAAGGACATGCTGCTTGACGCCCAGAAGGGCCACTATGCCGTGGGCGCGTTCAACGTCGAGAACCTCGAGTTCGTCATGGCCGTCCTGGCCGCCGCGGAGGAGAACCACTCCCCCGTCATCATGCAGACCACCCCGGGCACGGTCAAGTATGCCGGCCTCGACTACTTCTATGGCATGGTCAAGGCCGCTGCCGAGCGCACGGACGTGCCGGTCGCCCTCCACCTCGACCATGGCGACGGGTTCGACCGCTGCATGCAGGCCCTGCGCGTGGGCTACACCTCCGTCATGATCGACGGCTCCCACGTCCCCTTCGAGCAGAACATGGAGCTCACGGAGTCTGTGGCCAAGGTCGGCCTTGCGATGGGCATCCCCGTCGAGGCCGAGCTCGGCAAGGTCGGCGGCAAGGAGGACGACGGCCCTGACGCCGGCAAGGAGAACCCCTTCACCGACCCCGACGAGGCCGTCGAGTTCGTCGAGCGCACCGGCTGCACGAGCCTGGCCGTGGGCGTAGGCACCGCACATGGCGTCTACAAGGGCACCCCGCACATCGAGCAGGAGATCCTGAAGGAGATCCGCGCCAAGGTGAGCATCCCGCTCGTCCTCCACGGCACCTCAGGCGTCCCTGACGACCAGGTCTTCGAAGCCATCGAGAACGGCATCTGCAAGGTCAACTATGCCACCGAGCTGCGCCAGGCGTTCACGCACGGCTACATGGGCTACATGGCCGAGAATCCCGACTGCTTCGACCCCAAGAAGCCGGCCAAGCTCGGCATGGCCGAGATCACGGCCGTCTGCAAGAGCCATATGGACAACCTCGGCAGCACCAACAAGGCCTAAGCGACCTGCGCGCATCACGCGCCTCACATCATGGTCCCTGCGACTTCCCTTCCCCCGGAAATCGCGAGCCGAACACAAGGAGAGGGCCCGGAGCGATCCGGGTCCTCTCCTTGTTCATGCCCTTTGGTTGAGAAGGCCGGCCTCAGGACGACACGGCGAGGCTAGGCCTCGCGACGTGCCATCCGCACCTGACCGGAGACGGCATCCATGACGGCACGGGCCGAGAGCTGCATCTCGCCGATCTGCTGGGGGGTGGCATCCGCGTTGGCCAGGCCGCACGTCACCACGACGCGCTCACCGAGCTCGGAGGCCATCTGGTTGGCGACCTCCTGGGCGATGCCCTCGTCCTTGCACCCGTGGATGGCGATGACGCTCGTGGTTGCGCCTGCACGGTCACGCCCGCCATCGCTCTGGTCGGGCTCGGCGATGGCGACGGCACCGATATGGCCGTTCTCGGACGTCTGGATGGTGAGGACGACTCCCTCGCCCATGACAGTGGCAACGGCCTCGACGGCCATGGGGCCACTTCCGACCTTCTCCTGGATGACAGTGCACATGGTGAGCCCTCCCGATCGATTTGGAATGTCAGAACCCATGGGCCACCTCGGGCCCAGTCATGCGTAACCCCTGACGGTCATGATGTACCCCATACGAGCCAGGGGAACGCGGCATATCCCACTACCACGACAAAGTGCAGAAAAGCCAGACGGTGCCCTGCCTCGGCCTACACGCCAGCTGCAGCCTTGGCGTGCGCGGCGGCCCCCAGCATGCCGGCGGTGTTGCCCAGACGTGCCGCCCTGATGGGCGTGGCCCGGCCATCAGGTATGACCCAATGCTGGTAACGAGCGACAAGGGCCTCCCCATAGGTGTCCCAGCCGCCCGACATGCCACCACCGACGACGAAGATGTCGGGGTCGATCACCACGGCGACTATGGCCAAGGCGCGTCCCAGGTAGTCCGCGAGGTCATCGCAGGCGACCTGCGCGTGCTCGTCGCCGGCCCGCGCCGCGTTGAAGACGGCCAGGGCATCGGTGGCATGGGCTATGGGCACGCACTCCACGCCCGCGCGGGCGCACTCCTCGCGATACAGTCGGATGAGGCCACGGGCCGAGGCATATTGCTCGAGGCAGCCATGGCAACCACAGTTGCAGGCCTGGCGCTCGTCAGGATTCACGTTGATGTGCCCGACCTCGCCCGCCATGCCGTGGGAGCCCGCAGCCAACTTGCCATCGACCACGATGCCAGAGCCCACGCCTGTTCCCAGCGTGACGAAGACGAGGTTGGGAACGCCGCCGCCGGCACCCTGCCACTGCTCGCCCAGGGCGGCCGCGTTGGCGTCGTTCAAGGGGACCACGGGGCGTCCTGGGAACGACCCGCGGATGGCCTCCATGAGACCAGCGAGGTCGAGCGTGACGTTGGCTGCCATGGCCAGGCTGCCGTCGCCTCGGACGACACCAGGAACGGCCAGGCCCACGCCTGCCACGTCAGCGGGAGTCGCACCATGCCCGCAGACCATCTCGACCAGCACACCCGCGACATGCTCGAACTCGGCCGTCGTCGTGAGCTCGGCCGTCTTGACCGAGGTCGACTCCAGGATCTCACCATCCATCGTGATGAGTCCCATCTTGATGGACGTACCACCCACGTCGATTCCTACCAGCAGCGATGCAGTCATTGTTAGCAGCCTCTCTCGTAAGCACCCATGACAAGCTCCTCGAGGAGATCGTCAAGCTTGATTCCTGCCGCCTCGGCCTCGAGCGGCACGAGTGCCTTGCTCGTCATCAGACCGGGGAATATCTTGAGGTCGAGGACGCGCGGTGCCGCGCCGTCCCAGATCATGTCGACACGTGCGAGGTCGCGGCAGCCCGAAGACCTGATAGACCTCGATGGCGGCACGCTCGACCTCGCTTCTCACCGACTGGGCCGTGGCCTCGTCGGCTCCGAGCGACTCGGTGCGCACGGGGCAGTAGAGCTCGACGCGGTCCTGGTCCGTGCGAGCGTCCGTGTCATAGATGCCGTCCTTGACCACGATCTCGACGGGAGGGAGGACCTGGGGGTCGTTCGGGTCGCCGACCACGGTGACCGAGAGCTCGACGCCATCGACCCACTCCTGGATGATGACGGAGTCATCGAAGGCGAGCGCGGCCATGATGGCCTCGCCCAGCTGGGAGGCATCCTCCACCTTGGTGACGCCCATGGCGGAGCCGCCGCACGTGGGCTTCACGCACAGGGGGAAGCCGCTCCCGACGCGGTCTGGGATGAGGTCGAGGGCCTTGGCAGCCCCGAGGTCGCGGAACGCCTTGCCGGGGAGGACGACCTCGGCAGGCCACAGCGCCACGGAGTCCTCGGCCGACAGCGACCTCCTCATGACGAAGGGGATGTCCGACTTGGACCATGAGGCGCGGCAGACGGGCGGACGGCTGCCGACGTAGGGGATGCGGAGGAACTCGAGGAGGCTCGGGACGAACCCGTCCTCGCCGCCGGCGCCATGCAGCGCCACGAAGGCGACGTCGGGCTTCTCGGCCCGAAGGGTGTCCACGAGGTTCGAATCGGCATCGAGGGGGAACACCTCATGCCCCTTGGCCTCGAGGGCCTCGGTGACGACCTTGCCGCTCTCGAGCGAGAACTCCCGCTCGAACGACGTCCCGCCCATGATGACGGCGACGGATGGCTTCTCTGGCATCGTTACTTCCCTTCCGTGACGGTGGTGGACGTACGGCCCGAGCCGGCATGGGAGCCGAGGGTGGGTGCCGGGCCTGGATCTGGGAGGGCCCCTGCCTCGAGGAAGGCACGATAGAGGCCCATGCGGTCCTCGATGACGTCAGCCAGTCGCTTGATGGCCTCGCGGATCATCTCGGGCGTCTCATAGCTGAAGCAGATGCGCATGCTCGACTTGCCGCGCCCGTCCGGGTAGCAGTTGCTTCCTGGCACGTATGCGACACCGTGCTCCAGGGCGACGGACATCATCTGGTCCGTGTCGAAGTAGGGCGGCAGCGTCACGAACACGAACAGGCCGCCCTCGGGGTGCGTCCAGGTGACCTCGGGCGGGAAGAGCTCGTTCAGGGCATCGAGCATGGCGTCTCGGCGAACGCGATAGGCGACCTTGCTCTTCTCGAGCGTGGCATGCCAGTCGGTGTCATTGAAGTAGTGCTCGGCCATGACCTGGTCGAAGGGGCTGGTACAGAGGTCAGCGCCCTGCTTGGAGAGGTTCATCTTGGCCAGGAAGTGACGCGGTGCCACGCACCACGCCAGGCGCAGGCCCGGCGCGAAGATCTTCGAGGTCGTACCAAGATAGATGACCGAGGGGTCCATGGACCTCATGCAAGGGACGTCCTCGCCCTCGTAGCGGAGGAGCCCGTAGGGGTCGTCCTCGACCACGGGGATCTCATACTCATGCGAGAGCTCGATGAGGCGGCGCCTGCGGTCGAGCGACATCGTGACACCGGCCGGGTTCTGGAAGTTGGGGATGGTGTAGATGAACTTGGCGCCCTGGTGTCCCAGCTCGGCGAGACGCTCCTCGAGCAGGTCCATGCGCATGCCGTGGTCGTCCATGTCGACGCAGACCACGTTGGGTTGGTAGGCCGAGAAGGCCTGGAGCGCACCGAGGTAGCTCGGTCCCTCCACGATGATGGTGTCGCCAGGGTTGATGAAGACCCTGCCCAGGAAGTCGAGCGCCTGCTGGGAACCCGAGGTGAGGATCATGTCGTCGGGCTCCACATGGATGTCACGCTCGACGAGCATGTCACAGACCACGCGACGCATCTCGACACGACCGTCAGACCCACCATATTGCAGCGCCTTCAGGCCCTCCTCGGTGATGCAGCGCTTCGCGCACTCGGCCACCTCGTCGAGCGGCAGCGCCGAGATGTTGGGCATGCCGCCGGAGAGCCCGATCACCCCAGGTCGGGAGACAGCCGCGAACAGGTCGCGGACGGCGCTCCTGCGAAGGTGATCCATGCGCTCGGCATAGAGCGGCTCCCACTCGTCGAAGGTTATGCGGCTGCTTGCCATTGGCGTCTGCTCCCCATACGTCCTCGTGCTGTGGCCAGGTCAAAAATCACTCCCCCCAGTATCGCGCAACATCACCCAGGTGGGTACACTGAGGCCGAACGTATCCATAAGCGCGACGTTTGTACCGCTGGAGAGACCATGACGACCACTTCTGGCACCACATCCACCACCCACGACACGGGCCTCACGGACCTGCTCGCACGCTTCGATGACCTGCAGCTGCACCTCTATGCCCACAACTACGCCCTCATCGACGTGATGTTCAACGGCGAGACGATCGACCCGCCCAAGGGTGCGGCCGGGCGCGGCGAGGCCATGGCCGTCCTCGAGCAGGAGGCCAACGAGCGCCTCTGCTCGCACGAGACGGCAGGGCTGCTCGACGAGCTCTCGGCGCATGCCGACGAGCTCGACCCCACCCACGCCGCCGAGCTCCGCGTCCTCTCACGCGACCGGGCGCTCCAGGCCAACGTGCCACCCGAGGTGCAGGCTGCCCATACGCGCCTGCTCTGCGAGGCCAACACCTGCTGGCACAAGGCCAAGCTCGCGAGCGACTGGGCGAGCTTCGAACCCTACCTCGACCGGATCGTGGCCTCCATGCGCACGATCGCCGGCTACCGCGACGCGACAGCGGACCCCTACGACGTCTGGCTGGACGAGTTCGAGCACGGGACCTCGCGCGCCTTCTACGACCGGTTCTTCGACGAGGTCCGTGCCTGCGTGGTGCCGCTCGTGGCCGCCGTGGGCGCCGCCGGCTGGCAGCCGAGCCGCGCATGCGTGGACGGCAGGTTCGACGAGACGGCCCAGTGGGAGCTCGCCCATGACCTCATGGCACTCGAGGGCATCGACCTGGACGCCATCGTGCTCGGGCGCACCGAGCACCCCTTCACCGACTCGGTCTCGAGCCAGCATGCCTTCATCGCGAGCCACGTCTATCCCGACGACGTGACGAGCAACGTCTTCTCGATGCTCCACGAGGGCGGGCATGCCCTCTACGAGCAGGGCGTGGACCCGGCCTTCGACTACACCTGCCTCAAGGGCGGCACCTCGATGGCCATGCACGAGTCGCAGTCCCGCTTCTTCGAGAACTACGTGGGCCGCTCGGAGGCCTTCGCCCCCGTGCTCCTGGACGCGATCGCGCGGCGGTTCCCTGACCAGATGGCCGGCGTGGACCCGCACGACCTCTACCTCGCCGTGAACCGGGCCGAGCCCTCGCTCATCCGCACCGAGGCCGACGAGCTCACCTATCCCCTGCATGTGATGGTGCGCTACGAGATCGAGCAGATGCTCTTCTCGGGTGAGGCGACGGCAGCCGACGTCCCGGGGCTCTGGGCCGAGAAGTACCGGGGGTACCTGGGCATCGAGGTCCCCGACGCGCGGCACGGGGCGCTGCAGGACTCGCACTGGGCCAACGGGCAGATCGGTTACTTCCCCACGTATGCCCTGGGCAGCGCCTACGGCGCGCAGTTCCTCGACACCATGCGCGCGGACGGCATGGACTTCGATGCCATCTGCGCGAGCGGCGACCTCGCGCCCGTGCGCACCTGGCTCCATGACAACGTCTGGCAGTTCGGTCGCGCGAAGGACCCCGACCAGATCATGGCCGACGCGACCGGCGGCCCGGTGGACGTGAGCCACCTCACGAGCTACCTCACGAAGAAGTTCTCGGCAATCTACCAGCTGTAGACGCCGCCCTCCCCTCGCGGGGAGGGTCTGCTACTTCGCGCCCTTCGACCCGCCGAGGCTCGCAGAGTCGAGGATGTTCGTGTCAAAGGTGAAGGTGAGGTTCTTCTCGATGCGAGACCTCTTGAGCGCGAGCTGCACCAGGCGGTCGAGGAGGTCGGGATAGGGAATGCCCACCGGCTCCCAGAGGTAGAAGGCCAAGGAGCCCGGGATGGTGTTGATCTCGTTGAAGTAGAGGGCATCGGTGTCGGCATCGACCAGGAAGTCGATGCGTGCGACGCCGTTGCACCCGAGCGCCTGGAACGACCTGACGGCGATCTGCCTGACCTCTTCCCTCCGCTCGGCTGACAGCTCGGCAGGGATCTTGCGGGAGACGCTCGCCATCCCCTTGGAGCCGCTCCCCTTCGCGTTGCTCACGTACTTGTCCTCGTAGCTGAGGATGTCCTCGGTGTGGAGGGGCTCCTCGCACTCGGAGGCGACGGCCTCCTCGTCGTCGCCGAGGACCGCACAGTTGATCTCGCGCAGGTTCAGGATCGCATGCTCGACGATGATCCTCGTCGCATACAGGAACGCGTCATCCACCGCCGAGAGGAGCTCGGTACGGCTCTTCGCGACGCTGATCCCGACGCTCGAGCCGAGGTCGACGGGCTTCACGATGACGGGATAGCCGAGCGTCCCCTCGACCTTCGCGACGAGCCCGTCGATGTCGGCATAGTCCGCGACACCGAACTGCTCGGCGTCGAGCACCGGGATGCCAGCCTGCTTGAGCACCGTCTTCGAGAGGTACTTGTCCATGCCGAGCGCCGAGGCCATGACGTCACAGCCCGCAAAGGGGACGCCGAGGGTCTTGAGGTAGCCCTGGAACGCGCCGTCCTCCATGTTCGTGCCATGCACGACCGGGAGCACGACGTCTATGCAGGTGGTCTCGGTCTTCCCGAAGCGCTTGGGCGGATACGAGACGAGCTGGGCCTGGCCGGCGTCCTCCATGAGCAGGACCCTCTGCGAGCGTGCGAGGAGGGCGTCGATGTCCTTGTAGGACTCCATCTTGCCGATCGAGTCGCCTATATAGAGCTCGTTGCCCTTGGTGATGTAGACGGGGATCGCATCATACTTCGTGGCATCGATGGCAAGGAAGGCCTGGATGCCCGAGATGACGGACACCTCGTGCTCGACGCTCTTCCCACCGAACATCACGGCGACTCTTGGCTTCATCAGGTTCTCCCTAGTAGTTGTCTGGAAGGTCGTTCTCGAGGAGGATGTACTTGTGCTCCTCGGTGCCGATGCCATAGGCGTAGGCAAGGCCCTCCTCGAGCCTATCGCATACGATACACTTCTCCTCGGGGAACCCCTCGGCGAGCAGCCCCTCCCGGATGGGCACGGCGCGGGTGCGTCCGACGAGCACGACATAGTCGCAGCAGCTCGCCGCGTACGTCCCGAACTTGCGGTTGTACTCCGCCTCCTCATCGCCCAGCTCGACCATGCCAGGCGTGACGAGGACCCTCGTCCCATGGAACAGCGCGAGCGTCTCGACGGCCGCCTTCGAGCCGACGGGGTTCGAGTTGTACGCGTCGTCGATGATGGTGACCTGGCCATGGTCGCGCATCTGCATGCGATGCTCGGCCGGCTGCAGCCTACGGGCGGGAACCAGGAGGTCCCTCAGGGGGATGCCGAGCTTGTTCGCGACCGCGATCGCACCTACGACGTTGATGACGTTATGCGCACCGATCAGCCTGATCCGGAAGCGCTCCGACTCGCCGTCGGGTGCCGTGACCGTGAACTCCGTCCCCGTCTCCGACACGGACACGTCCGAGGCACGGTAGCCGTCGCCGTCACCGTCGGCATAGTAGAAGACGACGTTGTCATAACCAGGCGCCTTCTGCTGGATGTACTCGTTGTCGCCGTTCAGGAAGAGCAGCCCGCCAGCGGGAAGGGCATCGCCGAGCTCGAACTTCGTGCTCTTGATGTTCTCGATCGTATGGAACGTCTCGAGGTGCTGGGGGCCGATCGAGGTGATCACGCCCCAGTCGGGATGGACGATGTCGCAGATCTCCTTGATCTCGCCCACGCAGCGGGCTCCCATCTCGCAGATGAAGAGCTCGTCGGTAGGCTTGAGCTGGCCACGGATCGTCTTCACGACGCCCATGGGGGTGTTGTAGCTCTCGGGGGTCACCAGGACGTTGAAGCGGTCCTGCAGGAGCGTCTGGAGGTAGAACTTCACGCTCGTCTTCCCGTAGCTGCCCGTGACGCCCAGGACCTTGAGACCTGGAACCTCAGCGAGCTTGCGCTTCGCGTCGTTGATGTAGTGGCGGTTGATGCCTGCCTCCACCGGATGGTTGACCAGGTTCACGAGCAGGCACATGAGCAGCTGGGCCGAGACGAGCATCATGATGGCACCCGACAGGGGCGACAGTCCGGCGAGGAGCCCGACGAGAAGGACGACGAGGCCGCAGATGACGAGGTCGGTCGCGACCATCCTCCTCACACGAGGCGTATAGGCCAGGAGGATCTTGGTGTTGAGGTGCTTCATCGCCCGGTAGACCAGGATGACCAGCACGAGCACCACGCACTCGACGACATCGAGGGCGACCGAGGGCAGGAGCACCCTGACGAGGCCGAGCACGAAGCCGACCATGAGGAGCCACTGGTGGGTGAAGGTCCCCCTGAGCCACCGCAGATGGGTCGTGTTCACATACCCGTTGAGCTGGAGCATGTGCATGTTGTAGCGCATGGCGAGATAGTAAGCCGGGACCGCGAGGGCCGCGACCAGCAGGGTACTAATGAGCATCGTCGGCACCAACCTTGAGAAACTCCCTCAGGACACATGCGAACCGCGTCGGTTGCTCGAGGAACGAGAAGTGGCCGGCACCCTCGAGCACGACCAGGCCCGCACCGGGGATCCCCTGCTCCATGAGCTTGGCATCGCCGATGGGCGTCGCCGTGTCGAGGTCCCCCCAGACGAGGAGCACGTCCTGCCCGACCTTGGGGAACAGGTCGCGAAGGTCCTCGTTGACCGCCAGGACGAGGCAGCGCCGCATGATGGGCGAGGCGTTGCGGTAGTCCTCAGATCCCTGGTGCTGACGCCAGTCATCGATCAGCTCGGGGAAGAGCGCATAGACGACCTTGTTGCTGGCGACCCCCTTCAGGGCCTTGTACCTCTTGACCCTCATGCGCTGCGAGAAGGACTTCTCGGGCACGATCCCCGCACTGTCGATGAGGACGATGTCGCGGATGGTGAACGGGAGGTCCTCCCGCGCGGCCAGCTTGATGATGACGCGTCCGCCATAGGAATGGCCGATCAGCGTCGCCTCACGGATGTCGAGTGCCGCCATGAACTTGCAGAAGAAGTCGGCATATGCGTCGACGTCCCAAGGCTCCCTCGGCTCGTCGCTCTTGCCGAAGCCCGGAAGGTCGAGCTGGACGAACCGATAGTCGGAATCGATGGCACTCGCGACCGAGTCGTACACCTCGAGGGTGGTGCCCCATCCTTGCAACATGACAGCCGTTCTCGGCCCGTCTCCGGATACCTTGTAGTTGACAGAGTATCCATCGATGTTGATATTCATGCAGACTGCCTCGTCTTTGACATCGATCGATTACTTGCAGGGCGCATCGGGCGGCAGACACGCTCTCTGCGACAACCAGCCACGCGCACCTCCCATAAGATTACACTACCTTCCCCGGCCGGGCCGACTCTACAAGGAATGAGTACGACACGGGGGTGGCCGGAACGTCCCGACCACCCCCGTGACATGCGACATGCCTTCGGCTGGTGCCTAGAGAACGGCCTTGCCCGCAGCGACGGCCTCGTCGGAGGCCTCGTCGTCGGCCTCGAGCATCCTGGCCTTCCTGTCGACCTCCATCATCGAGATGTCATCGTCATAGACCTTCTTGCCCGTCGGATGCTCGGCGCGCCAGAGCTCGTCGGCCTTGGGCTTCCAGGCCTTGGCATAGGGGGCGGTGCGCTCGCAGAGGTGGTCGACGCTCTCGGGGCTCGTGTACTCCGTCGAGGTCGCGCCAGCCTCGTGCACGATCTGGGGCAGGATCTCGGGGTTCTCGAGCATGGGGCAGGGCCGCAGCATGTTGTCGTTCCAGGGCCAGTGCTTGCGATAGGCCTGGAAGATCGGTTGCTGCAGGCACTCCACCAGCGACTTGTCATGGATGTTGGCGTTCGAGTAGTGAATGAAGACGCAGGGCTCGACGTCGCCGCGGGCGTTGATGTGGCAGAAGACACGGCCGCCGGCGATGCAACCGCCCACGAACTCGCCGTCATTCTGGAAGTCCATGCACATGACCGGCTTGCCGCCCTCGAAGTCACGAAGCTCGCGGATGCGGTGCAGCATGTACTCACGTTGCTCGGGGGTGCACATGAGGTCGGCGTTGGCGCCCTCGCCTACGGGCATGTAGTGGAAGTACCAGGCCCAGTCGGCGCCCTTCTCGTACAGGAGGTCGAAGTACTCGTCCGAGGTGACGTCCTTGTAGTTGTCACGCGTGTAGGCCGTGGAGGTGCCGAAGGGGATCCCGTTCTCGTGGAGCAGGTCCATCGCGGCCATGACCTTGTCGAAGCAGCCGTCGCCACGACGGCCGTCGTTGGCCTTCTCGAAGCCCTCGAGCGAGATCGAGAAGACGAGGTTGCCCACACGCTTGCAGTCGTCACAGAAGTCCTGGTCGATGAGGGTGCCGTTGGTGAAGAGGCCGAAGATGCAGTCCTCGTGCCTCTCGGCAAGCCTGACGACGTCGCGCTTGCGGACCATCGGTTCTCCGCCGGTCATCATATAGAAGTGGCAGCCGAGCTCCGAGCCCTCGGTCACGATCTTGTCCATGTCCTCGAACGAGAGGTTGAGGCGGTTGCCATAGTCGGCCGCCCAGCAGCCCTTGCAGTGCATGTTGCAGGCGCTCGTAGGGTCGAAGATGATGATCCAGGGTACGTTGCACTGGTACTTCTCGGCGCTCTGGGTGGTGGTGCGCAGCCCTCGGAAGGCTGCCTCGTAGGCACCGTCCAGCACGGACGTCTTGAGTACGTGCGGGTCGGTCTGGTCGACGATGCGCAGGAGCTCCTTCTCCCACTTGGAGCCAGGGTAGAAGGCCTTTCGCAACGTGTTGCCCATGTCAGGCGCCGTGGCCGAGAGGAGCTTCTGGCCCATGTCGAGGAACCGCTCGAGCTTCTCCTCGCGGTCCTTCCCCGGCTTGGCATCGATGACCTGGTCGATGATGGCACCGAACGCCTTGCGCTCGGCTGCGTGCGTGATGGAAGAAAGCATGTGAGGACCCCTCTGGACGAAGATCGGAATCGCGTGGAACCGACCGTGCTGGGGGAGGGAGTCACCGAGACCTTTTTGAACTGCGTTCGATTTTAGCAGTCTCACATGAAAAGGAAATCCCCGGACGAGAATGGCCTCTCGTCCGGGGATGTCCTGTCGAAGCGTCCTCTCAAGGACGCGGCTACTCGCTTGAACCCGACTCCGTGCCGCCGCCGTTGCCGCCGTTGCCGCCGTTCCCACCGTTGCCGGCAGCTCCACCGTTGCCGCCCTTGCCGTGGCCACGGCCACCGCGATGGCGCCGCTTGCGCTTGGGGGCATCGGTCGCGGAGCCGGCATCGGCCGCCGGCGTCTGGCCTGCGGCCTGTGCCTGTCCCCCATGGTCACCAGGGCGACGCGTGCGCTTGGCACCCTGCTTGGCCGCAGCCTGCTGCATGCCCTCGCCCGAGGTCCCCTCTCCTGCCGCATGGTGCCGGCGCCTGCTCGCGTGCTGACCCTGGCCCTGCTGCTGGGATGAGCCATTGGCCTGGGAGCCCTGCTGCGTGCCGGCCCCGTTACCGTTGCCCTGGCCGGAGCCGGAGCCCTTGCGACGCCTGCGGCGCGGCTTGGACGACGCGTCCGAAGACCTCTCGCCCGAGCCGTTGCCAGAGCCCGATTCGCCCTTGCCGCGACCGTTGCCGCCCTGCTGGCCGCCCTTGCCGCGACCGTGCCTTCCCTTGCCGCCACGCTCGACGAAGATGTCCGACTCGTCGTACTTCTCCTCGGGGATGATGCCGTTTGCACGGTCGAGGTCAGCGAGTGCCATCTGGACGTCGCTCGACTCGAGGGCGTCGAGCGCCTCGCGCGTCACCGTGTCAGGACGGCAGGGGCACCCGAGCTCCTCGCTCTTCTTGTGGGCCGCCTCTGAGGCCTCCATGCCCGAGAGGGGCACGCGCACCTGCTTGCCGTTCTCGAGGCGAAGGGCCAGCTGCTCCTTGGGCGTGTCGTACTCGATGATCTTGGCCTTGCCGAGCGGCGTCTTGATCACGGCGTTCTTCTTGGGAGCGCGGCCCTTGAAGTCGCGGTAGGCCTCGAACTCGTAGCGCAGGCAGCACATGAGCCTGCCGCAGGCGCCCGAGATCTTGGTGGAGTTGAGCGGCAGGTCCTGCTCCTTGGCCATGCGGATGGAGACGGGGTCGAACCCGCAGCCGAAGCGTGCGCAGCACAGCTCCTGGCCACAGTGGCCGAAGCCACCGACCAGCCCGGCCTCCTCGCGCACGCCGATCTGACGCATGTCCACGCGCTCGTGCAGCTCGCGCGAGAGGTCGCGCACGAGCTGACGGAAGTCGACGCGCTCCTCGGCCGCGAAGTAGCAGACGACCTTGCTGCCGTCGAAGAGGTACTCCACGCCCACCGGCTTCATGTCGAGGCCCGAGGCCTCCACGAGCCTACGGAAGATGGGGAGCCCCTCGTCACCACGGTCGGCCAGCGACTCGGCCAGCTCGAGGTCCTCGTCGGTGGCGACGCGCAGGACCGGCTTCAGGGCCGCACCCGAGGTCTTGTCGCGAAGCTGCTCGGGCGTGACCTCGACGGGGGCACCCGTGGCAAGGCCGATCTCGGTCCCACGGTCGGTGGAGCAGATGACGTGGTCGGCCTGGGTGGCCCCGCTCTCGGCCGGGTCGAACCAGAGGTCACGGGTCGCGTACTTGAACTTTACCGGGATGATGACGGGCATGAGAGTGCCTCCTTGATGGAACACAGCATGACCTCCATGGTCAGCTGAGGCGATACGTTGTGTGCGAGGTCATCCGAGGCTGACGTGCAGGCCTCGAGGGCTCGCAGCACACCCTCGGGGCGGGCAGTGGCGGCAAGGCGGTCCTCGACGTCTGACATGTCGCCGTTGACGATGGTGCCACCCGTGCCCTCGAGCTGCATGAGGACGTCCCTCAGCAGCGACTCCGCAGCTGTGATGGCCTCCATCATACCCGAACGCTCGCGGGCGGAGAGCTCGCGCTTGTTGCGTTGCTCACGGGCCTTCATGGCCTTGGGCGAAAGGAACTCCGAGTCGGCCTCGAGCGCCTCGGCCTGGCGGGTGCGCACGTCATCGAGCGGCACCTTGGCTGCCTCCACGATCCCACGCGCGGCGACGAGCACGTCCCAGAGGTCGCACGAGGACAGGTCAGAGAGGGCCCGCACGACGAGCCTCCGAACATCCCTGCGCGACGACGACGA
Organism: Atopobiaceae bacterium; assembly: GCA_022483015.1. NCBI lineage: Bacteria > Bacillati > Actinomycetota > Coriobacteriia > Coriobacteriales > Atopobiaceae > Atopobiaceae bacterium. The sequence goes on along the minus strand of JAKVOB010000001.1, from coordinate 862,743 downwards.
GAGGAACCCGCAAGCCGCCTCGGGGGTGCCCGCGACGTCGAGGGCGATGCGGGCGCGCATCCCCTCCTCGCCGCACCTCCTGGCCACCATGCCACTTGCCAGGTCAGGGGACACGACCCTGAAGGGGACGACCTGGCAGCGGGAGACGATGGTGGGGAGCATGGCATCCACCGACCGCGAGATGAGGATGAACACGACTCCCTCAGGAGGTTCCTCGATAGTCTTGAGCAGGGCATTTGCAGGAGCGCCCTTGAGCAGCTCGGCACGGTCGAGGATATAGACCTTGGCCTTGGCACGCACGGGCGTGAGCGAGACGTCGTCCACGAGGGCGCGCACCTGATCGATCATGTAACCCACGACGCTCTCGGGTTGGAGCACATGGACGTCGGGATGCGTGCCGTGCGAGACGCGGATGCACTCGTCACATGACCCGCATCCGCCCGTGGGACACACCAGGCATTTGGCGAGCGCGGTCGCGGCAGCCATCTGCCCGCTGCCTGGGGCACCCACGAAGAGGTAGGCATGGGAGACGCGCCGTTCCCTCACGGCATCGGCGAGGAAGCCGCTCACGCGAGGCTGTCCCTCGATCTTCTCGAGGACGACGGGTTCAGGTGCCATGGTAGGGGATGGCTCATCGGGCATCTGCGGGCTCACCCCCATCGGAAGCGGAGAGGGAGGGGATGAGGTCCGCAAGCACGGCGTCGATCCGTGCGGCGACGTCATCGACCGTGCCGGCGGCATCGACCACCCGCATCCGGGTGGGCTCGCGCCTCGAGGATGCGCGGAAGCCCTCACGGACGCGGCGCTGGAAGGCGAGGCCCTCGCCCTCCAGGCGGTCCTTGCCGTCGACCGTCGCACGAGAGAAGGCCTCGGCGGGGTCGAGGTCGAGCACGAGGGTGCGGGTCGGGCATGTCCCGCAGGAACCGAGACGATTGGCTTGCTCGACCACCTCGGGGGAAAGCCCTCGGGCCGCCCCTTGGTAGGCCGTGGTCGAGTCATAGAACCGGTCGCAGACGACCACGGCTCCCCGTGCGAGTGCCGGCTCGATGACCTCACGAACCAGCTGCGCGCGGGCGGCCTCATAGAGGAGGAGCTCGCATTCGTCGCTCATCTCGGCGTTGGCCGGGTCGAGCAGGAGGCACCTGACCTTCTCGGAGATGGGCGTGCCTCCTGGCTCCCTCAGCGAGACGACGTCGAGTCCTGCGCTCGTCAGTCGGTCGACCAGCAGCTTGGCCTGCGTCGACTTCCCACAGCCATCGATGCCCTCGAGCGAGACGAAGGCACCCGTCATGGTCTTTGCTGGCATGCGCATGGTCTCCTCGGGTCGCGCTTGGACGTGACCCATGACTCTAACAGGTCGGGATGATGGGAGCATGAGGGGAGAGGCTCAGCGTGAGCGCCCGCGCAGACGGACCACGAGGCCGAGGCAGGCCACGGCCACGGCCGCTATGCCGACCCCCAGGAGCACGCCGAACTCGACGGCATCTCCGGTCTTCACGAGCTGCTGCGTGTCGGAGACGGGGACCACGGTGGCTGCCTGCGTGGCCGCCTCGGGGGTCGTAGGGGTCGTGGGGCTTGAGGGACTCGTCACCACAGGCTGGGCATAGGTGATGGTCCAGCCGGGGTCATGGACCTTGTCGCCCTGCTCGTCGTAGGTGAAGATGTAGCCCGTGGCACTGTTGCCATACACATAGAACTTGATGGTGTAGACCGTGTCGTCATAGGTGTAGCCGTCGGCATCGGCAGGTGTCACCTGGCGGGCGGTGTACGTATAGACGGAATCGGCTGAGGGCTCGTTCACCTGGAAGTTGACTACGACGGTGTCCGTGCCCGTCATCGTGAAGGTGTAAGTGCCGTTGGAGGCGCCCTCCGGCAGAGGTGCGTCGGCGGAGTCGGCCGTGATCTCATAGGTGAAGGTGTCGGCCACGCCCTTGGTGTCAGAGACGAAGTCCTGTGTGAAGGTGAGGTCACCCGCCACCAGGGTCTGGGCCGATGCGGGGCTGGGCACGGCCAGGAGGACGCAGACGCACGCAAGGACGATGGCGAGGGCTCGTGCCGCCACGACGACCATCCTCTGATGCCTCACCTGCGCCATCGCCCTACCTCCTGGAGTCCATTCATACCTATGACAACTATATCAACTGAGTTACAGCAAGGCCAGCCCCCGCCATGGGAACCGGCGAACGGCCCCATTGGGCAGCCCCGCGTACCTCGTCACCGCTCGCCTCGCTCGAGGCCCGCTCGTCATTCCTTGTCGGAAGGGACCTTCTTGGCAGCCTTCTTGGTGGTCGTCTTCTTGGTGGTCGTCTTCTTGGCAGGCTTCTTGGTTGCCTTCTTGGCAGTTGCCTTCTTGGTCGACTTCTTGGCAGTGGGCTTCTTGGCGGCGCCACGACCCCCACGGCCTCGCGGACCGGCAGCCTTCTTCTCCTTGCCAGGGCAGTCCATGTTGACGCAGATGCGCCAAGGGCCGCGGGCGGTGATGACCTCCACGATGGGGGCGCCACAGTCAGGGCAGGTCTCTCCCGTGGCATGGAGCTCGCCTCGCTGCGGCAGCGGATAGCTCGTGCCACACTCATCGTAGTTGGTGCATCGGATGAAGCGCTTGCCGGTGCGCTCCGACTTGTGGGCCACGAGGTCGCCGTGCTTGCCGGCGGCCTTGCAGGCGGCACACTCCCCCACCAGCACGTCGGGCTCCTGGTTGGTGGGACAGGCCGGGTTCACGCAGCACTCGTAGGGCTTGCTGCGGAAGGGGCTCACCTTGACGCGAGGGGCGCCACAGTCGGGGCAGACGCCGGCCTCGCCCTCGATGGGGCTGATGCGCCCGTTGGGGACGGGATAGGTGACGTCGCAGTCGGGCCAACCCATGCAGCCGATGAAGCTCGAACGGTTCTTGGCCGAGTGCTTCATCACAAGGTCGCGGCCGCACTTGGGGCAGACGCCGACCTTGGCGTCGGCCGTGACGGCATCCGAGATGGCCTCGCCGAGGTCGTCCTTGTGGTCGATGAGGTCATCGAGCATGCCGGCGAGAAGGGCGCGCGAGTGGTCGACGACGGCATCCTGCGTGTCCGTGCCCTCGGCCACCTTGGTCATGTCGGCCTCGAGCTCGCTCGTCATGTCGGGGGTCGTGATGTGGGGCGCATAGGAGTGGAGCGCCTCGATGACGGCCATGCCGAGCTTGCTGGGCTCGATAGGATCGTTCTTGAGGTACTTCACGGTATAGAGGCGCTCGATGATGCTCGCGCGCGTGGACTTGGTGCCGAGGCCGGCCTTCTCCATCTCCTGGATGAGCCTGCCTTGGCTGTAGCGTGCAGGCGGCTCGGTCTGCTTGGCGTCGAGGGACATCTTGGACACGTCCACGGCATCACCCGCCGCGAGGGCCGGGAGCTGCTCGTCACGCTTGAGCCCGAATGGATAGATGGCACGGAACCCTGCATCCGCCAGCACGTCCCCTGAGGTCTGGAGCGGCTCGCCGCCGCAGTCGAACTCGACCTTGGTGCCCTCGATCGTGGCAGGTCCCATGAGGGTGGCGAGGAAGCGCCGCGCGATGAGGTTGTAGAGCTTCCATGCGGCAGGCTCGAGCTTGTCTGGATCGGCGGCCGCCGTGGGATGGATGGGCGGGTGGTCGGTGGTCTCCTGCTTGCCGCGGGTCGGTACGAGCGCGTCCTGGGCAAGGAGGCCACGGCAGACGGAGGCGTACTGCGGGACGGCCGAGAGCGCCTTCACGGTACCGCGCAGGTCGAGGCTCTTGGGGTACACGGTGTTGTCGACACGCGGGTACGAGATGAGTCCGTCCATGTAGAGGGACTCGGCGAGGCGCATCGTGCGAGCGGGGCTCAGGCCCTCGCCGGCAGCCGTGGTCTGGAGCGTCGTCGTGTTGAAGGGCACAGGCGGCCGCTGAGTGCGGCTGCGCGTGGTCACGTTGGTCACCATGGCCGAGGTCCTGCCCTCGATGTGCGAGAAGGCAAGGTCAGCCGCGGGCTTCTCCCAGAAGCGAGCCGTGGCATGCGTGAGCTTGAAGTCCTCCCCAGCGTGGGAACCCATGCCGGAGATGACCCAGTAGTCCTTGGGGTCGAAGGCGTCCCGCTCCTTCTCGCGAGCCACCACGAGGGCCAGGGTCGGCGTCTGGACGCGGCCGGCCGAGCGCACGTTGCCGAAGCCACCGAACTTGGCCATCGTGAGGTACCGCGTGAGGGCGGCACCCCAGATGAGGTCGATGTACTGACGTGACTCGCCGGCATCGGCCAGGTCCTGGTCGAGGTCGACGAGGTTCTCGAAGGCATGGTCGATCTCGCCCTTCGTGAGTGCCGAGTAGCGCGCACGCGAGACGGGCACGTCAGGTGCCACCTCGCGCATCTGAGCCAGGGCGTCCGAGCCGATGAGCTCGCCCTCACGGTCGAAGTCGGTACCGATCACGATGGAGTCGGCCTTCTTGGCGAGGTTCTTGAGGGCACGGATGATGCCCTTCTCGGCCGGCTCCTTCTGGATGGGGGCCCAGACGAGGTACGGCAGGCTCGAGACCTTCCAGCCCTTGATGTCCACACCGTCCTCGAGGAACGGCTTCTTCTTCTTGAACGGGGGACGCGGCAGGTCGTCGGGGATGCGGGCAGGCAGGACCTCGCCGTCCTCGGTGAGGCCGAACCAGCCGTCCTTGGCGGTATAGCGGAGCTCGGGCGGGAAGTCCGGGGCCAGGATGTGGCCGCGCAGGCCGATCGTCACCCATTCCTCGCCGTCATGGTCGAAGCGGTAGACCGACGTGTCATAGACCTTGTCCGTCTTCGGCCTGCCGACGTCGCACAGGAGCTGCGCGATCTTCTGGGCCGCATTGTTCTTCTCGGTGACGACGAGCTTCAAGAGGTACTCCTCACATCTGGCGCGGGCCTATGACCGGCGCCTGGGTCAGTTCTTGGTGGTCGAGAGACCGGTGGGGTCGTCATCGTCCACGTCGTCCTTCTCCATCTCGTGCTGGTCATAGTCGTCGCGGGTCCACTTGAGGGCCTCCTTGCCGTCACGTCCCACGATGACGGAACGGGCGACGGCCAGGGATATCTCGTAGAGGGAGATGAGGGCGGCGAACATGAAGAACATGGTGACCGGGCTGGCATCGGGCGTGACGACGGCCGAGAGGACCAGCAGCCCCACGTAGATGTAGCGCCAGTTACCACGGAGGTCGCGATAGGGCACGATGTGGAAGATGGCCAGGTAGAAGACCACAAGCGGCAGCTGGAAGGCCAATCCGAAGCCAATCTCGAGCATCATCATGATGCTGAGGTAGTCCTCGGCGTTGGGGGTGACCGTGGCGAAGGCCGCGGACTCCCCGATCATCCAGCCGAAGGCGGCCTGCAGGATCACGAAGTAGCAGAAGATCATGCCAAGGAAGAAGAGGGCCACCATCGCGGCGACGGTCGGCACGACCCACTTGCGCTCGCTCTCGGTGAAGGCCGGGAGGAAGAAGGCCATGACCTCCCAGATGATGATCGGCGAGCAGACGATCATGCCGAAGAAGATGGCGACCTTGAAGCGGATGGTGAAGCCGCCGAGGGCCGAGAGCACCGTGAGTTGGCCGTCATCGGGCAGGAACTGGCGAATGGGGTCCATGAGGACCTCGATGAGCGCGGGCGTGGCCATGTAGATGATGACGGCGGCCACGAGGAGCGCGACGACGACGATGGTGAGACGCCGGCGGAGCTCACCGAGGTGGTCGAGCAGGGGCATACGAGCTGGTCCGATGGGCATGGTGGTGTGGGGACGGGAGGCCATGCGGCCTTACGCGTCCTCGTCCTCCTTCCCAGGGTCGGTTGTGGGAGCCGCATCTGCGGCGGAACCGACGTCCGCGTCAGAATCGGCATCGTCTGCAGGCGTCGCGGGCGCATCGTCCGCGGCATCGACGTCGGGGTCGGACGCAGGGGCGGGCTCGGGGACGTCATCGAGGCCATAGAGGGCGGCCGCGCTTCGACGACGCTCGTCAGCGGCCCTCTCGGCCTCCTCGGCCTCTGCCTTGGCCCTCTCCTCGGCCTCCGCTGCCTCCTTGGCCGCGGTGGTCTGGTCGTCGGTCATGGCATCGGCATCGTCGACATCTGCCGCGACAGCCGACGCGGAAGTCGTGTCTGCGGCATCGTCTGGGCTCACGGGCTCATCGGCCTTGGTGGCCTTGTCGCCACGCTCGGCCTCGAGGCGGGCACGCCGCTCGGCGAACGTCTCCGACGGATGGTCCCGCGGCGCGGGGGCGTCGTCGTCATCGCCGCCGACGACCTTGGCGACCTTGCTGTCGGGGTCGTTCGAGGCGGAGTTCATGGGGTCGATGACCTCGGTCTGGACGACCTTGGTGAAGCCCTCCTGCGCGGTCCTGAACTGACGCAGCATCCGCCCGATCGTGCGTCCCATGGCCGGGAGCTTGTCCGGACCGAAGAGCAGGAACGCAAAGACCAGGATGAGGGCGAGCTCGGTCTCTCCGATGCCGAACACGCTAGTCTCCCTCTATGACGTTGAGGTCGTCAGCCACACCCAGGAGCCCGAGCACTCGGCTCACGTTCGCCTGCGGATGCATGACGGCGAGGCTGCCACCGAGCTCGGTGGCGCGATGGGCCGTCCCCACGAGCACGCCGATACCGGTGGAGTCGATGTAGGGCACATCGGACATGTCGACCTCGAGGCGCATGTCCTTGCCCAGCGCCTTGTCGAGCGCGTCGCGCAGGATGGAGGCATTGGAGACGTCCACCTCACCGGTGACGGCGAGTCGCGTCACGCTGCCTGTGGTGGTGGGTGCTATGGAAAGGTCCATGGTGTTCCTCTCTTGACCTAGAGCGTGGTTCCAGATGCGCTGGCAAGGGCGTCCGAGAGGCTCGTGCCATAGGAGCTCGAGCCGCTCGTGGTCGCATCGGACGAGGTGCCTGTGCTGCTCGACGTGGACGCCGTCTCGGCGGACGAGATGTAGGACAGGTACTGCTCCGCATAGGTCTTCACGCCGTACTTGTCGTCGGGGTCGTTGTCGATGCCCTTCTGGAAGGCTGCCTTGGCATCGTCCGTGCGATTGTCTGCATAGTAGATCATGCCGAGGTTGGCCCAGGCACTCGCGAAGGTCGGGTCCTGCTGGGTGTAGGACTCCAGCGCCGAGATGGCGCCGTCGGTATCACCCGAGTAGTACTGGCACAGGGCACGGTCCACATGGGCCGAGCCCGAGTCGTTCAGGGCGAGGTAACGGTCGTAGTACCCCTCGGCCTTGGTGAACAGGTCGTTCACGTGGGTCTTCTCGTCATCGGTCGTGGCATAGGACAGGGCGTTGTAGCCCCAGGCGAAGTAGTCGTTGGCCACGTTGATGAGCGTCGCGAGGTTGTTGGGGTCGCCGTCGAGCTTGGACTCCAGGGTCGAGACGGTGGACGAGTACTCGCTGTCGACATAGGAGACCGAGGCGGTGGTGGCCTCCGTGGTGGCCGCGGTGTCGGAGTCCGTGGTGGCATCGGTGGTAGCGGAGGTCTCGGCCGTGGTCGCGCTGCTCGAGCTCGACGAGCTCGTGAAGATCTGCGAGAGGGACGGCAGCATCATGGACATGACCATGATGACGGCGAAGACCACCACGAGGATCTCGATGAGGTGCTTCTTGCGGTCCTTCTTGGACTTGGCCTCGTCGGCCTTGCGCGCGGCCTCGGCAGCCTTGGCCCTCGACTGGGTGGCCTGCTTGTTGGTCTTGTGACCCTTGTTAGCCTTCTTGGACTTCGATGACATCGACCGAGAACCTTTCCTTGAGCCGGTACCGGGTGGGCCTTGGACCCTCCCGACGGTGGGGAGACGGTCTGAGACTAGACCAGACCGACGTCGCGTCCCAACAATGGTACCCATTCTACATAGAGAACGCCCAGCCGGAACCGTCCGGGTGCCGCTACGACGGAGGCAGAGGCGCCGGAACCTACCCCCTGGCAGCGAGGGCGAGGCGAGCCGAGACGAGCTTGACGGCCACCACGAGGACGTCGAGCGCCTGCGAGAGGTCGGCGGTCGACGGATAGGTGGGGGCGATACGGATGTTGGAGTCGTGCGGGTCCTTCCCATAGGGCCAGGTGGCACCGGCCCCGGTGAGTTTCACACCGAGCTCGGCCATGAGGGCCACGATGGCCTTCGCCGAGCCCTCGGGTCCCTCGAAGGAGACGAAGTAGCCGCCGCGCGGATGCGTCCAGCTGGCGCAACCCAGGCTGCCCAGGCCCTCGGTGAGCTTGCGCTCGACGAGGTCGAAGCGGGGACGCAGGATGGCGGCCTGCTCGGCCATGTGTGCGCGCACGGCATCGGCATCGGGCAGGTAGCGCACATGCATGAGCTGGTCCAGCTTGTCAGGGCACACGCGCTGGATGGAGAAGGACGCCCGGAGGTCGGCCATGTCGGCGGCGCTCGCCGCCACGCATGCGATGCCCGACCCAGGGAAGGTCACCTTAGAGGTCGAGGCGAACTCATAGGCCAGGTCCGAGGTCCCGGCCGCGGCGATGGCCGAGAAGAGCTCGAGGAGCTCGTCGCCCGGCTGCTCGAGGTCGTGGACCACATAGGCGTTGTCCCAGAAGATGCGGAAGTCGGGGGCGGCAGGCCTGAGCGAGGCGAACCGACGCACGACCTCGTCGGAATAGGTGATGCCCGTGGGGTTCTCGTACTTGGGGACGCACCAGATGCCCTTGACGGAGGGGTCGCCCTCGACCAGACGGCAGACCTCGTCCATGTCAGGGCCGTCCGAGCCCATCGCCACCGGCACGTTCTCGATGCCGAAGCTCGCCGTCACCGAGAAATGGCGGTCATACCCGGGGCTCGGGCACAGGAAGCGCACCGACCCCTGCTCGCTCCAGGGACGTTCCCCCTGAACGCCGTGGACCCAGGCGTGGCAGACGACGTCATACATGATGGAGAGGCTCGACGACCCGGTCACCGAGACGTTCGCGGCATCGACGCCGAGGATCTCGGCCATGAGGCGTCGCGCGGCAGGGAGCCCGTCAGGCGTCCCATAGTTGCCGGCGTCGACCCCCTCGTCCACGAGCTCGCTCGAGGAGCCGAGGCAGTCGAGCATGGGCTTCGAGAGGGCCACCTGCTCGGGACTGGGCTTGCCGCGGGCCATGTCGAGCGAGAGGTCGAGGCCACGGAGGCGGTTCGCCTCTTCCTCGAGCGTGGCCACCTCATGACGTAGCGCGTCCGTGTCGAGTCCCTCGTATGCGTCTGGCATGTCTCCCCCTTGCGTCCCAGTCCGTACCACCATGAGGAGGAGTATAGACGCAATCGTGAGCCAGCCTGCTACCATGGGCCGAGACGAAACCCGACCCGCAAGGACGCCACATGTCACATGCCGACAGAGCACATGCAACACCGGACGAGGGCGAGAAGCCCAAGCGTGGCCCCATCAACACGAAGGCAGAGGCCTACGGAGAGCTCCAGCACGTCGTCGATGCCCTCTTCGAACGAGGTGCCCAGGCGGACCGGCTCGACCTGGTGCTTCTCGCCGAGGCGAACGACCTCGACGAGGACCTCCTGCAGATCGTGGAGCTGCTCCCGCCTGGACGCTACACGCGCGGCCGGATGTGCGACCAGCTCAACTCGGCGCTCACGGCCCATGGATGGGGCCAGACCTACGGCACGGTGAGCTAGCGCGCCCGGTTCTCGCGACGCAGGGCACGCTTGCTCTTATGGCGCCGCACCGTGCCCGAGCGCTTGTCGGACAGGTCCTCTGCGACGGTGATGAACAGGCAGCCGACCACACCCGAGGCCACCGACCCCGCAAGGATGGCGCACTTGGCCACGAGGACCTCGGAGGGATCGGTGAAGGCGAGGCCCGCGATGAGAATCGACATCGTGAAGCCGAGCCCGCCCATGATGCCCATGCCTATGACCTGCAGCCAGTTGACCCCCTTGGGGAGCTTGGCGAAGCCGACCTTCACCAGGACCCAGGTCACCGAGATGATGCCGATGGGCTTGCCCAGGAAGGCGCCAAGGAAGACCCCCTGCCCCACCGGGTCGGCCACGAGCGCCCCGAGGTCGACGCCCACCAGGCGCACCTGTGCGTTCACGAAGGCGAAGAGCGGCAGGATGAGGAAGTTCACCGGGACCGAGATCATGTTCTCCACGCGCTGGAGGGGCGGCGTCACGTGGTGCATGACACGCTCCACGCTCTCGGCCTCCTGCGTGAAGCGGTGCTGGCCCAGCACGTGGGTGTCCTCGTCGTACTCGTCGTCGAGGCTGCGCGCCCGCTCGCCGAGCCAGCCCTTGAGGCTCCCGAGCTTGATGTCGGAACGAGCCGGCAGGAACAGCGCCAGCACCACACCGGCAAGGGTGGCATGGATCCCCGAGTTGAACATGCAGAACCACAGCACGAGGCCGACCGCAAGGTAGGCACGGGCCTGATAGACGTGTGCCTTGTTGAGCAGTGCCAGCACCACGACCACGCCGAGGGAGGCCGCGAGCCACGCGATGTTGGGCGTCTCGCCGTAGAACACGGCGATGACCACGATGGCGAGGATGTCGTCGGCGATGGCGAGGGTCGAGAAGAACACCTTGGTCGCAGGCGCCACGCGGTCACCGAGGAGGCTCATGACGCCGAGGGCGAAGGCGATGTCGGTGGCCATGGGGACGGCCCAGCCGTGCGTGGCCCCACCCTGGTTCACGAGCACGTATATGAGCGACGGGACCACGACGCCACCCACGGCGGCGAGCATCGGCAGGGCCGCCTGGCGGGGGCGCCTGAGCTGTCCCACCGTCATCTCGTACTTGAGTTCGATGCCTACGAGCAGGAAGAAGATGGCCATGAGGAAGTCGTTCACGAACTCCTCGAAGGTCATGCTCCCCACGAGGTCTCCCACCCCTAGGGTCAGCGGTGTCGAAAGGGCCTCATGGACCACCTCGTAGGCGGAGGAGTTGGCCACGATGATGGCCAGTATCGCCGCGAAGACCATGACGGCAGCCGCGACCGTCCCGTTGGAGGTGAGCCTCTGCCAGGCAGGACGTCGGGCCACGCGACGGGCGACCGTGGGCACCGATATGATCGGTGAGACCGTTGACCTCGTCGTTTGCTGCTCGGTCTTCTGGGGCATCGCATTCCTTCCCGCCGCGTCGGTCCCAGGGCACCGGACCGGTCGCGGCAGAGTGAGCTTGTAGACGTACAACAGGCTGAATTGTACCTTGCCCTTCCGATCGCACGGTGCCGTCCGGGCCCGGTAGCATCCGCTCCACACAGACGCGTGCACACATCCGGGCCATGACAGGCGAATCTGGGGCGCGGCCCACATCGCGCGTGCTATGGTTTGCGCTAGTGTATGTCTGCACGTATCAGACCATCCCCCATGATTGCCAACTCGAGGAGCCACACATGAACGACCAGCACATCGCGATCGTTACGGATTCGGGCACGGACACCCCTGCCGAGTTCTGCGCCGAGCATGACGTGCGCGTGGTCCCCCTCACCATCAACTACACGGACGGCTCCTACCGCGCCGGCGTCGACATCACGTCTGCGGAGGTCGTCAGGCGCTTCGCGCAGGAGACGCCCACGACGAGCCTTCCGACCCCCGAGGAGATTCGCACCTGCTTCGAGGACGCCCGTTCCGCCGGCTACGAGCGTGCCGTCTTCGTCTCGCTGAGCTCGGGCCTCTCGGCCACCAACCAGACGGTCCACCTGGTCGCGAGCCAGCTCGAGGACTTCCCCGTGCTCATCATCGACTCCAAGAGCATCGGCGTGGCGGCCGGCATGGTCGTCATGGCTGCGACCGAGATGGTCGAGGAGGGCATTCCCTTCGAGGAGCTCGAGGGCAGGCTCGTTCCTCTCGCCGAGCAGACCGATGTCTTCTTCTGCTGCCGCGAGCTCGAGCACCTCCGCAAGGGCGGCCGCATCTCTGAGCCGACCTACCGTATGGGCTCGGTCCTGAACATCAAGCCGATCATCACCTGCAACCCCGAGGGGCGCTACGTCCCCTGCAAGAAGGCCCGCGGCTGGGAGAAGGCCATGGACTCCATGGTCGGCCTCATCGCCGGCTGTGCCGCCAAGTTCCCCAAGACGGTCATCGCCATCTGCTGCAGCGAGGCAGAGGACGACTTCGACCTGCTCGAGGCCAAGGCAAAGGAGCGCATCCCCAACATGACCCGCATCATCAGGTCGAGCTTCTCGCCTGCCCTCATGGTCCACACCGGCCCCCGCGTCGTGGGGATGGGCGTACAGCCCGCACGCGACTAGCCGGCTCGGAACTCCGGACGGCGCTCCCCCATGAGGTCCTCTGCAGGTTTTGCGGTGATGGGACCGACCCTTGGCCTGTGACTAGCCTGAAAGCTAGACTCATATGGTATGCAACCACCGATGGAGCCTGTCGCTCTGGTCGGACGTCGGCCGGAACGGCATGAACGCACGCCCCAGATGAGGAGCACCATGTCGCCCTCCCACAATGCGAGCATGCCTTGGACACGCCCCGCCGTCGCCCTCCTGCTTGCCATCGTCTGCGGTACGTTCGCACTCCCCATGCGCGCCTTGGCCGACGAGGACCAGACGGCGGCAGACCCCTCCCTCGAGGAGCTCCAGCAGCGCGTGGAGGACACTAACACCGCCTACGAGACGGCCGCATCCAAGCAGCAGGAGGCCCAGCAGAAGGCCGACGAGAACCAGGCGAGGATCGACGAGGTCGAGGCCAAGCTCCCAGCCCAGCGTGAGAAGGCCTCCAGTGCCATCCGCATGCTCTACAAGTACCAGCAGCAGGGCACCGGCCTCGTGGACATGCTCCTCAACGCGGAGGACTTCAACGACCTCCTCACCACAGTGCAGTACCTTGACGTCATCCAGACCCGCAACCTCAACGAGCTCGAGACCCTGAACGACATGGAGACCGAGCTCAACACCGCCCAGACTGAGCTCGACACCGCGAAGGCCGAGGCAGACTCCGAGGCGGCGACGGCACAGCAGGCGCTCCAGGACGCACGGTCGGCGCGCGAGGAGGCCCAGCGCAAGGCCGAGGAGAAGGCCGCCGCAGAGGCCGCCGCGGCACAGGCTGCCGCCCAGGCCGCGGCGCAGGCGTCGGCCACGACCGCGGACGGGAGCGGCACCACGCTCACCACCAGCACGAACGGCACCGACTCGTCCTCGGCGAGCACGGTCGACATGGGATCCGACAAGGCATCCTTCGTGTCCGAGTGGACCGGACGCATCAACAACTACCTGGCAGGGTCTCCCATGGCAGGCCATGGCGGCACCTTTGCCGAGGCCGCCTGGGACTACGGCGTCGACCCACGTTGGAGTCCCGCGATCTCGAACACCGAGAGCTCGAAGGGCCTCTACTGCTTCAAGTCGCACAACGCCTGGGGCTGGGGCAACTCGAGCTGGGGCACCTGGGACGATGCGATTCGTGCCCACGTGTCAGGCCTGGCCGCCGGATATGGCTACACGATCACCCCGAGCGCCGCCCAGAAGTACTGCCCGCCCAACTGGCAGGCCTGGTACTACAACACCCTCTCGGAGATGGAATCGATCTAGGGCGCAGGTCCCTCATGTGCACCAGGGCGATGGTGCGCAGGTCCCTCATGTGCTCGGGCAGTCCTCATCCCGCTCGGCAAAGGACGCCGAGCATTGCGGAACTCCCCCAGAGCTCATGCGCATGACCACGTACGTACGCGAAGGCCACCATTCGCGGGGCGGCTTGGGGACAGGGGCCTACGGCTCGGCGTACTCGAGCCAGTCGCGACCGGACAGCGCCCGCATGCAGGCGTCCTTTGCCTTCGAGAAGGACATGTCATCGCTCACGTGCACGAGGACGTCAGCCTGGATGCCGTACGGGCCCGACTCGATGAAGCGCACCTGGCAGCCGAACTCTGACAGGTAGCTCTTGCCCAGGGCCTCGGGCAGGGTCCTCTCGACATCAGCCGTGACCTCGACGAGGTCTGCCGTCGGCGTCACGAGGATCGGCATGTGGCACTCGCAGGCCTGCATGGGTGACAGACGGACCAAGGACGTCTTGTTGAGCTGCGAGTTGGGGATGACGTCCACGTTGCCCAGACGGTCACGGACGCAGGTCTGGCGCCAGGTGATGTCAGTCACCACGCCCGAGACGTCACCGATCCTCACATGGTCTCCCGGCTGGATGACCTTGCCTCCCATGAGGCCAAGACCGCCCACCACGTTGGAGACCGTGTCCTGCAGGCCGAACGAGATGACGACGGAGGTCACGCCCAGGGCCGCCACGAACCCCGTGGGTTCCACGCCGAAGACCGGCTGGAGCACGCTCAGGAGGGCGACGACCCAGATGAGGGCCCGCAGCAGATTGATGAAGATCGAGGCCGAGGGAATCCTCGAGGCGTCGAGGGCCCTGCGGGCGATGCGCACCACGATGTGCTGCACCACGAGGGCGATGATGACGATGACGGCGAGATAGATGAGCTTCTCGAGGCCGATGCCTAGCACCTGCACGGTCTGATCGGACATCAGGGCCTCCTTCCTAGCCTGCGATCTTGACGATGGGGGCGAACCCCTTCATGAGCTTCTTGGTCTTGCCGGTACGGGGGAACTTGACCTCGATGGTGTCCTTGTCGACCGAGATGACCGTACCGGGGCCGAAGGTCTTGTGCGAGACCTTGTCACCCGGGACGAACTCCTCGGCCGCCTTGGCGGCATCGCGCTTGATGCCCGGCTGGCGTGCCGGGCTGCCCCCGGTGGAGCGGGTCTGCGCCCCGAAGACGTGGCCCGAGTACATGCTCGCCGTGCCGCTTCCGAAGGTGCCGTGGCGGTCCCCGCGCTTCTCCCAACCCGTACCCGAGAAACCTGCGGACCCCACGCCCACGACCTCGAGGTCGGAGGCGGGGATCTCTTCCACGAAGCGGCTCCGTGGATAGGCCTGGGTGGTGCCGAAGACCCGTCGCGTCGAGGCATAGGTGAGGTAGAGCCGGCGCTCGGCGCGCGTGATGGCCACGTAGGCGAGCCTGCGCTCCTCCTCGAGCCTGGAGGGGTCGGTGTCCATCCCCATGTGGGGGAAGAGGCCCTCCTCCATGCCGGCGACGAAGACCACGGGGAACTCGAGGCCCTTGGCCGAGTGGATCGTCATCATGGTGACGGCGCTCGCGGAGCCGTCGAGGGAGTCGAGGTCGCTCCGGAGGGCGAGCCATTCCATGAAGGCGGGGAGCTTCTGGGCGGCAGCCGGCTGGGGTGCGGCCGCAGCCGGCCCCGGCACGTCAGGGGCGGGGACCTGCGTCTGTGCGCTCGCGGCACCTGCCGCACGCAGCTCGGCCATGGTCTCGAGTGCCGCCTCGACGTCCTCGTGGCTCTCGTCGAACTCGGACGCCACGCCCAGGAACTCGCGGATGTTCTCGACGCGGCCCTCCGACTCCGGCGTCGACTCGGCCTGGAGCGCCGTGATGAGCCCCGAGCGGTCCACGATGGCCTCGACGACCTTGGGGAGCTCGCCGTCGAAGTGACGGCAGGCCGCGATGGTGCTCGTGAAGCCACCGAGCGCCTTGCGGGCACGTGGCCCGACCACGTCAGGCTCGGCCACGCATGCCTGGCAGGCATCGAAGAACGAGAGGCCATGTGACGCGGCGTAGCGCGAGATCGCGTCCACCGAGGTTGAGCCGATGCCACGGCGCGGCGTGTTGATGACGCGCTGGGCCGAGACGTCGTCGGCCGGGTTCACGACGAGCTTGAGGTAGGCCATGACGTCACGGACCTCGGCACGGTCGAAGAAGCGCGTGCCGCCGACGATCTTGTAGGGCACGCCGGCACGGAGGAACATGTCCTCGAGCACGCGCGACTGCGCGTTGGTGCGATAGAACACGGCCATCTCGTCGTAGCTGGTGCCCGCCGCGTGGAGCTTGTCCATCTCGCCGGCGATCCAACGTCCCTCGTCGCGCTCGTCGGAGGCCTGGTAGGCACGGACCGGCTCGCCCTCGCCCGCCGAGGTGAAGAGGTGCTTGTCGGTCCGACGGGAGTTGTGGCACACCACGGCGTTGGCAGCCGAGAGGATGTGGCCCGTGGAACGGTAGTTCTCCTCGAGCTTGACCACGGTGGCGTCCGGGTAGTCCTTCTCGAAGTCGAGGATGTTCTGGATGTCGGCGCCACGCCACGAGTAGATGGACTGGTCGTCGTCGCCCACGACCATGAGGTTCTTGTGCGCCGCAGCCAGCAGGTTGGTGATCTCGTACTGGACGTGGTTGGTGTCCTGGTACTCGTCCACGCTGATCTGGCGGAAGCGCTCCTGGTAGCGGGCGAGCACCTCGGGCTGGGTGGAGAGCAGGTCATACGCGCGGACGAGGAGGTCGTCGAAGTCCATGGCGTTGGCCCTCATGAGCCTCGACTGGAGGTCGTGGTAGACGAGGGCGGCCTTCTCCTCGGACGGGTCGGACGCAAGGTCAGAGAACTCGTCGGGCCCCACCATGGCGTTCTTGGCCGAGCTGATCTTCGACCTGATCATGTTGATCGGGAAGTGCTTCTGGTCGATGTCGCGGTCGGCCATGATGCGACGGACCAGGCGACGCGAGTCGTCGTCGTCGTAGATCGAGAAGTTGGGACGGTAGCCCAGGAGCTCGGCGTCCTCGCGTAGGATCCGCACGCACATGGCATGGAAGGTGCACACCCACATGCCTCGCATGCCACCGGGGAGGAGCCGGCCGAGCCGCTCGCGCATCTCTGCCGCCGCCTTGTTGGTGAACGTGATGGCGAGCACCTGCCAGGGGGCGACGCCCTCGTCGGACACCATGTGCGCGATGCGATAGGTGAGCACGCGGGTCTTGCCGGAACCGGCCCCGGCAAGCACCAGCAGCGGACCCTGCGTGCACTCCGCGGCGGTGCGTTGGGCAGGGTTGAGCCCCGAGAGGTCGATGGTGGCAGCTGCCGGCGCGAAGATGTCGGAGGGACGTGGTGCCGGCGCAGGGGGCACGGTATCGAAGAGTGAGGCAGGTTGCTCGAGGGACATGCAATGACTCCTGGGATAGACGTTGGTGCGAGGGGTGATGGTTCCTCTCGCCATGCCTGAACAGTCTACCCGCTGGAGCTGACACAAACGTGCCCTCGCCAGGAAAAGCGCGCAGCACCCACGGGCCCGTCAGTCGCCCTTGGTGTCACCGAGGATGTCGTCACGGTCATAGGTAAGGCTGTAGGCCTGCTCAAGCGCCTTGAGCAGCTGCTTCGCATCATGCTCGCCCATGGAGCTGAGCGCTCCCGCCAGGCTGTTCACGCCCTCGGACTCCTCGGAGCTGGCATGCGCGCGACCCGCCGGCGTGGCACGCACGATGACGCGTCTCCGGTCATGCACGTCCTGCGTGCGCTCGACGTAGCCCTTCGACTCCAACGAGTCGAGGATGCGCGTCGTCCGCGGGCGCGTGTAACCAAGACGCTCAGCGAGCTCGGAGGGGTTCTGCCCCTGATCGTCACGCGACAGGTACTCGAGGATGGGAGCCTCGCCGGCCGAGAGTCCCACGGCCGTGCTGAGGAATCCCTTTGCGACGCCGCGCGAATAGACGATGAGCTTCTTCGCCGCGTCCTCGTAGTCCATCTTGTCTGTCTCTCGCTCTGCCACGACGTCCCGAAGTCCCTTCCACCCTTGACGGCACAGGCATACATCTTACCAGGCCAACCGACCAGTCCCCCTCACTTCTACCCAGCATCCCTCATAACCCGCGCCTCTTTCTCGGACCCTCGAGAAGAACGGAGAGCTGCGTCGCCAGACCATCGTGGTCGTTGTCGAGCTCGGTGACATGGGCCGCCGCCGCGCGCGCCTCGGGGGCGCCGTTCGCCATGGCGTAGCTCTGAGGCACGGCAGCGAGCATCCCGACGTCGTTGCAGCCGTCACCGAATGCCACGGCATCTTCCAGGGCGATGCCGTACCGCCTGCAGACCCGCCTGATGCCCTCGGCCTTGCTCACGCCGCCCGACATGACCTCGCAGAGCGTATCGCTGGAGCGGACGACCGTGAGGTCGGGGCACGCCGCCCCGAGCAGGCGCTCTGCCGCGAGGACCTGGTCGGGCCGGCCCATGAGCAGGAACTTGTGCACGCCCCTCTCGTCGAAGGCCGCCTCGAGGGTGGCAGCCACGGCTGTCGTGTGCACGACCTGCTCCTCATGGGCTATCCGGGGATCGCTCCGGTCGCTGCAGGCCCAGACGTGGAAGCCATATGCGCTGCAGCAGACGTCGGGCAGCTCGCTGGCGACCATCCGCCCGACCTCGCCGGCACGCGCGAGCCCGATCGTGCGGCTCAGGAGCTCGCCACCATCCTCGTCAAGCACATAGGCGCCGCCGTAGCACACGAGCGGGCCCGAGATGCCGAGGTCATCCTGGACCGGATGGAGCGCCTCGGGCATGCGGGCGCTCACGAGCACGAACGGGATGCCGCGCCGCGCAAGTTCCCTCGTGACCTCTGCCGTCCTGGGACGGACATGATGATTGCGATCGAGCAGCGTGCCATCGACATCCGTGAACACGATCCTGGGGACCATGGCTGGCACTCCCTTCCCATCGATACGCCCTTGGCCCCACAGCATGAGACAGGGGACCCGAAGGTCCCCTGTCGCTACCGCGAGGTCTCTGGGTGTTCGGCCCTTCCGGACGTGCCTCCCGACGAGCCGGGCGGCACGTCCCTCTCCTTCCGAGAAGAGATATCGACCCCGGCAGCAGACATGATGTGCTCGACGTTCGCCTTGGCGCGCGTCGTCCCCAGCTTGAGCGGGACGGCGATCACGAGGCCGACGACGAGCATCACGATCCCGGCAACCCCGAACCCCGTGCCGCCGGCACCGTAGAACCCCCAGTACCCGAGGAGGAACCCGACCGCCAGGAGCGAGTAGCCGACGCGGAGCCATACGTCCAACCGTTGGATCGCGTCAGTCTGGAGCCTGGCCTCCCGGAGAAGGTCGTCACGCTGCCAGGCGCTCGTATCGATGGCCATGGTTTCCTCCCATGCACGAAGGGGTCGAGGGGGCTAGTAGGACAGTCCGGGGTTGAAGAAGCCGACGAGGACGCCGACGAAGGCGATGACCACGAGGATCAGCATGACGACCGTGGGCTGGATCTTCTTCTTGGACATGAGCCACCAGCAGAGCAGGGTGAACAGGAGCGGCAGCAGCTTGGGGAAGATGTTGTCGAAGGTGTCCTGCAGCACCAGCACCCCAGGGATCTCGAACGAGGTGGTGATGCTCACCCATGTGGCCGCGACCGCACCGATGACCATGGTCCCCACCATGACGATGGAGTCGCGAAGCGCCGTGGCCTTGGGGCCGACGAGTGCCTCGACGGCCTTGCCGCCCAACGAGTAGCCTTGGTTGTAGGCGAAGCGCATCCCGAAGATCATGAGCGCGTTCCACACCACGATGTAGAAGATGGCGCCAAGGGGGCTTCCGTCGGTCGAGAGGCCGAGGGCGATACCCAACAGGATCGGGATGAGCGTGCCCACGATGAGCGAGTCGCCGAGGCCTGCGAGCGGCCCCATGAGACCGGCACGGATGCCGTTGATGGTCTCGTCGTCGACGGGCTCGCCATTGGCGCGAGCCTCCTCGAGGCCTGCGGTGATGCCTACCACCATGCTGCCGATCTGCGGCTCGGTGTTGAAGAACGCGCTGTAGGTCGTGAGCGCCTCGCGCTGCTCGTCCTCGGTGTCATAGAGCTCCTGGACGATCGGCAGCATGGCGCACAGGTAGCCGAAGGTCTGCATGTGCTCCTGCGAGAAGCAGGTGAGGTTGCCATAGAACCAGATCCAGAACGACTTCTTGAGGGTCTTCTCCGAGAGCTTCCTGCCGCCCTCGCTGGGAGCCGTCGTTTGCGTGGTCTTAGCCATTAGATGTCCTCCTCCTCGTCATCCGATGACCCAGCCGATTCGAGGGCCGGCCTCGAGGCGGCATCGATCCTGACGGACTCGATCTTGTAGTTGATGACCGCGAAGAAGCAGCCGATGAGGGCCGCGGCGATCAGGTTGCAGCCCATGACTGCCGAGAGGATGAAGCCGAAGAAGAACGTGAGGAAGTCTGTGGGCTTGTTGACGACCTGCTTGAGCAGGATGGCGATACCGACCGTGGGAAGGAGCGAGCCTACCGTGAAGAGGGTCTTCATGGCCAAGCCGTCCATGGGGAGATAGGCCTTCATGAGGTCGACCATTCCGGCACCGGCCATCGTGATGATGAAGGTCGGGAGGAACGAGCACACGAAGTGGCCGATCCAGGGGAGGACCATGTCGACGACGTAGAGCTTGCTGAGCTTGCCCTTCTCGAGGGTCTTCCAGCCGATGCCCTGCCAGATCAGGTTGATGGTCGCGGTGCCATAGAAGAGGACCGTGCCGAGCGTGCCGACGGCAGCACCGAGCGATGCGGCCATGCTCTGCGCCTCGGTCGACGCAGGGTCGAGCCCGTTCGCCCTGATGGCGAGGATGGCCAGGGGGATGCCGATGTAGCTGATGGCACGGACGTCGGCCGAGACGGTGCCGCCTGGCGTCACCAACGCGATGTAGATGACCTGGATCGCGGCACCCACGATGATGCCGCTCCTGACGTCACCCATGATGAGGCCCACGACGAGGCCTGCGACGAGGGGCCTGCCTAGCGTGTAGTTGCCGATGGTCGTGCCGCCCATGCCAGGCATCGAGGCCAGGCATGCGAACAGCCCGAACAAGGCCGCTTGGAACGCATTGACTGCCATGTAGTACCACCCTTCCTGAGGTGTGCTTCCTACTGTCCAGAACGCGAGTCGGACTCCCTCGACGCAGACCCTCCCAAGGCCCGGGCGCGCGCTCCCAGGTCATGCATGAGAATCCTTGTGATCGGGTCCGACGAGGAACCTGATGGGGAGGCTAGAAGCCGAACTGAGCGCGGAACTTGGGCCACTCGCCGATGGACTTCTCCTTGAGGAGGGCGAACTCGACGGTGTAGCCGGCGTTGGTGATGTCCTCGAAGGCCTGGGCCTCCTCTTGGGTGATGGACTGGTTGTTGCCGAGCTTGACCGTGTTGGGCCGGTCGTTGCAGGGACCCACGATCACCCGGTCGATGCCAGGCTCGAAGCCCATGTCCACGAGGATCCTCCTCATGTCGAGGGGGTTCTTGGTGATGAGGAAGTAGCGGTCCTTGCTGGAGAGGACCTTGTCCTTGACCTCGTCGAAGTGCTCCATCGTCCAGACGAAGGTCTTCTTCTCGGAGGCGTTCTTGTAGGCCGCCTTGAGCACGGGGTTGGTCGCCGCGGCGTCGTTGACGGCGATGAGGCCGTCGCAGGGATACTCGAGCGCCCAGCGGGTGCAGGTCTGTCCATGGATCATGCGGTCGTCGATACGGATGAACGAGATCATGTGCTTCTCCAATGCTCGGTTGGTGGGAGGGCCTCCATGCGGAACGGGACGAGGTCAGATGTCGTCCTCGTCATCCTCGTCGTCCTCGGTGGCGGCGAGGTCGACCTCCCGGATGGCATCCCGGCCCTCCGAGAGCATCTCCGCCCGCAGGGCGTCGAGTTCGGCCTGTCTGCAGTCCCATCAGCGCGGTGAGCGCCATGGGGAGGTTCATGCCGCCGAAGGCGACCGCCTTTGCGAGAAGCCCATGGCGCGCAAGGGTGTCGAGCGTGTTGGTGAGGGGGGACCCACCGATGATGTCCCCGAGCACGAGCACCTCGTCGGCGGACGTGATGGGGGCGATGGTCCCTTCCAGGCGGCAGACGAAGTCATCCGCGCCCATGCCGTCCTCCATGCTGCAGCTCAGTACGCCGTCACAGGAGCCCGAGAGCATCTTGAGAACGCTGTGGAGTCCGGGAGCGAGCGTGCCATGGCTGACCATGAGCAGATACCTCATGTCTGTTCCTCTCGTCTGGATGCGGGCACATCCGTCCGTGGGCGACACGACCATCCCGTCGCGCCATGGATAGTTGCAATCGCAACTGTTTCGTTGCGGAATGATTATTGTCCAAAACTATCTTCGGATGGGTCAAACGCCCAAAATCGCCCAGAAGCGTCGGCGAACGGTCTTGATGACAACATGACTGGTATGTAAACCGGATAACCAGCCAGGCAGGACCGCAACTACCGTCACGACGAAAAAAGAGGCGGGCCCCCTGGAAGGAGGCCCGCCCACACACGATGACATCTGTCTTCCCAGTCCTACAGGTAGCGGTCCAGGAAGAAGAAGATATGCGAGAAGTACGTCTGAGGGTCGGCGAACGACGACTGGCAGTGGCCGGCATGACGCACCATGAGGACCTCATGGCCCGCACCGGCGGCGGCTCCCCCGCAGGCATCACCGAGACGCTTGGCCATGTAGGGTGGCACGAAGGTGTCACAATCGCCATGGATGATGAGGGTCGGGGCCTTGGCCTGGGCCAAGGCGCGCTCGGGTGACACGTCGGCGATGTCGTATCCGCCCGGCAGCGAGCGGAGGGCGACCCGCATGAGGTCCACCAGGGGATGGATCGGCACCCGCGTGGCGGGGGCCATGATGCCTATGAGCACGTTCCAGAGGTCCGAGTACCCGCAGTCAGAGACGACGGCCTTGACCTGGGAGGGCAGGTCCTGCTCGCCGTTGGCCAGGCAGACCGAGGCCCCGCCCATGGAGTGGCCATGGAAGACGACCTGAACGTCGTCGCCCTCCTGGGCCACGAGCCACTGGGCCCAAGCCACGAGGTCACGACGGTCGGGCAAGCCCATGCCGATGAGCTCGCCCTCGCTCTTGCCATGGGCGCGCATCTCGACGAAGAGGAGGTTGAAGCCATGCTCGGCATAGTGCCGGGCATAGAGCATGCCCTCGTTCCAGACGCCGTTGTAGCCATGTGCGATGAGGACCCAACGCCTGGAGTCCGGGTTCACGGCCATCACGTGCCCCACGAGCCTGCAGCCGTCATCCGAGGTGGTCGAGACCTCCTCGGGCTCGGGCAGGTCACACACCCACTCCCAGCTGGCATCGGCCTCCCTGCTCTGGTTGTCCTCGATGACCTTGGCCTCGTCGGGGTCGAGGGCTCCCGAGAAGCCCGACATGGGGCTCCCGGTGCCTCCCATGACCAGGCGACCGAGTCGCAGGACCTTCCTCGCCTCGAGCGCGGCCGCGGGGTCGTCCCCGTCGAGCGCCTTCTGCTCGGAAGGCGTGAGGATGGGGTCGCGATGTGGCGCGAGCGCCTTGGCCACGAACGTGCGCGACTGGACGTACATCGCGACCACGATGGCGATGGACACGATGGCGATGATGACACCAGCGACGGGACTCCCGAAGACGCCGGCGACCACGGCGATGAGCAGCATCGCCACCACGAAGCACGCGAGGTTCGCGATGTGCTTCCAGGTGGGCTGCTCCCAGCTGGCGCCCTCGGTGTCCGCGAACCTGGGGAGCGGCGGGATACGGGAGGCAGGCATGTCATCGGGAGGCGTGGACGCATCGGGGGAGCCAGCGGCCTCGGTCCCCCGGGCATCCGAAGGCTCTGCCTTGGGCTCCCGGCCCAAGCCCTCGTCGATCTGCTCGGCGACCTCCTCGTCGAGCTCGGCACCCTGCACGTCGTCTATCTGATGCTCGATGTCCTCGAGCCGGTCGTCGATGTCCCCTGCTGTGTCGTCGGTCCCTGGAACGTCTTTGTCTGCCATTGCTCTACCCTCTGGGTTGATGGATGGTGTCTGGCAGAATATACCCCACCAGCGGAATCGCTCACGAGGCGATGGGAGACGACATGAGACGAGACGACACGCACCATGTGGTGCTCTGGTACACGCTCACCCACGACGCACCACGAGGTCGCGAGATCCTCGATGCACTGGGTGCCTCTGATGCCATCGAGCTCAGGGAGGTGACCCACACGCCGTTCGTGGCCCCCTCGAGCGAGGACCTCGCAGGCTGCGAGGCCATCGTGGGAGAGTTCTGCCCCGTGCGC
Source organism: Atopobiaceae bacterium (assembly GCA_022483015.1). Taxonomy (NCBI): domain Bacteria; kingdom Bacillati; phylum Actinomycetota; class Coriobacteriia; order Coriobacteriales; family Atopobiaceae; species Atopobiaceae bacterium. The sequence continues at coordinate 838,958 of JAKVOB010000001.1, read as the reverse complement.
GGCAAGGGGGTGGACGACTGCGTCGCCGCGGGCATACGGCTCGTCGCCAGCATGTCCATAGGGCTCAACCACATGGACGTGGACCGTCTCACGCAGGCCGGCATCCTCGTCTCGAACTGCCCCGGATACTGCGCCGAGGACGTGGCGACCCATGCGATCGCCCTCATGCTCGACCTCGAGCACAAGGTGAGCTTCGCCAACGAGGGCGTGCGCGCCGGCTCATGGGACCCCAAGGCGGGCTATCCCGTACACAGGCTCTCGGGCCAGACGTTGGGTCTGGTGTTCCTGGGTCATATCGCCCGAGCCGTGGTGCCCATGGCACGAGCCCTCGGGATGCGTGTGCTCGTCTGGGCCCCCACCAAGACGGCAGCCGAGGTCACAGAGGCTGGCGCCGAGAAGGTCGACACCATAGACGAGCTCTGCACGGCATCAGACGTCGTGAGCCTCCACTGCCCGCTCGTACCCGACACCGAGGGCCTCATCGGGGCACACGAGCTCGCGCTCATGGGACCGGATGCGTTCCTCGTCAACACCGCCCGTGGCGAGTGCATGGACGAGGACGCCCTGGCAGACGCGCTCGACGCCGGCACGATCAGGGCAGCTGGCCTCGACACCCTCGCGCACGAGGGCCATGACCGCAACCCGCGGCTCATCGACCATCCGCGCTGCCTCGTGACGCCGCACTCGGCCTACGACTCGGTCGAGGCAGCGGACGCCCTGCGCCAGATGGCGCTCGCGGCCGTGGTCGAGCTGCTCGTGGAGGGGCGCCTGCCCACCAACGCCGTGAACCCAGAGGCCGCGGACGTCGCGAGCCGAGCGTAGCGAGCATGGCAGCCGAGCGATCCGGACACTACCCCAGCAGCATGAAGTAGGCGATCACGGCCACGCCCAGCACGATGCGATACCAGCCGAAGGGCTTGAAGTCGTGCTTCTTGACGAAGCCCATGAGGAAGCGGATGGCGGCCATCGACACGAGGAAGGCCACGACGCAGCCCACCACGAGGATGGCTGCCTCCATGCTGGTGAAGGTGTTGCCCTTGAGGAAGTACTTCACGAGCTTGAGCCCGCTCGCCCCCACCATCACGGGGATGGCGAGGTAGAAGGTGAACTCGGCCACGGCCGAGCGCGAGCAGCCCAGGAGCAGGCCGCCGATGATGGTCGACCCCGAGCGGGACGTGCCTGGCACGAGCGAGAGCACCTGGAAGCAGCCGATGCCCAGCGCGTGCTTCATGTCGATGTCTGCGACCTCCTGGATGGGCGCGTCCATATCGGCAAGCTGGGTCGCGCTCATGGTGGAGGTGTCAGGCTGGGAGAAGTGCGCACCACCCGAAGGGGCCATGGCACCAGAGGCCGCCAGACGTTCGGCCTTATGCTCACGCACCGTCTCGATGACGATGAAGATGACGCCGTAGACGATGAGCGCCGCCGCGATCACGTAGGGGGTCTCGAGGTGCTCGCTCATCCAGTCGTCAAGCGGGATTCCCACGATGACGGCGGGAAGACAGGCCACGATGATCTTGGCCCAGAGGCCCCAGGTGTCATGCCGCTCGTCTGGTGACTTCTTGCCCGAGAAGGGATTGAGCTCGTGGAAGAAGAGCACGAAGACGGCCAGTATGGCTCCCAGCTGGATGACGACCAGGAACATGTCCCAGAAGTCCGCCGAGACGGCCATGGGCAGGACCTCGTTCAGCAGCAGCATATGGCCGGTCGACGAGATGGGCAGCCATTCGGTGATGCCCTCCACGAGCCCATAGAGGGCGGCCTTAGCCAGTTCGAGAAGATCCAAGAGTGTCTCCAAATCCGTCGTAGCAGGTACGGAAGACATGATGCACCAAGCGACGGGCCGCCGCAGCCCTCGGTCCCAAAGCTTACAGAACCGTTCGACACGCGACCCTCCGGTGCCCCATGGCCGAGCATGCGGGTCACGAATGCCAGCGGACCTGCCGTCCACGGCCCCCATGTGCGCCGCTCACGCACTTCTCCACGCGTCCCCCATGAATAGACGACGCGTGCTGGGTACACAAAAAACAACGAGGGACCGAACGAGCACGAGGAGGTTACGATGCAGACCTATCAGGACCTTGGCTATGACAAGATCTTCGTCTCGTTGGACGGCACCGAGGAGCAGGACAAGGTGCTCGACCGCGCCATCATCGTGGCAGCGAACAACAACGCCGAGCTCACCATCGGCCATGTCATCGACTCCACGGCGCTCGAGACGGCTGGCACCTATCCCGTCGACCTCATCCCTGGGCTCGAGAAGGCGTTCCGCGAGTCCATCGCGGACGAGGTCAAGAAGGCCGAGTCCGAGTCCCAGATCAAGAAGGTCGAGGTGCAGGTGCGCACGGGTCGCATCCGCGAGACCTTGAAGGAAGAGATGCTCGACGTCGTCAAGCCAGACCTCGTGATCTGCGGTGCCCGTGGCCTCAGCTCGATCAAGTACGCACTTCTCGGCTCGATATCCACCTACCTGCTACGCAACTGCACATGTGACATCCTCGTCGTGAAGTGACAAGCCGGGCCCGCGCCCCAGCCGAACCCGTGCTGGGAGCGCGGGGCCCCTGCAAGAAGGTCCTCCTCCCCCGACATCCCGCCGCCTCCACCCCTGGGCGACGGGATGTCATCTTATGAGGAGACGGACGAAATCCCCCGACGCCCACATGGCGAGCGGGCCGGCACCTCACACCGTGAGGAACACCATCGCGATGACGAGCACGAAGCCCACGAGGTCGGCCGGCGAGAAGGCCGTGCCCATCCAGAGGATCGAGAGGACCGTGGCCGTGACCGGCTCCATGGTCCCGAGCAGGTTGGCCTTGAGCGAGCCGACCATCTTGACGCCTTGGAGGAACAGGGCATAGGCCCCGAACGTCCCCACCACCACGATGGCGGCGACCCAACCCCACCCGGCGGCATCGAGGGCAGGCATCATCTCCCAGGGCCTCGTGACCACGAGCAGGATCAGTCCCGAGATGAGCATGGCATAGCCGTTCACCACGAAGCTCCCCCACTTGGCCAAGGCACGGACCGGAAGGATGGCCAGGAGCGCTGCCGCCACGATCATGACCGCAGCCCAGGCCAGGCCCTGTGGGGCGATCTGAAGCTGGCTGGGGTTGCCTCCGGTGGCGATGAGGAAGGTCCCCACGAGGGCGAGGAGCATCCCCACGACCTCGCGACGGCGAGGCCGGCGGCGCTCGCGCACGCACACATAGGCGAGCACCAGCAGCAGGTTCAGGCTCTGGAGCACGGTGGCCGTGGCCGAGTTGGTCCAGGCGATGGTCATGATGTAGCCCGCCTGCGAGAGCAGGACCACGAAGAGCGCTATCTTCACGACCTCGAGCACGGCCTGGCGGCTCCGCGGGACGGCCAGCAGCCCCGCACGGTTGGTGAACCAGGCAGCAATGAGGAAGAGCGGACAGCTCCCCAGCTCACGGACCACGATGAGCCAGATGGGGTCCACCGCGTAGGTCTCCATGAGGAACTTGGCACAGGTACCCGAGAAGCCCCAGCAGGCACCGCCGGCAAGCGTGCAGACGATCCCCATGGCCAGGGCATGACGACGGGACGAGGGTACGTCTGCGTCGGGCCGTGCCGTGGGAGCCGTCGCGGATTGCTCGGAGGCGGGTGACATGGACTGGCTCTGTGACATGCGCTTCCTAGCGTCCGATGGTAAGCCATGGCCCTTCTGGGTCATAGGGCAAGTGTAGCCCGTGCGGATGCCGGGAGACAGGGAAAGGGCACGAAGGGTGTGGGCTCCGACGGGTGGGGCCCAAGCATCTTCTCCATCCAGACCATGTCATACCAGGTGCCGAACTTGTAGCCGCTCGCGTGGAAGCGGCCGACCATCGAATATCCCAGGTGCGCGTGGAAGTCGACGCTGTTGGTGGTCAGGTGCCCGTCGCCCGCCTCGGCCGGATAGCCGATGCAGGCGTTGAGGTTCAAGATTCCCTGCGCCCGCGATGCCGCCTCGAGGACCTGGTAGAGCGCCCCGCCCACACCGTGGTGGCGGGTCCTGCGATCAACGTAGATGGACGTCTCGGCCGACCAGTCGTAGGCGGCACGGCCCACGAAGGCGCTCGTGTAGGCATAGCCCACGGGTCTGCCCGTAGAGCTCAGCTCGGCGACCAGGTAGGGATAGCGCGCGAAGGTCGCCTCCATGCGCGAGGTGAACTCGTCCACGCTCGGGACCTGACACTCGAAGCTGATGGCGGTCTCGGTCACATAGGGGGCATAGATGGCCAGGAGGGCAGGCGCGTCCTCGATGGTCGCCATGCGGATGTCGATGTCTTCGATGCCCACGTGTGCTCCCCTACCCCGCCGGATGGATGCCGCGGAACAGTGTAGCCCCCACGAGCCGGGCCGTCGCTGCAAGCGTCCCCTCTCCCAGAGGGTACAATCGACCTGTCAAACATCCGCCCGCCCTGCGGGCACGCGCGAAAGGCACCTCATGGCCGAAGATTCCCCGCGTGGCACTGCCACGCCGTTCCTGACCCCCGCACCCTCGATGGCACCCGGCACCACCCATGCCGGCTTCGTGGTGGAGTCAGCCGACCCCCTGCCCGAGATCGACGGTAGCGCCTACGTCCTGCGCCACGTCGCCACCGGCGCACGCGCGTTGTGGCTCGCCTGCGCCGACACCAACAAGGCCTTCTCCATCGCCTTCAAGACCCCTCCCACCGACGACACCGGCGTCTTCCACATCCTCGAGCACTCGGTGCTCTGCGGGTCTGACCGCTATCCCGTGAAGGAGCCGTTCGTCAACCTGCTCAAGACGAGCATGCAGACGTTCCTGAACGCCCTCACCTTCCCCGACAAGACCATGTACCCCGTGGCCTCCACCAACGCCCAGGACCTCGAGAACCTCATGGAGGTCTACCTCGACGCCGTCTTCCATCCTGCCATCACGCACCGCCCGCGGATCTTCGAGCAGGAGGGATGGCACTACGAGCTTGCCGAGAAGGACGCCGACCTCTCGCTCAACGGCGTGGTCCTGAACGAGATGAAGGGCGCGCTCTCCGACCCCGATGATGTCATGTACCTCGAGATGAGCCGCGCCCTCTTCCCCGACACCTGCTACGCCTGCGAGTCGGGAGGGCACCCCGACACCATTCCCGACCTCACCTACGAGAAGTTCCTCGACACGCATGCCCGCCACTACCAGCCCTCCAACTCCTACGTGACCCTCTACGGCAACCTTGACGTCGACCACTTCCTGGGCCTCGTCGACGACGCCCTCCTCGGCGCGGTGCGCACGGACGTCGGCGCTCCCAACCCCCTGCAGCTGCAGGACCCCGTCACGCCGCTGACCCGCCATGTCGAGATGGCCACCTCCCCCGACAACGCTGCCGTGGGCCTGGCCTATGTCATCGGCACGAGCCATGACCCCGAGCGGGTGCTTGCCGCGGACATCCTTCTCGACGCCCTTCTCGGCTCGAACGAGGCCCCGTTGAAGCGTGCCATCCTCGACGCCCACCTCGGCGACGACGTGGTGGGCATGCTCAGCGACGGGTGCCTCCAGCCCTTCGTGTTCATCGAGCTCAAGGGAGCGCACGAGGGTGTGGGCGACGAGTTCCGCACCTTGGTGGAGTCCACCTGCGAGCGCCTCTCGCAGGAGGGCCTCGGCCATGACAACCTGGCCGCCTCCCTCGCCCAGGCCGAGTTCAACCTGCGCGAGGGTGACTATGGCTACCCGGACGGCGTGGCGCTGGCCATGAACGCCCTGAGCGGCTGGCTCTATGACGACGGTGCCTCCTGCGACTACCTGCGCTACGAGGACACCCTCGCCCACCTGCGCGAGGGCCTGGACAAGGGCCTGTTCGAGCACCTCCTCGCCGAACTGGTCTGCCAGAGCGACCACCATGCTCAGGTCGAGCTCGAACCCATCGCCAAGGAGAAGGACAACCCCGAGGCGACGCGCCTGGCCTCCGCGCGTGCCGCCATGGACGATGCCGACGTCGAGGCCTGCGTGGCCGAGACGGCTGCCCTCCATGCCGAGCAGTCCGCACCCGACTCGCCCGAGGCCCTCGCCACCCTCCCACGCCTCACCGTGGCTGACATCGGCGATGTCGCACCGGAGCCTGCCTGCACGCCTGAGCAGGGCACCCCGGTGCCGAGCCACGCGCACGACATACCCACGCACCACATCGACTACGCCTACCTCTACTTCGACCTGTCGTGCCTGCACTGGGCCGAGCTGCCCTACGTGAGCGTGCTCACGAGCCTCCTGGGCCAGCTCGACACCAAGGTCCACACGGCCGAGCAGCTCGACACCCTGGTCGAGACCGACCTCGGCAACCTCGACTTCTTCTGCGAGACGTACGGCGACGACGCCGACCCCACGGTCGCCCGCCCGCGCCTCGTGGTCTCGGCAAGCGCGCTGTCCGAGAACGTGGATGCCCTGGCGACCCTCCCTGCAGAGGTCTGGGGCAAGACGCTCTTTTCCGACAAGGAGCGCATCCGTGCCATCCTGACCCAGCGCCGCATCGCCCTCGAGCAGGGATTCGTCTCGGCAGGGCACACGGCGGCCCTCTCACGCGTGGCCTCCTACACGAGTGCGCCCGCACGCGTTGCCCAGCAGATGGGCGGCGTGGACTACTACCGCTTCCTCAAGCGGCTCCTCGCGAACTTCGACGAGCGCTTCCAGGGCCTCACCGAGATCTGCTACAACATCTGCGGCCGCGTCTTCTGCACGGATGGGGCCGAGGCGAGCCTCACCGGCACGCCCGAGGACCGCGCCCGCTACTGGAAGGCCGCCGGCGACCTCGGACTCGACGACGAGCACCATCCGTTCGACGTCCTCGAGGTCCCACCTGCCACGTCCACCAGCGAGGCCTTCGTGGTCCCGTCCGACGTCTGCTACGTGGGCGAGGGCATGGACGCGAGCGCCCTCGGCGAGACGATCAGCGGCCCCTGGCTCGTGGCGGGACGTGCGCTCTCGTTCGACTACCTTTGGAACGAGGTACGTGTGCTGGGCGGCGCCTACGGCTGCGGCTTCAGGTGCACGCCCCTCTCGCAGCTGCAGTTCTACTCGTACCGTGACCCCGCCGTCGACCCCACGATCGCACGGTTCGAGGGAGCCTCCGCATGGCTCGCCTCCTGGGAGCCCACCACCTCGGAGCTCGATGGCTACGTGGTCTCGGCCGTGGCAGGCCACGACGCACCGGTGAAGCCGCGTGCCCTCGCCAGGAGGCAGGACTCGCTGCGGCTCTCGGGACGCACACCCCAATGGCGCTCCCAGATCAGGCAGGGGCTCCTCGACTGCACGGCCGACGACGTACGCAAGCTCGCCGGGCCGCTGTCGCAGCTGCCCGAACACCGCGGCACCTGCGTCTTCGGCGGTCGCGACGTCATCGCCGCCTCCTCGGCCGACCTCGACGTGCAGGAGCTCGTGGACGATGGGCGCAGCCAGTCCGGGGGGCAGGCATAGTGGCAGACGACACCAAGCCTGGCATCCGCATCCTCGACTACTTCGGCTCCATCATGGACGGCATCGACGAGGACGACCCTGACACCGCCCGCTTCTGGCTGACCATGGCCTTCCAGTTCAAGCGGTTCCAGGTGCGCCATCTCCCCGAGCGCTGCAAGCTCCCGAGCGGTCGCATCGGCGCGCGCATCGCCATCGAGGCCGTGACCGACGCCCTGGAGGACGCCGACGACTCCGTCATCACCTCGATCTTCCTGCCCAACGAGATCTTCATGGCCATGGGGCTCAAGCCTGTCATGGCGGAGGCCATCTCGGACTTCTTCACCGGGGCACGCTCCGAGCAGGGCTTCGTGAAGGCGGCCGAGCAGCGCGGCGTCCCCGAGACGTACTGCTCGTACCACAAGATCCTCATCGGGGCCGCCGAGACCGGCGTGCTCCAGGCGCCCAGGCTCATCGCGAACTGCTCCGTGGCCTGCGACGCGAACAACATCACGTTCAAGTGGCTCGCCAAGACGCTCGGCACCGAGCATTACTACCTCGATGTGCCGTTCGAGGCCGGGGACGGGTCGGTCCCCTACGTGGCCGACCAGCTCCGCGAGATGGCGGCACTTGCCGAGGACCGCTTTGGTCGCAAGCTCGACCGCGAGCTCCTCTCGCAGTACGTGGCCCGCACGCAGGCGACGCTCGATGCCATGGTGCGGACGCTTCCCCTGCGCCATGGACGCTTCCTCCACAACGACATGGGCCTCGAGATGCAGGAGGCCCTGGCGCTCCACCTCATGCTGGGTCACCCCCAGACCGAGCGCATGGCCCACCAGATGGAGGAGGACCTCGTCTCGGCCGAGCCCTACGAGGGTCTCAACCTGGTCTGGGCCCATTCCACGCCGTACTTCTCGGTGCCGCTCCAGAAGGTGCTGGACGACTCACCCGTGGCACAGATCGTCGCCTCGGACATGTGCTTCAACCAGGTCTCCTTCGACGGTTGGCGCTACGGTCCCGAGCGACCCTTCGAGGCCATGGCCGAGCGGCTGCTCCGCAACTCGTTCAACGGCCCGGGCGAGCGTCGCATCGACCGGGTGCGCGAGCTCTGCGAGCGCACCCAGGCCGACGGCGCCGTGGTCTTCTGCCATTGGGGCTGCAAGGAGACCTTGGGCGTCTCGCAGCTCATGCGCCGAGAGCTGGAGGACGCGGGCTTCCCCACCCTCGTGCTCGACGGCGACGGCTGCGACCGCTCGAACTGCCCCGAGGGCCAGATCGCCACGCGCATGGGGGCCTTCCTCGAGATGCTCCGCGCACGCAAGGACGAGGAGGCATCCCGATGACCGAGAAGGACATCCCGGCCGACGTGACCACGGCACCTGCGACGACCTCCGACGACCGCGTGGTCTACTATCCCTGCAAGTACGTGCCCGCCGAGCTCCTGGCCGGCTTCGGGGCCACCTGCCGACCGGTCGCCTATGAGGCCACCTCCTTCGAGGAGGCAGACCGCCTGGCCCATCCCAACCTCTGCGGCTACGGCAAGTCGCTCCTCTCGTTCGCCATGCAGCCGGACGTGCATGCCCTCGTGCTCACGAGCTGCTGTGACGTCATCAGGCGCATCTACGACGTCCTCGCGGCGTCGGACGAGCTCGACTTCCTCTTCCTCGTGGACTTGCCCCACAAGCGTGGGCCCATCGAGGCGAGGCGCTTCCGCGACGAGCTCGCCCGCCTGGCCGACGCCTATGCGGCCTATACCGGCTGCGAGTTCGATGCCGGCGCAGCCGTGGCCTCGTTCCCGCCCAAGCCGCGCCGCCGGGACGAGCACATCTCCGTCGTGGGCGCCCATGCCTCGGCGTCGCTCCTCGACACGTGCGGCGCACAGGTGTCGCTCCCGCTCGAGAACCTCACCTGCACGGGCGCACGCCTCATGGAGACGCCCCCTCCCGAGCTGGGCCGCGCGCCGCGCACCGGAACCTGCGACTACTGCATGGACGAGCAGGCAGCCGATGACACCACCGCCGGCGCCACCCCTCCGGAGGCGGCGCCCCTCGACGCCTTCCTCGACTGGTACGCCCCGGTACTCCTGGGCCAGCTCCCCTGCATGCGCATGGATGACATCTCGGGCAGACGCTCGCTCATAGGCGCCACAGGCCAGGATGGCATCATCTATCACACCATGAAGTTCTGCGACTACTACGGCTTCGAGTACCTCGAGGCCGCCAAGGAGGCTCACACGCCGATGCTCAAGATCGAGACCGACGGCACCCGTGCAAGCGCTGGCCAGCTGCGCACCCGCCTGCGCGCCTTTGACGAGACCCTGCACGGCGTGGCAGACAAGGGCCGCGCAGCCCTCAAGCGCACGGGCGACGGCCAGACCTACGTGTTGGGCGTCGACTCAGGATCGACCTCGACCGACGCCGTCATCATGGACATCGGCGAGGACGGCGAGCCCGAGCTCGTGGCAAGCGTCATCGTGGCCACCGGCGCCAAGGCCACCGCAGGGGCTTCCAAGGCCATCGCGGCCGTCCTGGAGCAGGCGCACCTCTCGCGCGGCGACATGGCCGTGAGCGTGGCCACCGGCTACGGACGCGACGCCATCCCCAACATGGACACCACCATCACCGAGATCACCTGCCATGCCGCAGGTGCCCACTTCCTCGACCCCTCGGCCCTGACCATCGTGGACATCGGCGGCCAGGACTCGAAGGTCATCCACCTCTCTGACACGGGCGCCGTGGTGAACTTCGTCATGAACGACAAGTGCGCCGCAGGCACCGGCCGCTTCCTCGAGATGATGGCCACGACCCTCGAGATGCCGCTCGACGGGTTCTGCGCGGCGGGACTCGACTGGAAGCACGAGGTGCGCATCTCGAACATGTGCACCGTGTTCGCCACGAGCGAGGTCGTCTCGCTCGTGGCCGACGACACCCCGGTGCCTGACATCGTGCACGGACTCGATGTCGCCGTGGCCACCAAGACGGCGGCGCTCGCCAAGCGCGTGAAGGCCGAGCCACCCTACCTCATGACGGGTGGCGTGGCCAACAACGAGGGCGTGGTCCGAGCCCTGTCCGAGGTGCTGGGCAGCGAGGTGTCGACGCACGAGGACTCGCAGCTCTGCGGGGCCATCGGTGCGGCGCTCCTGGGCCTGGAGTCCCTCGGCGAGAAGGACTAGCCAAGGGTTGCCCGAAGGGGCGGGGACCTACGCCCCCGCCCTCACAGCAGCTCCCCGAAGTGCCTCACATAGAGACGCTTCACCACCGTGACGAGCACCATGTAGCAGCACACGATGAGGACGAGCCATCCGTAGTAGGACGCCGGCAGCGGGCAGAATCCCAAGGATGTGCCCACCGGCGTGTACGGGATGACCGTTGCCACCACGATGCCGACAAGGCCCAGCAGCGTGAGCGGCGCCGAGGCGCGACTCTCCACGAAGGGCACCTTGGGCGTGCGAATCATATGCACCACGAGGGTCTGCGTGCACATGCTCTCGACGAACCACCCCGCCTGGAACGTCCCCACGAAGAGGAGGCTCAGGGACGGGTCACCCGCGACCTGCGCCCAGGAGCCGCCGCACACCGCCGGGCACACCACGAAGAACAGCACCAGGTATGTCATGATGTCGAAGACCGAGCTCGTGGGACCGATCCAACGCATGAACGAGCCGATGGACCCCACGTCCCATGCGCGGGGTCGCGCCAGGTACTCGGCGTCCACGTTGTCCCAGGGGATGGCCGAGCAGGACACGTCATAGATGAGGTTCAGCAGCAGCAGGTGCACGGCCGCCATGGGCAGGAACGGCAGGAACGCGCTCGCCACCAGCACCGAGAAGATGTTCCCGAAGTTGGAGCTCGCGGTCATCTTGATGTACTTGATCATGTTGGCATAGGTGCGCCGGCCCTCCACGATGCCCCGCTCGAGCACCATGAGGTCCTTCTCGAGCAGGATGATGTCGGCCGTCTCCTTGGCCACGTCCACGGCCGAGTCGACCGAGATCCCGCAGTCGCTCTCGCGCATCGCGGCCGCGTCGTTCACGCCGTCGCCCATGTATCCGACCGAATGCCCGAGGCCACGCAGCGCATGGACCACGCGCGCCTTCTGGTCGGGCGAGAGCTTGGCGAAGACCGTGACCTCCCTGACCCGCTGGGCGAGCTGCTCGTCGGTGAGGGCATCGACGTCGGTCCCCTGGAGGACGTCGTCGGCAGGGATGCCGATCGCACGACAGACGTGGCAGGCCACGCGGGCGGAATCGCCGGTGAGCACCTTGGTAGCCACGCCATGGGCCGAGAGTGCCGCGATGGCGTCGGCGGCGCTCGCCTTGGGCGGGTCGAGGAATGCCAGGTAGCCGATCAGGCACATGTCCCTCTCGTCATCGTTGGTGAGCGTGCCCGCACCCGCCGGCTCGTCCTTGCGGGCGACGCCGAGCACGCGCATCCCCTCGTCGGCCAGGCTGGATGCATGCCTCATCACGATGTCGACCATGTCCTTGGTGAGCGGGCGCACCTTCCCCTCGTACTCCACGGTGGAGCAGACGGCGAGCACCTCCTCCACGGCCCCCTTGGTGATCATGCGGGTATGCCCGTCCCGGTCGCCCACGACGACGCTCACGCGGCGGCGGTCGAAGTCGAAGGGCAGCTCGTCGATGCGGTAGTAGGTCGCCGAGAGGTCGTCGGCCGTAGGCGCGTCGCCATCACGCGTGCCCTCCTCGCAGGCACGCGTGATGATGGCGGAGTCGATGAGGTTGCGCAGGCCCGTCTCGAAGAAGCTGTTGAGGAACGCATAGCGCAGGACGCGCGGGTCGTCGTGACCAGCCACGTCGAGGTGGCGCTCGAGGACCACGCGGTCCTCGGTGAGGGTTCCGGTCTTGTCGGTGCAGAGCACGTCGATCGAGCCCAGGTTCTGGATGGCGTCGAGCTTCTTCACGATGACCTTGTCATGGCTGAGGTCGACGGCCCCCTTGGCCAGGCAGCTCGTCACGAGCATGGGCAGCATCTCGGGCGTGAGGCCCACCGCCACCGAGAGGGCGAAGAGCAGGGCGTCGAGCCAGCTGCCCTTGGTGACGCCGTTGATCACGAAGACGATGGGCGCCATCACGAGCATGAAGCGGATGAGCAGGCGCGAGACGGACGCGATGCCTGCATCGAAGGCCGTCTTCTGGGGACGGGTGGTGAGCATGTTGGTCATCTCGCCGAAGAGGGTGCCCGACCCGCAGCTCACGACCACACCCGCCGCGCCTCCCGAGACGACGGTGCATCCCATGAAGACGAGGTCATCGAGGTCGGTGATGGCCGCCGTCCGGGCATCTGCCGTGAGGTGGCTCCCACGCTCCTGGGGGGCGGACTCGCCCGTGAGCGAGGACTGCGCCACGAACAGGTCCTTGGCCGCGACGAGCCTGAGGTCAGCCGGGACCATGTCGCCGGCCGAGAGGTGCACCACGTCCCCTACCACGAGCTGGTCGAGCGGGATCTCCTTGCGGTCGCCACCCGCGCGCTCGCAGTCGCAGGTGTTCGAGATCATCGAGGCCAAGGCTGCCGCGGCATCGCCGCTCTTGGACTCCTGCACGAAGCGCAGGATGCCCGAGAGCGCGACCATCGTGAGGATGATGATCGTGGTGGAGGGATTACGGTCTGCCGGCGCGACGAGGACCACGTCCGTCATGAGCGAGACGAAGGCCAACACCACGAGGATGCCGGTGAACGGGTCCACGAACGAGAGGACGAGCCGCTTGATGGCGGGGTCGCGCTTGGCATGGGTGACCGAGTTGGCGCCATGTGCCGCACGCGACGCCGTGACCTGGTCGGAGGTGAGGCCGCCGGGGGCGCTGCCGAGCTCGCGGTAGACCTCCGCGACGTCGATCTGGGCAAGATGGCGCAGACGGTCACGGTCTATGGAGCGCTGCTCCGTGATGGGACGAAGGGACATGGTCCACCTCGCTTCTCCCAGGGATGCCGGCCCACCGGGCTGGCTGGGACCATCTGGCTGGAGGTACGACCGTAGCCGCTCCCCTGGTCAGACGAGGCGGGCGCGCTGCTCCCTGTTCGCAGGCGCCGCTCCCGTGACATGGCAGGGATCGCACGGTCGGGCGTGGCTGTCTCTCATGGGTGGCACCTCCTTGGGATCGGGGCCGTGGGCCCGCTGGAACGCTCAAGCCGCATCACCGCTCCGGATGACATCGACCTGTGGATTGTGTACCCGCTCGTATGGGTTGTCAACACATGTCACGGGCAGGGCTGGGCGTCAGGCGCGAGGGACCCGGCGTCAGGACAGCTTGATTTGCTCGGGATAGGCCCACTTCTCAAGCTCCTCGGCAGGCAGGGACTCAGGCTCGGCCCCGCCTGCGGCCGTGAGGGCGAGATAGTAGATCTCTGCGACCTCCTCCAGGTAGCAGGCCTTGAGATAGGCCCCAGCGATGTCGGTCTCATCGAGCGCGACGGCACCATGGCTCCTGAGCAGGAAGGTGTCATTCTCGGTCGCAGGGGCTGCGATCGAGTCGGCCAGGGCCTGCGTACCCGGACGGCCGTACGGTGCCACCGGGACGACGCCCTGTGCGCAGCCGAGGTAGGAGTGCTCATAGACCACGGCAGGAATGGGACGGCCCAGCACGGCGAAGGTGGTGGCATACGTCGAGTGGGTATGGGCGATGGCGACCACGTCCGGTCGTACCTCGTAGGCCTTGAGGTGCATGAGCAGCTCACTCGTAGGACGCAGGCCATGGGCGCTCTCGACCACACGGGCCCCGGCATCGCATACCACCATGTCGTCCACCGCGAGCGCCTCGCGGTCCACGCCGCTGGGCGTGATCACCACGAGGCCGGTCTCGGGGTCACGCTGCGAGAAGTTGCCCGACTTATGCTTGCAGAGGCCTTCCGCCTGGGCACGCTTGGCGACGTTCATGACCTGAAGCTTGAGGTCCTCGAGCATGGGGGTCCTTTCCGGAGGATATGGCAGGGCCGCACGAGGCGGTCGGTCTCATCCTAGGATAGTCCCTCTGGCCCGGCGGCTGGAGGGGGTGGTCCCTAAGGCCACGAAAGCCGACCGACAGAGGATGTGCGAAACCGGGGCCCGATTCCTGATGAGAATTGCGGTTGCGCGAAACTTGGGAACGAGCCCCAGAACGTCACCTGCAAACCAGCTGTTCAGCGGCACGAATCCGGGTGCCGATTCGACGACCGCCCCGCGAGCGCCACAGAACTTCGCGCAACCGCCGATTCGCTCAGGATATCGGCACCCATTTCACACGCCAGCGGGGTTCCATGGACTCACCGAGGCAGAGGCGTCTCCCCAACCCAGGCATCGCACGCCTGCTGGGACTCCCCCGCCGCCAGGCGTGCGGCCCAGATGGGGCAGAAGTCCCCTCTTCTCGTAGAGGCGCAGGGTCGATGCAGGAACCCCCAGCTCGGATGCAGCGCCACCGCTGGCATAGAAGGTCCCCCGTGGTCCCTCGTCCCCTCCGCCAGAACTCTTCCCAAGGGGGGCATCGACCTAAACCGTGGTTCAAGGTCGAGAATCTTCTCGAAGGCGAGCGACGGACGAGAGGGACCACCTCGAGAAGGACTGACCACGGGCGGGGCTCACGGACCATGGGCGGTGCGTCACCCACGCATCCGACGGGGGAATCTGCCATGATGGGCCGTGCATGCATCGTCCCACAGGGAAGGTAGCCTTACCATGACCAAGCCTGCAGACAAGGCCCGTAACCCGAAGACGCTCCTCGTCGCCGTCTCGGTCGCCATCATCCTGGTGGGCGTCCTCGAGCTGTTCGCCTCGGTGCTGGGGGGAATCCTCGTCATAGGCATCGGCGCCGTCTGCCTGATAGCCACCTTGCGCAAGGACCCCTCGACGGGTGCCGTCGCTGCGGAGAGGCCGCTGCCAGCAGGTAAGCACGCCGCGACCGAGGACGATGCCCAGGGCCGATAGGCAGCGACCGCCGCAAGCGCCTCGCCTGGGACCCGTGGTCGTCCCCTACCGCTCCGCCGCGATCGCAGCCATCTGCCTGCGTGCCAGGTCCATCCGGGCGTCCACGTCGATGCCGACCACGTCGAGCAGCTCCGCCGCCACAAGGTGCGTCCTGGGGATGCCGAACATGTGGGCCATCCCGCGGACGTAGTCATAGCCGTAGTCGGCCTCGCCGATGGTCCCGCCGCAGGTGGTGATATAGGTGAGCTCATGTGCCCGGCATCTGCCCACGCACTCGCCCCTCTCGGTGTAGTCGAAGGTGATCCCGCACACGCTCGCGCGCTCGAGGTAGACCTTGAGCGCCGAGGGGAACGAGAGGTCCCAGTACGGAGCGCCCACGACCACCTCGTCTGCTGCGGCGAGCTGATGGGCCAGGTCGAAGATGGGGTCATCCCAGGTCGCAGAGGCAATGAGGTCGGAGCGTTGGGCCACGGTCGGCCCATCGAGCGGGACGAGCGCCAGCGCCGCGAGGTCGACCTCCTCCACGTCCGAGGTACCTGCGAGGTACTCCCTGCAGAGCCCGAGCGTGCGCGACTCCCGGCCACGCAGACAAGCGTTCACGAACAACGTTGACATGGGACCTCCCCCTGACGCCCGTTTGACCAGTTGGTACCCGTTACGCACCTGACCCTCCTCGTGATTCTGCGTTGAGCGCACATCCCATACGGCGTAAGATTACCCAGACCGCACCGGACATAAGGGGAGACATATATGAAGGACGACACGCTCTGCCTGCACGCTGGTTACAAGCCCAAGAACTCCGAGCCGGGCGTCTGCCCCATCGTCCAGAGCACCACCTACGTCTTCGACACGACCGAGGAGGTGGCCGCCGTCTTCGACGACCCCACCAAGGCCCTCATCTACTCCCGCTTCGGCAACCCCACCGTCATGGCCGTCGAGGACAAGATCGCTGCTCTCGAGGGCGGTATCGGTGCCATGTGCACCACGTCCGGCCAGGCTGCCTCGCTCCTCTCGGTGCTGAACATCTGCCAGGCAGGAGACTCGATCGTCTCCACGACCGAGATCTATGGCGGCACCCTGAACCTCTTCGCCTTCACGCTCAAGAAGCTCGGCATCGAGTGCATCTTCGTGAAGGAGGACTGGACCGACGAGCAGATCGACGCAGCCTTCAAGCCCAACACCAAGCTCGTCTTCGGCGAGACGATCGCCAACCCGTCGCTCACCGTCTTCGACATCGAGCGCTTCGCGAACATCGCCCATGCCCATAACGTCCCCCTCATCATGGACAACACGTTCGCCACGCCCATCCTGTGCAAGCCGTTCCAGTTCGGTGCCGACATCGTGATCCACTCCACCACCAAGTACATGGATGGCCATGCCGTGCAGGTAGGCGGCGTCATCGTCGACTCCGGCAAGTTCGACTGGACGAGCGGCAACTTCCCCGAGCTCACCGAGCCTGACGAGTCCTACCACGGCGTCGTCTACACCAAGGACTACGGCAAGGCAGCCTACATCATCAAGGCCCGCATGCAGCTCATGCGCGACTTCGGCATGTACCCGGCCGCGCACTCCGCCTTCCTGCTCAACCTCTCGCTCGAGACGCTCGCCGTCCGCATGCGTCAGTACTGCGCCAACGCCATGAAGGTGGCCGAGTTCCTGAAGGACCAGCCCCAGATCGCCCACATCACCTATCCCGGCCTTCCCGATGACGTCAACCACGCCAAGGCCGAGAAGTACCTCAAGGGCGCGAGCGGCGTCATCTCGATGGACATCCGTGGCGGCAAGGACAATGCCATCAAGTTCATGAACGCGCTCGACCTCGCCTCCAACGAGGTGCACGTGGCAGACATCCGTACCTGCGTCCTGCATCCCGCCAGCGAGACCCATCGTCAGCTCACCGATGAGCAGCTCGCGGCAGCCGGCATCGACCCGGGCATGGTGCGCCTCTCCGTGGGCCTCGAGGACGTGGACGACATCATCGCCGACCTCAAGCAGGCGCTCGCCGCCATCGACTAGGGCCAGCACCGACAGGGAAGCGACCCATGAGGGCCTCGTCGCACATGGCGAGGCCCTTCGTCTTGGCCGTGCACGGGTGGCGGGGAGGCTATGCCCCCATGAGCTCCGTCGGCTCGATGCGGGCATGCGCCTGCTCGTAGTCCCGCGTGCCCACGAAGACCTCATGACCATAGGGGTTACGGTGCAGGTGGACGCCACGATAGATGACATAGGCGAGGGCGGCACAGTTGGCGACGAGCGCCACGAGTGCCACGACCGTGGCCGTGGTGGTGTCCAACGTGGACTGGACGGCGAAGACCGAGTCGTAGCCAAACTGTGGGAAGCTGTCCTGGAACTGGGGGAACACCTGGGCGAACATGCACCAGATGGCCAGCGTGTTGGCGCGGTTCTGGATCCATCCTCCCCTGTTCCAGAGGGCGTTGGCCACGGTGGGAGCCAGCAGCAGGGCAAGCCCGCAGTACCAGGCATGGTTGGGCAGGCAGTTGTACGTATAGCAGAAGTTCCAGAGGTCATAGGCGATGATGTAGACCCAGGTCATGTCCGCCCAGACCATGTCCTGCTGACGCCTGCTCGAATAGACCTCGCGCAGCCCCGTCATGCAGAAGATGTTGACGATTCCCGCGACCCCATTGAGGACGTTGTTCCAGCCGCACACCTCCGTGGCATGCTCGCTCGTCACCCACAGCACCGACGAGCCCTGGAGGATGGCACCCCGTCCCCCGTCCGTGGTCTGCACCACGCCGGCCAGGAAGTCGAAGTAGTGCATGGCGCTCTCGAAGTCGCTGGCCACGGCTATGAGGATGTTGACGGCCACGATGACGAAGGGGAACCACCTGAACCACGAGGCCTTCCCGAGCCTGCCCCAGTGGTACTTGATGACCATGAACCCGAGGCATCCGACGAGGGCCGCATAGACCTTGGCATAGTGGAACCAGCCGTTCTGGAACAGGACCGTGGGATTGTTCGCAGCCCAGGTGCCAGCGCCCAGGGTGACCACGATGCAGTAGACGGTCATCGCCACCGGCAGCACGCCGAACATCACCAGGCCGCCGGCCTTCGAGCGCCGCGAGACCTCGTTCAGAAGGATCAGCACCACGAAGACGAGCAGCCATCCCAGCCACTGGTAGAGGGAGTTCTCCCCATACACGTCGAACAGCATGTCGCCCTCCCCTCCTCGGATGCCGGCCCATCACGCACCGTGGGAGCCGCGACGCGAGCCCCCACCCCATGAGGGGCCATGTGCGAATGGTCATAACCAGCAGGCTACCCTGCCTGTTGGTATAGTGTCAACGAGGGTTCTGCCAGCGGCCTCGCCGCTCTGCTTGAAGCGTTATGATGTTTGAACAACTAGGTGCCACGTGCTCGGTCTGTGATAGGATATGTTAAGTCATAGTAAATGACATGCCCAAAAGAGGGGAACCCGTGATTCGGCTCTTCGCAAGCGACCTCGATGGTACGCTCCTCAACGTCGTGCATGACGTCGATCGTGCGATTCTCGGCTCCGTCGCCGAGACGTGCGAACAAGGCTGCCACTTCGTCATCGCCACCGGCCGCTGCATGCGTTCCAACGAGTGCTTCGGCTTCCAGGACATCCCCGTGGACATCGCCTGCTCCAACGGCTCGCTCATCTATGACGCCAAGGGCACCCTGCTCGACCACAGCCGGATCGACCAGTCGTTCCTCGAAGAGCTCCTGGCCACCTTCCCCGACCTCCCCTTTGCCTGCATCGCCTGCGACCATACCTATGTGACGGCGAGCGAGAGGACCTTCCAGTCCACGAACACGCCGCCGAACCCGCTTGCCGCCGTGGCCATGCGCGGCATGCGGAAGTCGCGCGTCGAGCATGCCGCAGGCGAGTACGTCTTCGACGCGACCGCCAGCCAGGTACTTTCCCACGAGGTCTGCAAGGTGAACGTGCGCGTCCCTGATGCCGAGAGGCACCACAGGCTCGAGGCGTTCCTCGCAGACCACGCCGACACCGTCACCGACGCACCCTTCAGGCCGTCGCTCTTCGAGATCACGAACGTCGGCGTGAACAAGGGCTCGGCCGTGGCCTGGCTTGCCGACCACCTGGACATCCCCGAGGACGAGGTCGCGGTCTACGGTGACGGCGGCAATGACGTCACCATGCTCGAGCGCTTCGACCACGCCTACGTGACCTCCTGCGCCACCGACGAGGCCCGTGCCGCTGCGACCTCCGTCGTCGGCTCCAACGTCCTGCACGCCGTACCCCGCCATCTGCGCAGGACCCTCAGGCAGAACGCACAGGAGCAGGCGTAGGGCCTCGATCGCGCCACGGCACGCCCGTGCTCGCTGCCGTCTGCCGCACGCGCCCGACCCCTGGCGCACAGACCATGCCGACGGCCGGCACGCGATGGTACCATCAGGCCGCATGCAGGCTGTTGCACGTTCTCACGACAGACGAGGGGTGGCGGCACATATGAGGCTCTCCCGCACGATCTGCACGCTCGTCGCCATGGTGGCGCTCATGCTCACGGGCGTCCTCGCAAGCCCCGCCCAGGCGTCTGCCGCAGACTCGACCACGGGCTCCGTACGCATCCTCTGCACCACGGACATCCATTCGCAGGACATCCCCGGGAAGTTCAAGACCGGCGACACCTCCTTCGAGGAGCTGGGCGGCTTCGCCCGGCTCGCCACGGCCCTCTCGTCCGAGCGCATCGAGGGGCAGACCCTCGTGGTCGACTCCGGTGACTTTTCGGAGGGGACGATGTTCTCGACCCTGCTCACCACCCGCGCCCCCGAGCTGCACTTCCTGGGAGAGCTCGGCTATGACGCCGTGGCCCTGGGCAACCACGACTTCGACTACGGGGACGCGGCACTTCGCCAGGAGCTCGCCGTCTTCTCCGCGGAAGGCGCCCACACGCAGCTGCTCTGCTCGAACCTGGTCGCGGCCGGCTCGGACACCTCCCAGGCCGCCTCGGGTGACAACCCCCTCTCCGGCCAGGGTGTCGCCAACTACACGACCGTCACGGTGGGCGGCCACAAGGTCGGGCTCTTCTCGGTCATGGGCAAGGAGGCGGCCGACTACACCTCCACGACCGACTATGCCTTCGCCGATGCCACCAAGACCGCGCAGGCCACGGCAGACACCCTCCGCAACCAGGAGGGCTGCGACCTCGTGGTGCTCCTCTCGCATGCGGGGACGGTGACCGGCGAGGACCAGGCGTTGGCCAAGGACGTGAGCGGCATCGACGTCATCGTCTCCGGGCACGCCCACGTCACGACCGACGAGCCCGTCTCGATCAACGGCTGCACCATCGTGAGCCCCGGCTACTCCCTCGAAGGGCTCGGGGTGCTCGACCTCACCTGCTCGGACGGCACCTGGTCCGTGGACGGGTGGAAGGTCGACCCCCTCGACGCGACGGTCGCCGACGACCCCCAGGTGGCCTCCGAGCTCTCCACCCTCGAGGGCGAGATCCAGCAGGACTACCTCGGCTACTACGGCATCACAGCCGGAATCGACGACACGGTGGCGACCTCGGGCACCACGACCGAGACCCTCATGGACATGGACGGCAACCTCGGCAACCACCTCACGGCGAACTTCGTGGCAGACGCCTACGCCTCAGCCCTGGAGCAGGCCGGCGTGGATGACGTCGACATCTGCGTGACCCCCACGGGCTCGATCAGGAACGCCTTCTACCAGGGAGACGTCACATGCGGTGACCTCTTCGACATCCTGTCGCTGTACCAGTCACCAGGTGACGGCAAGGCAGGCAGCCCGCTCGTCACCGCATGCCTCACCGGAAGCGACGTCTGGAACCTCTGCGAGGTCTCGGCCTCGATCAGCGACCTCATGAGCGGCGTGCAGCTGGCCTTCTCGGGCCTGCGCTTCAGCTACGACCCCGACCGGCTCTTCATGAACCGCGTCTACCAGGTCGAGGCCTACGACAAGGACACAGGACAGTGGGTCGAGGTGCCTCGTGACGACACGCTCTACAAGGTGAGCACCACGCAGGAGGTGGCGAGCCAGCTGAGCCTGGTGCATGACCAGTCGTACGGCATGCTCTCGATCAACCTGCGCGACGAGGGAGGGGCGCTCCTCGGGGACGACCTCTCGGGCCGCGTGGTCACCTATCAGACCACCGGCGGCGAGACACGCGAGCTCAAGGAGTGGATCGCCCTCTACCAGTACGTACAGACCTTCGACAAGGGCGCCGATGGGCTACCGCAGGTCTTCCCGGCAGGCACCACGGTCGACGAGCGCACCACCCAGGGGAGCCAGGGCTTCCTCGCCGAGCACCTCACCGGCCTCAACACCTTTGCCTGGGTGGTCTATGGGGCCGTCGTTGCCGTGGTCGCGCTCGTGGTGGGCACGGTCTTCCTGGTGCGGCACCTGATACGCCGACATCGTGCGAAGAGGGCGGCAGCGCAGGCGTAGGGTCGCGAGGTCGCTGGGTCACCCAAGCCAGACAATGCCGCGCCACATGGACGTTGCTTGCCCAGAGCGACCCTGGAGGCCAAACGCAGGGCCAGCTTGGGTCACTTTGGCCAGGCAACGTCGCATCATGCGAAGGTTGCATGGTCAGAGTGACCCAACGCTCCGCAGGTACCGCAGCCGTGGGACTTGCGTCACGGCCACAGCGCCGAGAGGAACAGGGGCGCCCGCAGCGAACGGGCCTCTACGCCTCGTCCTTCTCGGCAGTGCCCTCCTGGCCTGCCAGATAGTCCACGAACTGCTGGGCCACGCGCCCGCTCATGCCACCATGGCGGAGCTCCCAGCGGTCTGCCAGGAGCAGGAGCTGCTCGGGCTCGGGAGGGTCCGTGAGCTGACGGGACGCGAGCGTCTGCACGATCTCGTGGTAGGCCTGCTGGCGCGGCGACGAGAAGTTGATCGCGACGCCGAAGCGCGCGGCGAGCGAGAGCTTCTCCTGCATGGTGTCGGAGCGATGCATGTCGCCCTCGTACTCCATGTCAGTACGGTCCTTCCAGTCCTCCTTGACGAGGTGGCGACGGTTGGACGTGGCATAGATGAGGATGTTGTCAGGGCGCGTCTCGACGCCGCCCTCGATGACGGCCTTCAGGAACTTGTACTCGAGCTCCCCCTCGTCGAACGACAGGTCGTCGATGTAGATGACGAAGCGATAGTTGCGTCCCTTGATGGCCGCGATGACGGCCGAGAGGTACTTGAACTGGTGCTTGTAGATCTCGATCATGCGCAGGCCCGAGTCGTAGTACTCGTTGACGAGCGCCTTCACCGAGGTCGACTTGCCCGTACCGGCATCCCCGTAGAGAAGCACGTTGTTGGCGGGGAGCCCTGCGACGAACGCATCGGTGTTGTCGGTGAGCTGCTTCTTCTGGTCCTCGTATCCCACGAGGTCTGAGAGGCGCCCACCCCCGATGTTGTTGATGGGCAGGAACTGCACCGTGCCATCGGGCAGGCCATGGATGTGGAAGGCTCGGTTGAGCCCGAACATGCCGACCCCATAGGCCTTGTAGCTGGCCGTGAGGGCATCGAACATCGCATCGACGTCGGGGGCGGCGGCGAGCTCGTCCGAGAGGCGCCTCACGAGCTCGCTCACGCTGCGGTAGTAGTTCTTCTCGGGCTTGGTGATGGCGTGGTAGTCCTCGAGCACGCTGAAGCAATCCAGCCCCAGGTCATGCTCGATGGGCGCGAAGTCGAAGTGGAACAGCTCGCGGAAGACCTCGAGGTCCGCCTTGGCGAAGTGGTTGACCGACCCTCCCTCGGCAGCACCCCGACGCTCGGCGGTGAGCGTGAAGGAGTTCTCGTTGGTGAGGAGCACGAAGGTGAGGTAGTCCTGCCAGAGGTTCTGGTCGAACCCATAGGTGGTGGCGATGTCGAGGATGTGCTTCACCTGCACATGGGCACGCCGCACGAGCTCGGCATGGTCGGCCGTGCCGGCCTCCCAGTCACGGAAGATGTCGGACAGGCCCACGAGGACGGAGTCCTCGCCGAGGTCGCTGTAGAGGAGCAGCTTCGATACCTTATGGTACATGGGTTGATCAGACCTCCAGGATGGCGCCCTTGTCGGCGGATGTGACGAGCTTGGCATAGCGGGCCAGGTAGCCCGTCTTGATCTTTGGCTCCGGGCATACCCAGACGGCGCGACGACGTGCGAGCTCGTCATCGGCGACCTCGAGCGTGATGGAGCAGGCAGGGATGTCGATGGAGATGGTGTCGCCCTCCTCCACCAGGCCGATGGTGCCGCCCGCGGCAGCCTCGGGGCTGATGTGACCGATGGACGCCCCGCGCGTGGCACCCGAGAAGCGCCCGTCGGTGAGCAGCGCCACCGAGTCGCCCAGACCCATGCCGCAGATGGCCGATGTGGGGTTCAGCATCTCTCGCATGCCAGGACCGCCCTTGGGACCCTCGTAGCGGATGACGACGACGTCGCCGGCGTTGATGCCCTTGGCATAGATGCAGGCGATGGCGTCCTCCTCGGAGTCGAAGACGCGGGCCGGTCCGGTGTGGCGCATCATGGCCGGGTCCACGGCGGACTGCTTCACGACGCAGCCGTCAGGAGCGAGGTTGCCGCGCAGGACGGCGATGCCGCCGCTCTTGGAGTAGGGGTTGTCGAGCGGACGGATCGTCTCGGGGTCCTTGTTCGTGACGCCGGCCAGGTTCTCGGCGACGGTATGCCCCGTACAGGTCATGAGCGAGGTGTCGAGAAGACCGCCCTCGGCCAACTCGGCCATCACGGCATAGACGCCGCCAGCCAGGTCGAGGTCCTCCATGAAGGTGGGACCAGCCGGGGCCAGGTGGCAGACGTTGGGCGTGTGCGCGGAGATGTCATTGGCCATGTCGAGGTCGATGGTGACGCCGGCCTCGTGCGCGATGGCCGGCAGGTGCAGCATCGTGTTGGTGGAGCAGCCCAAGGCCATGTCCACCGTCTCGGCGTTGTGGAAGGCGGCAGGGGTCATGATGTCGAGCGGACGGATGTCGTCCTCGATGAGCCTCATGACCTGCATGCCCGTGTGCTTGGCAAGACGCAGCCGCGCGGAGTAGGGCGCGGGGATGGTCCCGTTGCCACGGAGCCCCATGCCGATGGCCTCCGTGAGGCAGTTCATCGAGTTGGCGGTGTACATGCCCGAGCAGCTCCCGCAGCTGGGGCAGGCATACTCCTCGTACTCCTCCACGCCGGCATCGTCGAGCTTGTCGGCCTGGTACTCGCCCACGGCCTCGAACATGCTCGAGAGGCACGTGCGCTTGCCGCTCGGCATGTGTCCGGCGAGCATGGGGCCGCCCGCGCAGAAGATGGTGGGCAGGTTGAGACGGGCCGCCGCCATGAGCAGCCCTGGCACGTTCTTGTCGCAGTTGGGAATCATGACCAGCCCATCGAACTGATGGGCGATTGCCATGCACTCGGTGGAGTCGGCGATGAGCTCACGGGTGGCGAGCGAGTACTTCATGCCGATGTGGCCCATGGCGATGCCGTCGCACACCGCGATGGCGGGGAACATGATGGGGGTGCCTCCCGCGGCGCGCACGCCGGCCTTCACGGCCTCGGCGATCTTGTCGAGGTTCATGTGACCGGGGACGACCTCGCTGTACGAGCTCACCACGCCCACGATGGGCCGGGCGAGCTCCTCCTTGGTGAGCCCAAGCGCATAGAGCAGGCTGCGGTTTGGTGCGCGGCCGATGCCGTTCTTGATCTGGTCAGACTGCATGGTGTCCCCTGTTCTGCCGACGGGTGCCGGATATGTCCGCTTGCAAAGCGCCGCCCTGGGCCGGATGGCCCAGAGCGGCGGATTCTCGATTCCTACCGCACGGATCTGTGACTAGTCGGACGCGTTGTCGAGGTCCTTGTCGTTGCCCCAGATCATCTGGGTGCGGAGCTGGTCGCCCACGATCTCCATCTGGTGCTTGGCGAGGTCGTCATGCTTGGACGTAAAGTAGCAGCGGCCGTTCTTGTTCTCGGCGATCCAGCGGCTGGCGAAGGTGCCGTCCTGGATGTCGGAGAGCACGGCGCGCATGTTCTTCTTGACCTCGTCGTGGGGAAGGACGCGGGGGCCGGAGACGTACTCGCCGTACTCGGCCGTGTCGGAGATGGAGTAGTTCATGGCTGCGACGCCGCCCTTGTTGATCAGGTCGACGATGAGCTTCATCTCGTGGATGCACTCGAAGTAGGCGTTCTCGGGGGCATAGCCAGCCTCGACGAGGGTCTCGAAGCCGCACTGCATGAGGTCGACGATGCCGCCGCAGAGCACGCACTGCTCGCCGAACAGGTCGGTCTCGGTCTCGTCATGCATCGTGGTCTCCATGATGCCGGCGCGAGCGCCACCGATGCCAGCGATGTAGGCCAGGGCGATGTCCTTGCAGGTGCCCGTGGCATCCTGCTCGACAGCGATCAGGCAGGGGACGCCGTGGCCGGCCACGTACTGCGAGCGGACGGTGTGGCCCGGGCCCTTGGGGGCGGCCATGAAGACGTCGACGCCTGCGGGCGGGACGACCTGCTTGTAGCGGATGTTGAAGCCATGCGCGAAGGCGATGGCGTTGCCCTCCTCGAGGTAGGGGGCGATGCTCTTCTTGTAGACGTCAGCCGCGACCTCGTCGTTCACGAGGATCATGATGATGTCTGCCCACTTGGAGGCATCGGGGATGCTCTTGACGGTGAGCCCGGCCTTCTCGGCGACGGCGATGGACTTGCTGCCCTCGCGGAGGCCCACGACGACGTCGCAGCCGGAGTCCTTGAGGTTCAGCGCGTGTGCGTGGCCCTGCGAGCCATAGCCGATGATGGCAATCTTCTTACCGTCGAGCTTGGAAAGGTCACAGTCTGCCTCATAATACATTTTTGCCATAATCGAACTCTCCCTTTTCCTTCGTCGCGTCGTATATCGTATCAGTACCTCGCTCTATTGCGACCATTCCGGTGCGCACTAGCTCGAGGATGCCGAACTGGCTGACGAGGTCGACGATGGCCTCGTTCTTGCTTTCCTCGCCGATGAGGGCGATGGTCAGCGTGGTCGGTGAGACGTCGATGATCGACGCCCTGAAGATGTTGGCGATCTGGATGATGCGGTCGCTCGCCCCGGCGTCGATGGCCAGGACCTTGAGCAGGACGAGCTCGCGCCTGATCGAGTTCTCGGGCTTGAGCATCTTGACGGACCTCACGGGGATGAGCTTCCTGAGCTGGTTGCAGATGAGCTCGATGTGGGGGTCGTCGGCCATGATCTCGATGGTGATACGTGAGACCACAGGGTCGTCGGTGGTGCCCACGGCCAGCGACTCGATGTTGTAGCCCTTGCGGGAGAAGAGCCTCGAGACCTGCGAAAGCACGCCCGCCTCGTTGTTCACCAGCACGGAGATCGAACGCCTGGTTTCGTCTTCCACGTCAAGCCTCCTTAGCAGACCAGAAAGTCAGTGATACCTGCGCCGCCGGGGACCATCGGGCGGACCATCTCGTCCTCGTTGATGGCGCAGTCGACCACATAGCCATGACCGGACGCGAGAGCCTCCCTCAAGGCTGCCTCGAGCTCGTCCACGGTATGGACGTGGGCGCCGGCGAGACCATAGGCCTCGGCGAGCTTCACGAAGTCAGGACCACGGTCGAGCGTGGTCTGGGAGTAGCGCTCGTCGTAGATGAGCGTCTGCCACTGACGCACCATGCCGAGGACCCCGTTGTTGTAGACGATGGTGATGATGGGCAGGTCGTAGAACTGCTCGGTGGCGAGCTCGTTGCAGTTCATGCGGAAGCTGCCGTCGCCCGTCACGTGGATGACCGTCTTGTCGGGGTTGCCCACCTGGGCGCCGATGGCGGCCCCCAGGCCGAATCCCATGGCACCGAAGCCACCCGAGGTGATGAGCTGGCCGGGGTAGTCGTAGTGGAAGTGCTGCGCGACCCAGATCTGGTGCTGGCCCACGTCGGTCGCGACGATGGTGTCCTGGGGACAGATGCGGGCGATGGCATCGTTGATCTGCTTGGGAGTGAGGGTGTCACCGGCCTCGTCGTACTCGGTCTCCGTCGCGAACGAGAAGACGTACTTCTTCCAGGCGTCATGGTGCTGCTGGGAGAGCTGCTCGTTCAGGGCGGCGAGCACCTGCTTTGCATCGCCGATGATGTGATGGTCGGTCATGACGTTCTTGTTGATCTCGGAGCGGTCGATGTCGATCTGGACGATCTTGGCCTGGCTCGCGAAGGTCTCGGGGTTGAGCGCGACGCGGTCGGAGAAGCGACACCCGACCGCGATGAGCAGGTCGCAGCCGTCGACGGCCATGTTGGAGGCCTGCGTGCCATGCATGCCGATCATGCCGGTGGTGAGTGGGTTCCTGCCCTTGAATCCGCCGGCACCCATGAGGCTGATGGCCACGGGCGCGTCGACCTTCTCGGCGAACTCGGTGAACTCCACGTTGGCACGACCACGCACGACGCCGCCGCCGCAGATGAGCAGAGGCTTGTCTGACTCGGCAATCATGTCTACCAGGGTCTTCACGTCGGCGGCATCAGGCTCGGGGAGCTTGAGCCCATGGCTCGAGCGGCGGACGAGGTCGCCGAGGCGTCCCTGCGTGAAGTGCTTCTCCTTGGGGAGGAACTCATAGTCAGCAAGCTCGGAGGTGGCGTTCTTCGTCATGTCGATGAGCACGGGGCCGGGGCGTCCGCCATGGGCCACCGCGAAGGCCTCGCGCACGACGTCGGCCATCTCGGAGGCATGGTGGACGAGGTAGTTGCTCTTGGTGATGGGCATGGTGATGCCCGTGATGTCGACCTCCTGGAACGAGTCCCTGCCCACGAGCGGCTCGGGGACGTTGCAGGTGATGAAGACCGTGGGCGAGCTGTCCATGTAGGCCGTGGCGATGCCCGTGGTGAGGTTGGTGCATCCTGGGCCCGAGGTGGCAAAGCAGACGCCGACCTTGCCGGTGGAGCGGGCATAGCCGTCGGCGGCATGGGCCGCACCCTGCTCGTGCGAGGTGAGGATGTGACGGATGCGGTCCTTGTAGGAGTAGAGCTCGTCATAGACGTTCAGGATCGTCCCACCGGGGTAGCCGAAGACGGTGTCGACGTCTTGCTCGAGGAGACATTCCAGAAGGATCTTTGCCCCTGTGACCTGCATCTATGATTCACTCCTTCTCGTTGCCAGAATCGTTCCGACACGTGCAAGCCCCGTGGGTACGAGCGTAGGCGTCACCCGTGATGCCGGTGGCCCACGAAGGGGGCTTAGTGCTGCGAAGCCCCCCAGGCTTCTGAGACAGCCAGACCTGGGAGGGCCTCATACGAGATATGAGCTGGTAGCACGTCATTAACCGTGTGGAAAAACGTGTTGCGAGCAGACTATCCCAGCAGCGTGGCAGTGTCAAACGGATTGCACGTCGCGAAACACGACCGACATATGAAGGACCAGGGAGGGCATGTCCTCCAGACAACGACGGGGACCCGCCGGCTTCTGCCGACAGGTCCCCGCATACCGACGTATGGCTGTCGCTAGCGAATCTGGCGCCAGTTGGACACGTTCTCCTCCCACATATAGGAGTACCTGTCGATGATGTCGGAGACCTCGAGGGGCTTGCGGCCGAGGAGCCGCTCCACGTCGTGGGACACGACGCCCATCTGTCCGTTGCGGATGCCCCCCTCGTTGGTGACCATGTCGTTGCTGCACCAGAGCACCGGCGCCTTCGAATCGTAGCCTTGGGTCGAGCTCGATATGCCGAGGGCGCTCAGGTAGGCCAGGAACTCCTCGTCATCCATCGCCTGGTAGACGTAGGGCCTTCCGCTGTGCGCCGCCACCATCGCGCAGATGTCACGCTCGCTCACGGGAGTCTCGCTCGTGAGGTCATAATCGGTGTTGGGATCGGCCTTGCCCAGTAGGAGCGCCGTGGCGCAGGCCGCCGAGTCGTCCTTGGCGATGGGTGTGAACACGCCGTCCCCGGCATTCGAACCCCAGAGGTAGCCCGACAGGTTCGCCAGCATCACGGAGTTGGTGAGGTAGTTCTCCATGTAGAGGTTGTTGCGCATCACGTTGTAGGTGAAGCCGAGCCGGCTCGACATCTCCTTGAGGTAAGCCTCGGTAGCGGTGTGGTCGGGCAGGACATACTGGTGGTAGTCGGGCCTGTTGGCCCCGAAGAACGAGGTGTAGATGATATGCCCCACACCTGCCTCCACACAGGCATCGAGCACCCTCTTGTGTTGGACCACGCGCTCGGGGCCGTTCAGTATGCCAGAGACGAAGTAGATCCTGTCGCCGCCCTTGAATGCCTCGACCATGCCAGCCTGGTCGTCATAGTTAGCCTCGCGCACCGAGACGCCAGCCGACTCCCACGCGGAGCGCTTCCCCGCATCGAGCCTCCCAAGGTCTGGGCAGGTGAAGATGAGGTCCTCCGCGGGGACCTCCTTGAGCATGTTGCTGGCGACCCTTCCGCCAAGCTGGCCATCACTGCCGGTGACGATGTACTTCATCCTCGTGGCTCCTTCTTGTCATGGTTTGTGTTTGTCAGTAAGATACCCTGCTATTAGCCATTTCTTAAATCATGTATGTCATGATTGATGCATGTTATCGATAACTGGGGAAGGAGCCGGAACATGAGAGTCGCGCAGCTCGAGACGTTCGTGATGCTGGGAGAGACGCTCAGCTTCTCGACCACGGCACAGAACCTGTTCATGGCACAGTCATCGGTGAGCCACCAGATCGACGCACTCGAACGCGAGCTCGGCTTCGCCCTCTTCTACCGGAACAGGCATTCGGTGCGGCTCACCCCCGCCGGAGCGTCCTTGCACGAGGACGCACGGGACGTCCTGGTCACCCTCGACTCGTCGATTGCCAAGGCGCGGAACTATGCGCGGGAATACCGGGGAAGCCTCAGCGTCAGCTATGAGGGCAACGTCTGGGAGACGGACATACTGCCGCAGGTCATCAGCCGGTGCACGCGGCAATGTCCCGACACGTACATCCAGCTCAGGATGGAGGACAACGCATCCCGGATCCGGCGTCTCAGGAATCATGAGCGCGACGTCATCTTCACGGTCGCCGACAAGGGCCCCTCGAGGGACGGCGTCTGCTTCCAGCCGCTCCTCGACGCGAGCCTCGTCTGTCTCATGCCAGCGAGCAACCCACTGGCGGGCAGGAAGTCCCTCGTCGCGACGGACGTCATCGACCAGGCCCTCATCGTCCTGGACCCCTCGAAGTCGCCACCCGAGATGCTACGCCTCTACGCGACGCTCCAAGCGGAATGCCCTGGGGCCATCATGTACTATGCCGATTCGGCCACCGCGGCATGCACCATGATCAGGGGCGGGTTGGGCGTCGCCATCATGCCCGACTTCGAGGCGGACCTCGACCCGGGCCTCGCCCTCGTCCCGTTCGATTCCGACGAGCACCTGTGCTATGGGATCGCCTGGCACCACTCGGAGGCCACGGACGGCATACGGGCTTTCGTGCAGGCCGCCCGCACCGTCTGTGGAGTCACGGGGCAGACGGTACCGGGATGATGCGGCACGCTCCGCACCCCGAGTGCGAACTTCCTCGACAGGGCAGAGCAGGCCACCGGGACATACCCGATGGCCTGCGTATTCTCTGGAGCCGGCTAACAGACTCGAACTGTTGACCCCCGCTTTACGAGAGCGGTGCTCTACCAACTGAGCTAAGCCGGCACACTATGGGCCACGCGCACGAAAGCACGCAACGGGCACCTACTTTACCCTATCTTCCAGCGCGATGGCAAGCCCGAATGAGCCTCTTGGCTACAGCTTGGTGAGCACGCCCCTCACGAGGTCCTCGAAGTCGTCCGCATAGGTCTCCGCCGCCTCGAGCACCGTCTCATGCGTCACGCTGGCGTCCCCTGCCATGTTGGCCGCGAGCGTGAGACCGAGGACGTTCATGCCCAAGGCATGCGCCATGATGACCTCAAGCACCGTGGAGACCCCCACGTACGAGACGCCCAACGCACCCAGCGCGGCATTCTCTGCGGCGGTCTCGAAGTTGGGGCCGAGCATCCCGGCATAGACACCCTCGCCCAGCGTGATGCCCTGGTCCGCCGCGACGCCCCTGGCAATGGCCGTGAGGTAGGGCGTATAGGCATCGGTCATGCCCACGAACGGCGAGTCCACGTCGCAGAGGTCCTGCTGGTCGACCAGCGGGTTGGTCCCCGTGAGGTTGATCTGGTCGGTGATGAGGCCCAGACCCATCTCGGCCTTGCCGGGGATGGCACCCGTGGCACACGCGAAGACGATGTCACGGCAGCCGAGCCTGTGGGCATGCCGCACGAGCGCCGTGACCTCTGAGGCGCCATAGCCCTGGTACAGATGGACGCGCCCCGGGTAGACCACCACGGGCACGCCATCGACGGTACCGATGGTCGCCTCGAAGCGATGCCCCTCCACCGGGGTGGCGTCCTCGGGGAAGCCGGGGATGTCATGGTAGTCGATGCGTCGCACGGGCTTGACGTCGTTGGCGAGCGCGCCCAGCCCGCTGCCGAGCACGAGAGCGACCGGATGCTCCATCGTAGGTTTGCACTTGGTGACCATGTTCTCGTCTACCACGCAGATCCCCTCCCCCTTCATGAGCTCGGCACAGACGCCATCGCCTGGCACGAGCGTTCCCGTGAAGCTTCCGTCATAGATGCAGCCGCTCCCGCAGGAGGGGCTCTTTGCCTTGAGTACGGCCAGGCCCGCATCAGCCGTGAACGCACGACGGAGGGCCGCCTGGGCACCGCGGGCGAACTCGACCGTGACGTCCGTCCCATCCTCGAGCACGACCCGCCCGTCTCTCCTCTCGGCAGGCGGGCGTGGGGACGCGAGGCCTCCCTCCGTCTCGGGACATACCCCAACCACATCGAAGGCATCCCGCATCTGGCGAACGGCCTCACACGGGCGCGCCTCGCCGTCGTACCTACATGCCTCGCCCAGCAGGCACCTGCTCACGACGACCTTCATCCTGCCTCCGCTCGAACGTCTCATGCTGTCTGCCTGCGAAGGGCCCG
This sequence comes from Atopobiaceae bacterium, assembly GCA_022483015.1. NCBI lineage: Bacteria > Bacillati > Actinomycetota > Coriobacteriia > Coriobacteriales > Atopobiaceae > Atopobiaceae bacterium. Next base: position 806,739 of record JAKVOB010000001.1, on the reverse strand, counting down.
AAGTCGACGGGCCGTCCGCAGTTCCTTGCCACCATACGCGAACGGGGCCCCGAAGGGCCCCGCCATCACGCGTGCTATCTGCGAACGCGCCTCTTCTAGGAGACGAGCGTGCTGAGCGAGATGGTCGCCTTGGACAGCAGGCCGTTCACATAGGAGGTCCACTGCGAGGAGGCGTCACTCGCGGTCTGAGAGTACTGCTGGTAGGCGACGTAGTAGGCGGTCTCGGCCTGCGTGTAGCTCGCGGAGTCGCTCGTGAACTGCATGTCCTTCATGGCCGAGTAGAACGAGCCGTCGGTACGAGCCCAGGTGTTGGTGGTCGAGTCCCACTCGTCACCGAGGAGGTTCACGACGTAGGCGCCATAGTCAGCCGTCATGGTGTCGTTGTCGGTACCATCGGCAGGCGACGTGGGGGCCGTGGGAGCCGAGGTCGTGGTGGTGGTCACGACGCTGTCATAGAGCTTCTTGGTGCCACAGCTCTCCGTGAGGGTCTCCTTGACCGCATCCTCGGTCATGCCGTACTGCGAGGCGATCGTGGCATAGTCGGAGGAGCCCAGGGAGCTCTCCGCATAGGAGGAGACGTCGTCATCACTCACCGTGATGCCCTCTGCCGCGACCTGCTTCTGAACGATGGCGTTGCGGGCGATCGAGACGACGGTGTCCGCGGAAGGTACCGTGTAGGTGCCGTCATCCTGCTTGGCCGAGTCAAGGGTCGAGTCGGTCTCGATGGCCTCACGGACGGTGACGTTGGTCGTCTGGCCGTCATAGGTGTAGCTGCCGAGCGTGGCGTCGAGCTGGTCCTCGGAGACGGTCGTCTTGCCGGCCACGGTACCGCCGGCCAGCAGACCCGTGAGGACGAAGTACCCGAGGGCGACACCTGCCGCCAGGCAGGCCACGGCCACGATGATGAAGACGGGGAGCTTCACCGTGCGCTTGGGCTTGGGAGCCTTCACGACCGCAGCGGCCTGCTCGGCCTTCTCCGCAGCCTTCTCGGCCTTCTGCTTGGCCCTCTCAGCCTTCTTCTCGGCCTTGCTATCAGCCTTGCTATCGGCCTTGCTATCGGCCTTCTCCTCGGCCTTGTCGTCGGCCTTTGCGGTCGTGGGGTCGGCCGCCTTGACCTCGGTCTTGTCGACGTCGGTCGTGGTGCCCTCGACGTCGTCCTGCTTGTTCTCGTCTGCCATTGCTGATGGCCCTCCTGACGTGTTGCCGCGGGGCGAGAAGAACCGCCCACCCCCCGAACCGTGCTGAATCTGCCCTAGTCTACCCCAGCTCCGTCACACGTGCCGCAACGGCCGCCCCAAACGCGGAGGTACCGACACAGCCCTTCGAGGAGCCTGAAAGCGCCTTCTTGATGTCCGCCGTGACGCAGCTCCCGTCGGCGAGGGTGTCGCGCACCGCCTGGCGCACGCGCGTGGCGGCCGTCCCCTCTCCCAGGTGGTCGAGCATCATGGCCGCGGAGAGGATCTCGGCGGTCGGGTTGGCGATGTCCTTGCCTGCGATGTCGGGGGCACTGCCGTGGGTGGCCTCGAAGATGGCGCAGTCATGCCCGATGTTGGCACCGGGGGCCAGGCCCAGGCCGCCGACGAGCCCGGCGCAGAGGTCGGACAGGATGTCGCCGTACAGGTTGGGAAGCACCAGGACGTCGAAGTCATGGGGGTCCATCACGAGGCCCATGCAGCAGGCATCGACGATACGTGTCTCGAACTCGATGTCGGGATAGTCCTTGGCGACCTCCTGGGCAGTGTGGAGGAACAGGCCGTCGGAGCACTTCATGATGTTGGCCTTGTGCACCGCCGTGACCTTGTGGCGCCCGTTGGCGCGCGCATAGTCGAAGGCGTAGCGTACGATGCGCTCGGAGCCGGTACGACTGATGGGCTTCAGCGAGATGGCCGAGTCTGGTCGGATGGTACCGGCCCCCGAGGCCGCGACCTCCTGGATGAGATGGGCCGCCTCTGGCGAGCCCTCCTCGAACTCGATGCCCGCGTAGAGGTCCTCGGTGTTCTCGCGCACGATCACGAGGTCGATGTCCTCGTAGCGGCTGCCGTCACCGGGGGTCGACAGGCACGGCCTCAGGCAGGCATAGAGGTCGAACGTCTTGCGCAGGGCGACGTTGACGCTCCTGAAGCCACAGCCCACAGGCGTGGTGACCGGCCCTTTGATGGCGATGCCGGTCTGCCTGATGGAGTCGAGCACGTACTGGGGAAGCGGCGTGCCCTCCTTGTCCATGACCTTGGCGCCGGCCTCGGCGACGTGCCAGTCGATGTCCACGCCCGTGGCCTCGACCACCTGACGCATGGCCGCGCAGATCTCGGGGCCGATCCCGTCTCCGGGGATGAGCGTTACCTGATGTGTCTGAGAAGCCATCTACTTGGTCCCTTCATTGGATGCGGCGATGATGTCCGCCGAGCAGGTCTTGATGTAGCCACGGCCCGAGGTCGCGTCGAAGCTGATGCGCTCCACGAGCGCATCGCGCGTCGCAGGCGAGATGGAGCCGCGCACGAAGTCGAGCAGGGCCACGAGCATGTCCCGATACTCGAGGTCACCGTGGAAGCACTGGATGCCCTCGTCGAGCAGGGGCCAGACCTCGTCAGAGCGCTCTGGCGAGGTGGCACCCAGCGCAGCCAGGAAGCGGAATGCCGAGAGGCGCACGCGAGAGGAGCCCTCGTCGAACAGCGACGCCTCGGCACCGTCGTAGGCGGTCTCGGCGCCCTCGCCGCCATCTGCCGCATAGACCGCCAGGGCGTCGAGCACCTCCCACCTCGTCTGCGCCTCGGGACGGAAGAGGGCGTCGACCAGGTCATCGATGTGCGGGGCCAGGACCGACGAATCAGCCTTGGCTGCCAGCGCGACGGTATGGGAGGCCTCCTGGCGATGACGGCGGTTGGCTCCCGAGAGCTCCTCCACGCTCGCCGCCACGTCCTCGGGCGTGATCGTCTCGGGCTTTGGCTCGACGGCCTCGGGCTGGGCCTCGGGCTCCTTGGCCGCCGCGGCCTTCTTGGTCGCGGGCTTCTTCTTGGCGGCGGGCTTCTTGGGCTTCTTGGTCGTGGCCTTGGCCGTCGTCACGGCCTTGCGGGCCTTCGCCGGTGCCTTCTTGGCCTCGGGCTCGTCCTTCTTGGTGGTATCGGTCTTCTTGGTTGCCATGGTCCCTCGTCTCTCCTTGCCTATTCGCAGAAGCCGTCGACGACGGCGGTCCCACTACGCTGGTCACGATGGATCTCGATGAGGCCGAGCGAGGCGGCCTCCTTGAGCAGCTCCGTGAAGGAGCGGTACCCGTAGCTCCCCTCCGAGAACTGCGGACGCTTGCGGCGCATGGTGTCCTTGAGCAGCGATGCCAGGATCGCGCCGTCGTTCTCGCGCTGGATGGCGTCGATGGACTCGAGCAGGAGCTGGTAGCAGGGCTGCTTCTCCTTGGGGACCTTCCCCTCATAGGGGGGCAGGCCGCCGGTGGTCACGATGTCCTCGTAGAAGATGAACTCGTCGCAGTTCTCGGCCAGCAGCGGGCTCGTGGCCTCCTTCATGCCGACCCCGATCACGCGGCGGCCATACTCCTTGAGCTTGGCCACGCACGGCGAGAAGTCCGAGTCTCCCGAGAGGATCGCGAAGGTGTCGATGTGGTCCTTGGTGAGGCACATCTCCACGGCGTCGACCGCCAGGCGGATGTCGGCGGAGTTCTTGCCGGTATAGGCCCGGTCGGGGATCTCTATGAGCTCGATGCCGAGCTCGTGGAGGGGCGTCACGGCGTCCTCGAAGCGCTGCCAGTCGCAATAGGCGCGCTTGGACACCACGCGGCCCTTCTCGACCAGGCGCTCGAGGATGCGCGCCACGTCGGGGCGTGGGCCCTCCTCCTGGTGGCCGTTCCTCTTGCGACGGCCCGTGCCGAGGGCGAGGTTCTCGTAGTCGATGAGCACGGCGATGGAGCTCTGCGCTGCCTCGCTCATGGTATTGATGGGATTCATTTCCTGTTCCGTTCCGTTCTGTCGTTGGGGGCTGGCCCTGTGGCTAGCCCTTGTTGCTGATATGCGGGTCTGACGACGAGTCCCCGTGTGGGTCCGCATCCGTTCCCGGTGCGGCCACGCTCATGAGCTCGGGCTCGGGCTCGCCCTTCTTGCGGCGCTCGCGTGCCGCCGCCGCACGGCCCGTCTCGGCAGCCTTGACCTGGCTCTTGTTGACGCGTAAGAAGCGGTCGTGGATCTTCCAGGGGCCCACGGACTCACCGAAGCCGAACTTGAGGCCAGCGATGCCGCCGGCGATGAGGCCTATGGTCAGGAAGGCCAGGACCACCCAGCCCGTCGCCCAGACGAAGGCCGAGACCACCGACCCCACGAGAAGCACCGCGAGGTTGTAGAGCCAGTAGTCCTTGGTGGTGGTGCAGCGTGCGGCCAGCTCCTCCCCGATGCGGACCCCGAGGACGATGCCGAAGACCAGCAGGAGCAGCCCCACTATGGCTATCGCGAAGCCGTCCACGCGCTACTCCTCGCCCTCGTCATCGCAGGTGCAGGTGTGGCCATCACCATGATGGTGGTCACAGCCGCAGCCGTCACCGTGCCCATGGTCATGGCCGCAGCCGCAGCCGTCGCCGTCGCCGTCCCCCTCGAGGGATTCGGCATCGAGGAGCGACCAGTCGAGACCTGCCGCCACCGAGGTGGCCTCGTCCGAATAGAGCAGCTCGATCGCCTGGGTGCCCAGGCGCATGCCACCGATCTGGCAGAGCATGTCGTACAGCACGAAGGCGTTCTCGGCGCCAGGAAGGGTGATGTCGGCATCCTCGGACTGCTTGATGGCAAGCCCGATGTCCTTGCGCATATGCTCGGAGAGGAAGCCCGGCTTGTAGTCGCCGTCAGCCGCCTTGGGGCCGAGCTCGGCGAGCGCGCGGGAACCGCCCATGCCCGAGCCCACCATGTCGAGCATCTTGTGCACGTCGATCCCGCCGGCCTCGGCCAGCGCGATCGAGTCGGCCATGCCGACCATGCAGCTCGCGAGCGAGACCTGGTTGCAGAGCTTGGCGGTCTGGCCGCAGCCCGCCGCGCCGAAGAAGAAGAGCTTGCTCGAGAAGGTGTCGAGGAGAGCACGGATGGGCGCCACCTCGTCCTCGGTCGCGCCCACGATGAGCGTGAGGGTGCCCGCCTGGGCTCCTCCCTCGCCACCGGTCACCGGGATGTCGACGGCATGCTTGTCCTCGACCTCTGCGGCGTCATGGATGTCGCGGGCGAGCTGGGGTGACGACGTGGTGAGGTCCACCAGCCAGGCGCCCTTCTTGGCCGCACGGATGAGGCCATGCGTCGCGAGGTAGACGTCCTCGACGTCATCGGGATACCCGAGCATCGTGAGGACCACGTCGGCGTCTGCCGCGGCCTCGGCGGGGGTGTCCGCCCAATGGGCCCCGCGCGCCACGAGGGCGTCGGCCTTGGCCTTGGTGCGGTTGTTGACCGTGAGGTCATACCCCGCATCGAGGATGTGGCCTGCGATGGGCGCGCCCATGATGCCGCAGCCGATGAGGGCCACCTTCTGGAGGTTCTGAGAGGACATGTGGTTCCTTTCGATACGATAGGGACGTGCGAGGTCACGGGAAGAGGCGGATGCCTAGTGGTCTTGCGTCGGGGGCGCCGGCACGTCGGCACCGGGGGCCGCCTCGTCCGCGACGTCACCGTTCCTGACCCTGCGGGCGATGCGGTCGGTGAGGGAGACCTTCTCGCGGCGGTCGCTTCCCCAGAAGGTGAGCGCCACCATGCCCGGCCCCACATGGGCACCGAGCACGGGCGAGACCGAGCTCCTGATGATGGCGAGGTCAGAGCAGCCAGGCTCACGTCTGACCTGCTCCTCGAGCCAGTCCGCGTCCTTCTCGGCATCGGCCGAGACGATGGCCATGGGCAGGCTCGTGTCGCCCGAGTAGTTCGCCTTGAAGTCGGCGAGGATCGCGCGGAGCGCCTTCTTGCGACCGCGGCACATGCCCTTGAGGCTGAGCGACCCGTCGAGGTCGTACGAGAGCTCGGGCTTGATGTCGAGCTTGCCGGTGACCTGCGCCGCAGCAGGCGGGATGCGCCCGCCACGAGCCAACGCATCGAAGGAGTCGAGCGTGAAGTAGCCCTGCAGGAAGAAGCGGGCCTCGCTCGTCCACTCCACGAGCTCGTCGAACGACAGGCCGTTGCCTGCCTGTCGGACGACCTCGATGGCAAGGAGCTCCGAGGCACAGGAGTCGCAGAGGTTGTCGATGACCTCGATGCGGAAGCCAGGATGCTCCTCGCGGACCATGTCGGCGGCCTGCTGGGCAGCATAGATGCTCGACGAGAGGCCCGCCGTGAAGGCGAGGTAGATGGTAGGGAGCCCTGTCTGGGCGGCCTTCTCGAAGACCTCGAGGTAATGCCCGGGCGTGACCGCCGAGGTGGTGATCTGCTCCCCCTTGCGCATGGCCTCGTAGAAGTCATGCGGGTCCATGGACTGCCAGAGGTCGTCCACGTGCTCGCCGTCATCCATGACGTAGGGGAACCCTATGACGTCGACGCCCAGGGCCTTGACCACCACGGGCGAGAAGTCGGCACAGGAGTCGACGATGATCGTGCAGGTGGCGCGCTTGCGGAAGGCATGACCCGCACGCGCCGCGGCGTCCGGGGCTTTTGCCTCGGGCGCCGCGGCCGTACTGTCCTCGGTAGTGCTGGATTCGTCCCTCTTACTCATCCGACTCCTCGATCTTGGGCTTGATGATGCCATACCCGCCATTATGGCGGTGATAGATGACGTTGACGAGGCCCGTCTCGGCATTGGTGAAGACATAGAAGTCATGCCCGATGAGGTCCGTCTGGACCAGGGCCTGCTCCTCGGTCATCGGCGGTAGGTCGATGACCTTCTCCCGGACGAGCTCGTCCTCGTCCCCGGGCTTCTCGTCGATGAGGTCGGCGTAGTCCGTCGTGGTGAGCGGCTGCGGGGGAAGGCCCCTCGGAGCGGTGCTTGCGCTCGACCACGCGCGTCTTGAACTTGCGCAGCTGCCGGGTGACCTTGTCGGCAGCGATGTCGATGGCTGCGTACATGTCGGGATCGGTGGCGACCACACGTACGACGGCATCGCGCACGAAGACCGTGACCTCGCAGGTCGAGCGATCGGGGTTCGAGGGGTTGTTCTCCACACGGAGTACGACGTCGCAGCTCATGGGCCGCATCTCGAACACCTTCAGGGCATCGCCGATCTTCTCGTCAACGTACTCGCGGAGCGGCTCTGTGACCGTCGTCTTGCGCCCAGAGACCTTGATGTCCACCATGTTGCCTCCATTCGTCGCCAACAGTGCAGGTTCCGACTCGTGCCGCCACTGTTCCCTGGCGGCCCGTGTGGACCCGGATACAGTGGTCATACCCAAACAAGCGCCCGGAATCGCGATGGGTTGCTCCTGCCCCACGAGCGGTCGGTGCGGATGGGTCGAACCCCATCAGCTGGCAGAGGAGACCGCCGCGACCGCGTTCGAACCGGCCGTCGACCCGTCGCTGCCACTTGACGAGGAGGTGGTCGCAGCCGAGTCGGCCGAACCGGTGGCGGCCGACGTGGACGTGGACGTGATCCCCTGGATCTGGCTCGACGAGGTGAGCTGGGCCATGCTGCCCACCCATCGGGTGCGGATGAGGTCGAGCCGGCCGTCCTGCGAGATGGCCTGGTAGGCGCCGGCCACGGCAGTCTGGAGGCTCGAGTTGCTCGAGGAGACCCCGATGCCCAGGGACGTGGGCGCGTCGATGGTGCCTGCCGTGGTGATGCCCTTGTAGGTGGCCGCGAGATAGGCACCCGAGTAGGCGTCACAGCAGACGTAGTCGACGGTCCCAGCGCTCAGTGCCTCGAAGGCCTCGTTGAGGTTGCCGAAGGTCTTCTGCGTCGTGACGAGGTTCGTCTTGGAGAGGGTGTTCTGCGACACGGACCCATCCTGCACCGCGACCGTCTTGCCAGAGAGCTGGCTGGTCGTGGCGACGCCCACGACGCCCTGGTGGAACAGGCAGGTGGCCTTCTCGGCATAGGTCGACACGACCTTGACCCCATCGGCACCGTTCGTCGCCCCCATGACGATGTCACAGCCCGACTGCAACCCGGACGTGGAGGAGCTGACCGAGACGAACTTGACCGAGAGCCCCAGCTCGTCGGCGATGGCCGAGGCGATGTCGATGTCCATGCCCGTCACGGCATCGGCCTTGTCGGTGATGCAGAGGGGGGCGGACTCGGACTCGGTGAGGAGCCCCACCGTGAGGGTGCCGTCCGTGGCGATGGTCGGGGTGGTGACCGTGGGCGAGACGGCCTCCTGCGCCTGCGTGCGCGCGTCGTCGACGGAGGTCGTGGTAAGGCCGAGCGACGAGAGGACCCCGGTTGACGAGCAGCCCGCAAGCGGGAGTGCGAGTGCCCCTGCGACACATGCGCCGAGGAGGGCGACGAAGGACCTGCGCTTCATGAGACGGCTCCCTGATACCTGCTGCCTATGCGTGCCTCTGACGTTCATTCATGCATCCCACCCAGCTGACCTGGTCTTTGCCCCCACACTCGCGCACCGGGGCGTTTGCTCGGGCACCACGGTGCCTTCACGACTGACCCTCTCGCCCGCGAGGCGGGATGCCTCTGGTATGACGGGCGGTGCGACTTACTTCTAGGACGAACCATGATCGCCCCTGCGCGCACGCAGCAGCTTACGTGGATCCCTTCGGCCTCGTCTGCCATGGACTAGGGGGCTTGCGCCCCCGCAACCACAGACCTGGGTGAAACGTTTGAAGTATAGCAGTGTGATCAAGGGACCTTCTGCGCTAGCAGCATGTTCGACAAAAGCTCCAAGGCCTCGAGGGAGGATGGGGGGACGTGGTCGGGCGGCCGCCTCACCACACCCGCGCGAAGGTACAGGCCGTGACCTCGCCGGCACCATGGGCCAACAGGGTGGCTGCCGCGGAGCGGACCGACGAGCCCGTGGTGGCGACGTCATCGATGAGGAGGAGCCGTACACCGGCCACCTCCTCCGCCAGGAAGAACGTGCCCGACACGTTGCGGGCGCGCGCCTCCTTGCCGAGCGTGCGCTGGTCCGCGGCATCACGGCGCGCGAGGACGTCCATGACGGGAAGCCCCTCGAAGCGCGCGAGCTCATGCGCCACGGCCTCCATGTGGTCGAAGCCCCGTCGGGCATAGGCGGCCGGTGACGCCGGGACGAAGCAGATTCCGTCGACCGACTCGGCATCGAAGCGGGCACGGCCGTCTGCCGCCGGCCAGGCGGCAGCCTCGTCCAGGGCGCAGGCAAGGGCGGCTGCCATCACGGGGGCGAGCCTGCGCTCATGGGCGTCCTTGTGCCCGACGACCATGCGGGCGGCGGTGCCCTCGTGCGAGAGGGCGCAGACGGTGGCACGCGGCTCCCAGTCATGGGTGCACTCCGTGCAGGTGAGCCAGCCGAAGGGGGCGCCGCAGGTGGGACAGGCCCACCTCTGCGCTATCCAGGGAAGCGCGGCACGGCAGTCGGGACAGAGCAGCTCCCCAGGGTCGTCGCATCCCAGGCAGCGCGTGGGATAGGCGAGCTCGAGCAGGTCATCGGCTATGTCCGAGAGCCGGGGGATCGGCATGCGCGGCCTCCCGCGTACGAGACGCGCCGGAGGCTGCCGATACGAGAAGTGTAACGCGTCGGGAGCACCCCACGGGCGCGGGCCGCAGGGTCGAGCCGACCGCCCTACCCGAACAGCTCGCAGGCGTTGGCCCAGAGGGCCTCGTAGGTCTCGAGCCTCGTCGAGACGCCGGCCGCCTCACGTGCATCGGCCACACACGCCGCCGAGAAGCACACCATGGCGGGCTCGCACTCCTGACCGCGCAGCGGCACGGGAGCCATGTAGGGGCAGTCCGTCTCGGACAGGAGCCGCCCCAGCGGCACGGCCACCGCCGCCTCGCGGATGTCATCGCTCCTCTTGAAGGTCGCGGCCCCGCCGAAGGCCACATGGCAGCCCAGCTCGAGGAAGGGGCGCACGACCTCGACGTCGTTGGTGAAGCAGTGGAGGTCGCAGCCGGCGTCAGGCACGCCCTCGCGTGCCAGCAGCGCCGCTGCGTCCGCATGCGCCTCGGCAGACGGGTCGTCCCGCACGTCACGGATGTGGAGCTCGACGGGAAGGTCCCTCTCGCGTGCCATGGCAAGCTGCTCGGAGAAGCAGGCGAGCTGCGCGTCATGCGGGACGTCGCAGGTGTAGTCGAGGCCGATCTCGCCCACGCCCACGCAGCGGGGGTCTGCCAGCATGCGACCCATACGTGCCCGCGCCGCGTCATCGAACTCGAGCGCCCCGTACGGGTGCGCGCCGGCGACCAGGCGGACGTTGTCGGGAAGCTCGGGAAGTCCAGGGTGGGCCTGCCAGACAGGAGGGACATGGCCCCGCTTGACCGCGTCGGCGAGCAGTCCCCTGGCACGGTCCTGCCAGGCCGTGAGGTCTGCGAGCACGGCATCCATGTCATGGCGGTCGTCCACCGGGTCGAGCGGGGTGACGAGCAGGCGCACGCCTGCCAGGGCCGCACGGGCGATGGCACGGGCCGGGTCATGCTGCGAGATGACCGTGAGGTGGCCATGGGTGTCTGCAAGAGGTGCCAGGGGCGCGGGCTCGACCAGCACGCGGCCCTTCTTGGAATGGAAGAGCTCGCCGTCCTCGAGCGTGAGGTCATCCTCACAGACCAGCTCCTGCGACATGTCAGTCAGACCTTCCGAGCGCACTCTCGAGACGCACGAAGGAGCCCACGTCGAGCGTCTCGGCACGACACCTGGGGTCGATGCCCGCCGCGGCGAAGGCGACGTCGAGCTCCTCGCGCGAGAGGCCCGAGGCGGACATGGAGTTCCTGATGGTCTTGCGACGTTGGGCGAAGGCCGCGTCGATCACGGCCGCCACCGCCTCGCAGCGAGCAGGCGAGAGGGGCTCGGCCGTGTCGGGGTCCGTGGGCACCCGACGGTCCAGGCGCACCACCGACGAGTCCACATGCGGGGGCGGCATGAAGTTGCCAGGTCCCACCTCGAAGCGTCCCGTGACCTCGGCCTGGAGCGCGAGCTTTGCGGTGTAGGCCCCATAGGCCTTGGTACCAGGCACGGCCGCGATGCGGTCGGCCACCTCGCGCTGCACCATCACGACGGCACGGTCGATGGTGGGCTCCTCCTGCAGGAAGCGGAGCAGCACCGTGGCCGCCACCTGGTAGGGCAGGTTCGAGACGAAGCTCGTGAGGCAGCCCTGCACCCCGGGTGCCTCGAGCGACGAGAGCGCCTCGTCGAGCTGCCAGGCACCGACCTTCAGGGCGTCCCCCAGCACGAGCGCGATACGGTCCGTCACGTCCGCGCACGTCTCGGCGAGGACCGGTGCGAGCGAGCGGTCGGCCTCGACGGCCACCACGGCGCCGGCGCCGGCAGCCAAGGCCACCGTGAGGGTGCCGATGCCAGGACCCACCTCGAGCACGGCGTCCTTCTCGTCCAGCTCGGCGAGCTCGAGGATGTGGGCGATGACGGCGTCGTTCACGAGGAAGTTCTGGCCCAGGTGATGCTTGGCGGCCAGGCCGTGCCGCTCGAGCACGTCGCGCGTGGCCTGGGGGTTGGCAAGGGGGGATGCGACCATGCGCTACTTGGAGGTGTCGAGGCGCGGGAAGAGCGCGTCGCCCTTGGTGACGGGGGCATCCTGCGGGAGCTGGCCCCAGGTGCAGGCGGCCTCGCAGTCATCGGTCGTCGCCTCGGGCTCGCATGACATGCGCCGCAGGACCTCGGCCGAGGTCTCGGGCATGAAGGGAGCGAGCAGGTGCGCCGAGACACGGATGGCCTCGAGCAGGCCCTCGATCACGAATGCGAGGTCATCGGCCTTGGCCGGGTCCTTGGCGAGCGCCCAGGGCTCGGTGTCCTCGATGTAGTGGTTGGCGGCATGGACCAGCTCCATGACCTCGTGGGCGGCATCATGGTAGGCATAGGCGGCCATCGCGTCGGCATAGCGGCCGTAGAGCCCGTCGGCGATGGTGCGCAGCGGCGAGTCCCTCTGGGCCCACCCGTCGAGCGCAGGCGTCTTGCCGTCGAAGTACTTGGCGCTCATGTTGAGCGCACGGGACACGAGGTTGCCCCAGCTGTTGGCGAGGTCCGTGTTGTAGACCTGCTCCATGCGCGAGAACGAGATTGACCCGTCGGTGCCGGGTGCCACGTCGGTCATGAAGTAGTAGCGATAGCCCTCGACGCCCAGCATGTCGATGACCTCGGCGGGCGCGATGGCGTTGCCGCGGGACTTGCTCATCTTCTCGCCGGCACCGGTCTCGCTGTTCTTGACCATGAGGAAGCCATGGACGAAGACGCGCTCGGGGACGGCAAGGCCCGCCGCCATGAGCATGGCCGGCCAGATGACGCAGTGGAAGCGGATGATGTCCTTGCCCACGATGTGGGTCTGGGCAGGCCAGCGATAGGCCAGCTCGGCAGCCGCCTCGGGCGTGTCATCGCCGTAGCCCACGGCCGTGAGGTAGTTGATGAGCGCGTCGAACCAGACGTAGGTGACGTGCTTGGTGTCGAAGGGCAGCGGGATGCCCCAGTCGAAGCTCGTGCGCGAGATGGAGAGGTCCTTGAGGCCCCCCTCCACGAACGAGACGACCTCGTTGCGGCGGATCTCGGGCTCCACGAACTCGGGGTGCTCGCGGTAGAGCGCCAGCAGCGGCTCCTGGAACTCCGAGAGCTTGAAGAACCAGCTCTCCTCCTGCACGCGTTCGAGGGGACGACCGCAGTCGGGGCAGAGGTGCTGGCCCTCCGTGTGGTTGGCCTCGTCGGCATGGGCCACCTGGGTCTCGGTGAAGTAGGTCTCCTCAGGCACGCAGTACCAGCCGTCATAGGACCCCTTGTAGATGTAGCCCTTCTCCTTCAGGACGTCCCAGAGATGCTGGACGGCCTTGGTCTGGCGGGGCTGGGTGGTGCGGATGAAGTCATCGTTGGTGATCTCGAGGGTCTTCCAGAGGTCGGTGAACGAGGGTACGAGCGAGTCGCACCACTGCTGCGGCGTCATGTCATGCTCGGCGGCTGCCGTGGCGACCTTCTCGCCGTGCTCGTCGAGGCCGGTGAGGAACTTGACGTCCATGCCCTGCGCCCGGCGGAAGCGCGCCTGGACGTCGGTCAGGATCGTGCAGTACGCGGTGCCCAGGTGCGGGGCGGCGTTGACGTAGTAGATGGGGGTGGTGATATAGAAGGACGGCTTGGTGTGCTCTGCCATGGGGGCCTCTTCGGGACGGATGCGGAAACGATGCCGGCGCCGGAGGCGTGCCAGGGGCCCACCACGTGCGCAGCCAGACCATTGTAGCAACGACGGCGAGAGGGGCGGGGCGAGGGAGGTCTCCCTACCGATACAGCGGAAGACTCCCCGTGATGGGGGCCATCACGTCAGCCGGCGCCGGGGCGAACCCCACGCAGGTCCAACGGCTGCCAGTGGCGTCGGGGACGAGCTCGGTGCGGCAGTCGTCACGGATGACGAAGAAGTCACGGTCCTCGACGAGGCCATGGTCGCGTGCGCGGACGACCAGCGCGGACAGGCCCTCCTCACCCTCGGCAGCCAGCACGATCTTGGCCTCGCCGGAGGTCGCCCATGCCGTGAGCGCATCGACGTCGACCTCGGTGGCGTGGATGAGGAACGCCACGGAGGCGTGCGCGACCTGGGCCGCGAGCTTGCCGGGGCTCATCCCGAGCGAACGGTCGGCCACGAGGTACTGGCGGTACTCGGTGGCATGTGGCGACGAGACGGACATGTGGCAGGTCATCCTCCGGAGAAGGGCCGTCCGGGGCAACGCGGCAGAGGCCGCGCGGCACCCCGGACGGACGGGATTGCGGACGCGTGGGGGCAGCTACTCCTGCGGCCCCTGGTAGACGGCGTCGCCGAAGCCAAGCGCCATGATGAAGAACGGCTCCAGGAAGACGAGGCCGATCGTGTAGCCGATGCCCTTGCCGAAGGCCTTGGACATCTTGCTGCAGGCCACGATGTGCAGGACGGCGATGGCGATGGCGAGGACGCTGGCGATGAACCCTTGGTCGTTCCCATTGGTGCCGAAGATGGCGGCCAGCACCACGAGGACGAGCCAGAGCCAGAACATGCTGGTCTTCCACGTGACCTTGAACTCGGTGTAGGCGTTGAGGAACGGCACGATGGACTTCCAGCCAGGCTCGTCGGCCTTGGAGAAGATCTTCCAGTAGCCGATGACATAGAGCACGTAGAGCACGATGACCAGCAGCACGGCGACGAGGATCGAGACACCTGCGAACAGGGCGAGCGCGGTATCGGTATACATATGCGTTCCTCCAAAGGGATGCGGCTCCTGCACGAATCGGACCGCACACGATGGGTACAAGGGCGCGGCTCCTACCAGCAGTGTACACGAAATCTGCAAACTTTCTGCCGAATCGGGTAGAAAGCTGGCGACCAGGCGAGAAGCACGCGCACCCGAGGGGGTCCAGATGGCCGAACGGTTCATATGCCTTGCCATCGGCTACGCGTTCGGCTGCATCCTCACGGCGCAGCTCGTCTGTCGGCACGTCTCGCACAAGAGCGTCTTCGACCTGGGCGAGGGAAACCCCGGCATGGCCAACGTCGCCCACAGCCTCGGCCTCAGGTGGGGCCTCTACACCTTGGGCGGCGACATCGCCAAGACCGTCATGGCAGCACTCGTCTGCTGGGCCCTGATGCCCGAGCTCGGCTGGACGACGACCGCCCTCTGGGCCACCCTCGGCACCACGCTGGGCCACACCTTCCCCGCATGGCACCACTTCCGCGGTGGCAAGGGGGTGACCACGACCTGCGCGGGCACGATCATCGCCACGCCCGTGGCCGGACTGGTCTCGATGCTGGCCGGCGGCGTCACGGTGGTGGGGTCAGGCTACCTCTGCGTGGGGGCGCTCGTCATCTCTGCCGTCTACCTGGCCTTCTCGTTCGCCTCGGGGAGCATGGACCAGATTGTGGTGGCCGCAGCCCTGGGGGCGCTCATGCTGCGCGCCCACGCACCCGCCGTGGCCGGCATATCCACCGGCGAGACGGGCAGGACCGACCTTCTCGGCAGGCTGCGGCGACACTGAGCCAGCATGCCCTGCGGCCAGGCCGCGCTATCCCCTGCTGCGCGCCTCGGCAATGACCTTGCGCATCTCCTGCTGCACGGCCTGCTCGACGTTGGTGCCCACGACCTCGGCGGCCACCTGCTTGATGGCATAGCGCGCGTTGCCCATGGCACGGGAGTTGCCCACCATGCGCAGGATCTCGTAGTCGTTCATGGCGTCGCCGAAGGCCATGACCTCGTCGTTCCCGATGCCATAGTGGGCCATGACCTGCGAGATGCCCGACGCCTTGGTGACACCGGGCTGCATGGCGTCGATCCACTTCTTGCCTGATGGAGCGAAGACGAAGTCGGCGCCAAGCTCGCGGTCGAGGGCATAGGCCATGTCCATGACCTGGTCGTCCGCGTCGCAGAAGATGGACGCCTTGAGGATGCTCACGTCAGGGCCCGGTGCCTCGAAGACACGCTCGGCATTGGGCAGGTCCTTGTCCATCTCACGCTCGTAGAGGCTCTCGTCGTCGAAGAGGAAGCTGCGCGTGCGGTCGAACATGACCAGGTGGAGGCAGTCGAACATGCCTACCACGCTACGCAGTCGCTGGAGCGCCGCGTGGCTGTAGACCTCACGATCGATGAGACGGCCGTCCGCATAGACCTGCGACCCGTTGGATGCGACGAAGTCCATCTGGTCGCGCACCGGCTCGAAGAACTCGCAGAGGGTGTCATAGCGACGGCCCGAGCTCGCGGCAAAGTGGATGCCCAGGCCAGAGAGCTCACGGATGAGGTCGAAGGTCTCGGGTGGGACGTGCGAGCGCTCGTCGAGAAGCGTGCCGTCCATGTCTGACGCGATGAGCTTGATCATGTGGTTCCCTTCGTAGGCGCATGCCAGGTGGCACGCGGTGGATGGCGAGAAGAACGGGCGGGTCTGCGTCAACCTGCCATGAACGCGGGGACGCTGCCGTCGAGCGCGGACGCCGCGATGTCCAGGAGGGCATGGGGCACGGCCTCGTCCTCGGCCGAGCCGATGTGCCAGCGGGCGACGGCACGCACCCGGTCGTTGGCGTTGGCCACCGCCACGGCCTCGCCCACGTGCTCGAGCATGGCCAGGTCGTTGTCGGAGTCGCCGAAGGCCACCACGTCGGCCGCGCGTACGTCGAGGAGCCCCTCGAGGGCCTCCACGCCCGTGGCCTTGGTGAAGCCCGCCGGCACGATGTCGCACCAGTGGTCGACGGAACGGATGAAGTCGAGGTCGGGACAGGCCTCGTGCAGGCTGGCACGCACGGCCTCGAGGTGGGCTGCGTCGCCACCGCAGATGATGCCGCAGGCCACGACGTCATAGTCGGGTGCCTGGTCGACAGGCTGGACCCCCATGGGAAAGAGGGGCTCTATCTGAGGCAGGTACTTGGACGCGAGGTCGACGACGAGCGTGGGATGCTCGCCATCGCCGTAGGCGACGAGGCAGGCATCAGGCACGTCATGGAGGGTGGCCACCACCTGCGCGAGCTGCCGTGGATGGGCCGCCGTACGCTGGCGGAGCTCGCCGTCGACCCAGACCTCCTTGCCCGACGAGACGAGCGCGCAGGAACAGGCCGCCTCGTCGCCCTGGAAGAAGTGGCGCAGCTCCACGATGCCGCGGCCCGTGGCCGGGGCGAAGGTGACGCCTGTCGCCTGGAGCTTGTGGATCGCGTCGAGCGCGAAGTCGGACACATAGGGCCTGCCATAGGCCAGCAGCGTGTTGTCCATGTCTGAGAGCACGAGCTTGATCATGCAGTTCCCTTCTGTACCTCTCGCATTCTACCCGAGAGGACCAGGGACTAGGCAGGAGACAGGCAAAGGTCCGGTAAGGGGATGGACCCTATGCGGCCAAGGACGTGGTCGACGTGGTGGCCGAGGCCGACCAGTCCGACCCGATGACCACGAGCACGTCCGTGAACAGCGAGTACGACCCGTCGTCCTTCTCGACCGTAGCCGTGCCTCCCAGCGCGTCGGCAACGGCCTGGGCCTTGTCGGCGTCGTCCGTGTCGCTGTAGATGACGAGCGTCTTGGTATGGCTGGTCGAGGTGGCATTGGTGGCCGTGGTGGTGTAGCCGTCGCTCGTGAGCGTTGACGCCGCCGTGGCAGCGAGCCCCTGGGTCGACGTCCCGTTCTGCACCTCGACCGTGCCGGTGGTGGTGGAGTCGCCCGTGGAGCCGTCGGCGTTCTTGACGCTGTCGATGCCACCGGCGATACCCGCCGTCGGGTCGTCGTCGGCGCTCTCGTACGGCGAGAGGCCCGCGTCCACACGCGCCATCATCTGCGTCCAGTCGTCGGTGTCGACCACCTCGTACCAGATGCTGTTGAGGTAC
This sequence comes from Atopobiaceae bacterium, assembly GCA_022483015.1. NCBI lineage: Bacteria > Bacillati > Actinomycetota > Coriobacteriia > Coriobacteriales > Atopobiaceae > Atopobiaceae bacterium. The sequence goes on along the minus strand of JAKVOB010000001.1, from coordinate 789,399 downwards.
TCCGAGGTGGTGGGGACGGCCCCCGAGTAGACGTTGTTCTCGACGTCGAGGTCGCTCATCTGCGTGGCGAGCGAGAGGATGTCCGTGAGGCTCATGTCGGTGGTGACGCTGCCCGACAGGGTCGATATGGTGCTTGCCATGCTCACCGGGTCGAGGGTGAGGACCTTCTCCACGATGGCGGCGATCACCAGGCGCTGGTTGGAGGAGCGACAGGCATCCCCGTCGCCATAGTCGTCATAGGCATGACGGCTGCGGCAGAGGATGAGGGCCTGCTCGCCGGTAAGGATCTGCTCGCCAGCGTCGAGGTGGCCCGTGTACTCCTCGTCGTCTATCTCCATGGGGACGTCCACGTCGATGCCGCCGATGTCATCCACGATCGTCGCGAACTGGTCGAAGTCGATCTCGGCATAATGCGAGATGCTCACGCCGGCAAGCTGCTCGACCATCTGCACGGCATAGGTCGCGCCACCATAGGCATAGGCGGCGTTGATCTTCTGCGTGCCATGGCTCCCCATCTCGACCATGGTGTCGCGCGGGATGGACACGAGCGTGACCTGCATGTTCTGGGGGTCCACGCGCACGAGCAGCATGGAGTCGGATCGATACGTGCCGTCCGTGGAGGAGTCCGCGTCACGCTCCTCGCTCTCGTCGGTGCCAAGCAGCAGCATGTAGAAGGGCTCGGTGTCCGAGGTGGAGGTGAGCTCGGCTCGGAGCGAGTCGTCGACGCCGTCGCCGAGGTTGCTCGAGACCTTGCTGAAGTAGGCCCACGCCACCCCGGCACCCGCCGCGAGGACCGCGAGCGTGGTCAGCACGGCCACCAGGGCATGCTTGCGCCGACGCCGACGCCGCCTCTCGGTCTGACGTACCAGATAGGTGTCACGCGAGAGGGACGAGGAGGGCGAGACCGGCCTCGACGCACGGGAGGCATGGCGAGTCGTCGTGGAGGCAGACGACGAGGCATGCGAGGAGCGTCGGTAGGTCGTGTTCGGACGGCGCTCGGGCTTACGGGACAAGGGGACCTCCTGGATGTGGGACGATGCGCAGGCCAGGCGACCTGGCCGAGCACGACATGCCCGCGTTGGACATACATGCGACCGACTAATCATAAGGCCAGCTCGGGATGCGCCCCGTATTCGCACAAGGCTGTTGCGGAGCAGAAGGCCACCTGACTCCCAGCTGATGACGGACGGGGCCAGAGGGGCGACCTTCTCGCAAGAGGATGGTATGGATACGATTCCACACGGGGTAGACTATCCGCGTGGGCACAGCCACATACGAGGGAGCAACCTTGAACATCAACGAGATCGCACGTCTCGCCGACGTGTCACGTACCACGGTGTCGCGCTTCCTGAACGATGGCTACGTGAGCGCCGAGAAGCGCGAGCGCATCCAGAAGGTCATCGACGAGACGGGATACGTCCCCTCCTCGCGCGCACAGACGCTGCGGACCGGGCAGACGCACCTCGTGGGCGTCATCATCCCCAAGATCAACTCGGAAGCCATCGGTCGCGAGGTCGCCGGCATCACATCGACCCTCGACGAGGCGCAGTACTCCACCCTGCTTGCCAACACCGATAACGACGAGCGCGCCGAGGTGAGCTTCCTGCACGTCCTCGACGAGAAGCAGGTCGATGGCATCATCCTCATCGGCACCATCTTCACGGGAGAGCACCTCAAGGCCATGAAGGAGCTGTCGGTGCCCGTCGTGGTACTGGGCCAGCGGCTCGAGAGGCACTCATGCGTCTTCTTCGACGACTACAACTCGATGCTCGACCTTGCGGCACACGTGATGGGGACGGCCAGGCACCCAGCCTTCCTGGGCGTGACCGACCGCGACAAGGCCGCGGGTCACATGCGGAGGCAGGCGTTCCTCGACGCCGCGCATGCGACAGGCATCGGCGTGCCCAACGACATGCTGGTAGGCGTGGACTTCTCGATGGAGAGCGGCCGCGATGGGACGTCGCGCCTCATGGACGCGCACCCCGAGTGCGACGCCATCGTCTGCGCCACCGACAACATCGCCGCCGGCTGCATGGTGACCTTGCACGAGAGGGGCATCGACATCCCGGGGAAGGTCGCGGTCACCGGCATGGGCGACGGGATGCTCTCGCAGGTCATGACGCCGCCGCTCTCGACCGCCCACCTGTTCTACCGCACCAGCGGCTCCGAGGCGGCGCGCATGCTCGTGAGCATGATGCGCGGCGAGGCCGAGGTGCGCCGCGAGGTCAAGATGGGCTACGAGCTCGTGCTGCGCGAGTCCACGCGCTAGCGCTGAAGGTGCCCGCGACCGGTACCAGGGTCACTCCGGGCAGGCAACGCGGGCGTCAGGGGACGTTGCCTGGCGATGGTGACCCGCGGCGGTGCCCGCGACCGGTACCAGGGTCACTCCGGGCAGGCAACGCGGGCGTCAAGGGACGTTGCCTGGCGATGGTGACCCGCGGCTCGCGATGAGCGACCGTCGGCTCGGCCGATGCAGCCCGTGAGCGCCTCGAACGCCGCCCAGCACCCATTACCGACCGCTCGCGGTGACTTCTGGCCGATGTTGGTCGTTCTCGATGGTTCCTCTCGAAAGCGGTCGTATCATCCTTCTTGAACGTGGTACCGATTCCACATCAGACGGCGAGAAACACAGGCCACCTCGAATCGTTCCCGTTCTTTTTTCGCGGTCTGTATGGAACCGTTTCCGCATCGAGCCAAGCAGAGAGGACACAAGATGGACTACAAGAAGGCAGCAGAAGAGGTGCTCGCCGCCATCGGCGGCAAGGGCAACCTCGTGTCGGCGGCGCACTGCGCGACACGCCTGCGTCTGGTCATCGCCGATGACTCGAAGGTGAACAAGAAGGCGCTCGACGACGCCGAGGGCGTCAAGGGGGTCTTCTCGGCTGCCGGTCAGCTCCAGATCATCTTCGGCACCGGCACGGTCAACAAGGTCTACGACCAGTTCATCAAGGTCAGCGGCGTCGAGGCCTCCTCCAAGGACGAGGCCAAGGCCACAGGTGCCAGGAAGGGCAACTGGTTCCAGCGCGCCATCAAGGCCCTCGGCGACGTCTTCGTCCCCATCATCCCCGCCATCGTGGCATCCGGCCTGCTCATGGGCCTGTGCAACGGCCTCGGCCAGGCCTTCCCGGCGCTCGCTGACACCGGCGAGTTCCAGATGATCAGCCTCTTCTCCAACGCGTCCTTCGTCTTCCTGCAGATCCTCATCGGCTTCTCGGCCGCCAAGGTCTTCGGCGGCAACCCCTACCTGGGTGCCGTCATCGGCATGATCATGATCCATACCTCGCTCACGAGCGCATGGGACGTGCCTAGCATCACGGCCGGTACCGCCTTCACCATCGCGACCGACTCCGTCACGGGAGCCCAGTCGATCGTCAAACAGGCCATCTCGTACTTCCCGCTGCTGGGAGGCCTCTACCAGGTGCCTGCCACGGGTTACCAGGGACACGTCATCCCCGTGGTCATCGCCGTGTGGTTCATGTCCAAGCTCGAGATCCAGCTGCACAAGCACGTCCCTGACATCATCGACCTCTTCGTGACCCCGCTCGTGACCGTCCTCGTGACCGGCTTCCTCACGCTCACCATCTTCGGGCCCGTCTTCGCCACCCTCGAGAACTGGATCCTCTCCGGCGTCGAGTACCTGATCACCATCCCGTTCGGCATCGGCGCGTTCCTCTGCGGCGCGGTCTATGCGCCTACCGTGGTCTGCGGCATCCACCACATGTACAACGCCCTCGAGATGGGCATGCTCGCCGCGGCCACCCCCATGGACACCTGGATGCCCATCGCCACCGCCGCCAACGTCGCCCAGGGTGCCGCCTGCCTGGCCGTCGCCGTCAAGACCAAGCGCGCCAAGACCAAGGAGCTCGCACTCCCCTCGTCCCTCTCGGCCTTCCTCGGCATCACCGAACCTGCCATCTTCGGTGTCAACCTGCCTAACATGAAGCCCTTCATCGCCGCCTGCATCGGTGCCGCCTTCGGCGCAGCCGTGAGCTCGATCCTCGGCGTCTATGCCACGGCCATGGGCATCACCGGGCTCTTCGGCTTCCTCACCACCACCAACTGCACGCTCCAGTACGCGCTCGTCATGGTCGTCTCGTTCGTCATCGCCTTCGGCATCTCCTTCTTCCTCTACAAGGACCCCGTCGACGACGAGTCCGAGCAGGACGCCGGCGACGCCACCGTCACCGAGCTCCCCAGCACCGAGGACCCTGAGCCCGAGACGCTCGTCTCCCCCATCGAGGGCGCCTGCGTGGCCATGTCCGACGTCCCCGACGAGACCTTCGCGAAGTGCGTCATGGGCAAGGGCGTCGCCATCAGGCCTGCCAAGGGCCAGGTCTGCTCGCCCTGCGACGGCACCATCACGATGCTCTTCGAGACCAAGCACGCCATCGGCATCGTCTCCGACAAGGGCGCCGAGGTCCTCATCCACATCGGCCTCGACACCGTCGAGATGGGCGGCACGCCGTTCACCGCCTGCGTCGCCACCGGTGACCATGTGAAGGCGGGCGACCTGCTCATCAAGGCCGACCTCGACGCCATCAAGGCCGCCGGCTACGACACGATCACCCCGATCGTGGTCACCAACACCGACAAGTACGCCTCGGTGGACACGTCCGCCGCCGAGGGCTCCGACGTGAAGGCCGGCGACGAGGTCATCGTCCTGGGATAGACCACGCACATCGCCTGAAGGGGCGGAGGGGGTGACCTCTGGGCTCGAGCAGTCCTCGCACAGAGCGCTGCGGAACTCGTCCAGAAGCCTCCCCCTCCGCCCGCACCTCATCGATCGTCTCACCACCAGCGTGAACTCGTCGACAGCAAGCTGGGCCCCCGCTCCCATCCGTCTGGCAACCCAAGGACGAAGGGCCTTGCACGCACCCCACACCATCCGAAAGGAACACCATGACCGGCAGCCCCTCAGCACGTGACATCTGGCGTCCCGGCTTCCACCTGCTGCCGCCAGCCGGCTGGGTGAACGACCCCAACGGCCTCTGCCAGTTCGAGGGCACCTACCACGTGTTCTGCCAGTGCTCCCCCGACTGGCCCGCCTTGGATGCCACCCGTGGGTGGGGCCACCTCACGAGCCGCGACCTCGTCACGTGGGAATGGCAGGGCATGGCCCTCATGCCCGACACCGCAGACGACGCCACCGGCGCCTACTCCGGATCGGCCTTCGTAGGTGACGACGGTCTCCTGCACCTGGTCTACACCGGCAACGTCAAGCTGCCGGGCAAGCACGACTACATCACGAGCGGCAGGCTCGCCAACCAGATCGAGGTCACCTCGGCCGACGGCGAGCACCTCTCGAGCAAGCGCGTGGTCCTTCGCAACGCCGACTATCCCTCCTGGTGCTCGTGCCATGTGCGCGACCCGAAGGTCTGGAGACAGGCGGGCACGCTCCACATGCTGCTGGGGGCTCGCGGCCTCGACTCCGAGGGAGCCGCCCTCGTCTATCGCTCGGATGACGACGGTGCGACCTGGGAGCTCGAGGAGGAGGTGCGCCCAGGCACGCCCGGCGCCTTCGGCTACATGTGGGAGTGCCCCGACCGGGTCTCGCTCGACGGCCATGAGTACCTGGCATTCTGCCCGCAAGGTCTCGAGCATGGGCACCTGCGCTTCCAGAACGTCTACCAGTCCGGCTACGTGCCGCTCGAGGACAGGCTCCTCTCGGCCGACGCTATGGCGGAGGATGGCGTGCCACTCCGCCATGTGGACGTCGACGACTTCCGCGAGTGGGACCTCGGCTTCGACTTCTACGCGCCGCAGACCTTCGCCACGGACGACGGTCGTACCGTCCTCATCGGCTGGGCAGGCCTTCCCGACGTCCCCTATGGCAATCCGACCGGCGAGCTCGGATGGATGCACTGCCTCACCGTCCCTCGCGAGCTCACACGAGGCAGCAACGGCACCGTCTGCCAGCGTCCCGTGGGCGAGCTCGCCCGTCTGCGCGGCAACGAGGCCCCGCTGCTGGACGACGAGGTCACCTTCGAGCACGGCCGCTTCGACCTCGAGGTCACGGGCATCACAGCCAGCTCCTGGAAGGTCACGCTGGCGGCCGCGAGCAACGGCTCGGTCGTCCTGGCATGCGATGACGGCTCCCTCACGCTCGCCTTCGACGGCACGGCCGGCGACGGGCGCGACGTACGGCGGGCGCATGTGGGCCACGTCGACGACCTGCGCATCCTCTGCGACCGCTCGATCATGGAGGTCTACCTCGACGGAGGTGCCACGGTGATGACGACGCGCTGGTACCCGTCCACGTCCGCCGTCCGCCTGGACGTCTCCTGCGGGGATGCCGAGACCCACGTCTGGCCTATGGCCGACGTGATGAGCGAGGCGCTTGCAGGCACCCGCTAAGACCCGGCGGGACCGTTCCTCTCGACAGATGGCGTCGAGGTAGCGCCTTCGGCACCTTTTGAGGGGTCAGAAGGTGCCGAAGGCGCTACCTCGACATGAGGGTGGACCGCGGCGCAGGCCGATCGGGACGAGAAGGACGACGTGCCGCTACTCCTGCGGGACGGCGAAGAGCCCCACGAGGGCGGTCAGCACCTCGACCGTCGCCTCGAGGTCACGGACGGCCACGAACTCGCGCACGCTATGGGCGTTGTGGCAGCCGGTCGCCAGGTTGGGGCAGGGCAGGCCGCGGAAGGTGAGCTGCGCGCCATCGGTGCCGCCGCGCACCGCCGCCGCATGCGCGTCAATGCCAGCCAGGCGGTTGGCCTCGGCTGCGTTGTCGATGAGGAAGCCGAGCCCGTCGAACTTCTCGGCCATGTTGCGGTACTCCTCGCGGACGTCCACGTCCACATGGGCGCTCGTGCCGTATCGCGCGTTCAGGAAGGCGGCGACGTCACGGAGCGTCTGCTCGCGACCCGCGAAGGCCTGCGCGTCGAAGTCGCGCACGATGTAGGTGTACGTGGCCTCCGCCGCCGAGCCCGACATCGAGAGCGCGTGGTAGTAGCCCTCGTAGCCGCAGGTATGCTCGGGGCGCTCCCAGGCAGGCAGCATCTCGTCGAACTCGCGCAGGACCGTGAGGGCGTTCACCATGACATCCTTGGCACTGCCCGGATGGACCATCGTGCCCACCGCATGCACCGTGGCCTGCGATGCCGAGAAGCACTCGTAGTTGTACTCACCCAGCTCCTCGCCGTCCACGGTGTAGCACCAGGCCGCGCCGAAGCGGTCGAGGTCGAGCAGGGACGCACCATGGCCGATCTCCTCGTCGGGCACGAAGGCGATCTTCAGCGTGGGGTGCGGAAGGGTCGGGTCGGCCGCGAGGCGGGCCACCAGGGCCATGACCTCGGCGACGCCAGCCTTGTCATCTGCCGAGAGGAGCGTGGTGCCATCGGAGCAGACGATGTCGCAGCCCACCATCTGGGCCAGGTCGGGGTTCGTCTCGGGCGTCGAGGCCACCTCACGGCCGTCGACCACGCCGGAGACGAGCGCACCTCCCTCGTAGCGTACGATGTGCGGGCTCACGGCATGCGCCGGCGCGTCGAACGAGGTGTCGATGTGCGCGCAGAGCCCGAGGGCCGGCAGACCCACGGCTCCGGTCGAGGCCGGCACCGTGGCGGTGACGTAGGCGTGCCCGTCGGCCGTGGCATCCGCGCAGCCCAGGTCCCTGAGCTCTCCAGCGAGCAGGGTCGCCATGTCATGCTGGCACGCCGTGGAAGGCGTCACGTCCTCGTGCGCCGGGTCGGACTGCGAGTCCACCTGCACATAGCGCAGGAACCGCTCGAGCACGTCACTTGTCTGCATGTCACCCATCACTTGCCACCCTTCGTCCCTCTCCTGTGTCGTTCCTGCAACACTATGACACCCACAAGCGCCGCAAGGCCGCACATGCTCACGGCCGCACCCTCGCGAAGTCCGGGCGTCATGTAGTGGAGCTCGATGGTATGCTCCCCCGCCGGAAGGTCGAGCGCCATGAAGGCGGTGTTGGCCTCTATGAGCGTCGCCGGCTCTCCGTCGACGGTTGCCGTCCAGCCACTCGAATAGGGTATCGAGAAGTACAGCATCCTCTCGGACGAGAGCGAGACGTCGCCCGTCACCGAGTTGCAGCCGACCACGGTATCCTGCATCGTCTCCTCGCCAAGGGCGACGACCTGCGAGTCAAAGCCGTCCTGCGGCTGGCACACGATGTCCATCGAGTCGAACGTGTAGATGCCGGTCGTATTGAACGTCAAGGTCACCGTTGACTGTGCCTCGTCAGAGTACCCAAGGTCAAGCAGCCAATTGGTCTTTCCACCATACATGTGGGAGGTCGACCTGCTGTTGCTTATGAAACGAGCAGCGCTCCCCTTGTCCGCAGAGGCACTGATCCTATAGCCGGATGGGCACGAGTAGCTCTGGTCCTCGAGCAGGACCTTCGCCTTCTGATACCAGCGCAGCGCATTCCACTGGTCTGAGGAATAGGCCTCGCTCGGCAGGAGGCTCTCGTATTGGAGGTTGGTAAATTGGAGATAGGTGTCACTGCCCGAAAGGCCGGCGCAGGAAAGGGTCACGGTGGCCCCCGCGGAATCCACCTTGATGGAGCCGTCAGAGACGGAGCAGCCGCTGCTGGAGACCACGGACGAGTCGACCGTGGTGCTCTCGATGGTGGGCTCGGTCGTGGGGACGCTGGTGGATGATGCCTCGTCATCGCTCACGACACACCCCTGGAGGAGGGCCTCCTGCTTGCCTGCCATGGAAAGCGAGTCATAGGTCGAGCGAGAGATGACGCTCGAATAGGTGAAGCCCAGTGGCAGGGCGTCATCGGCCTCGTAGACCTTATAGGACTCGCCGTTCACCTGTCCCTGGGCCACGACCGTGGTGTCATAGCCATAGGCAGCGGTGATGTCCCCCTCGTCCGGGACGAGGTAGTACTTGGTGGAGCAGATTGCCTCGAGCGCCGAGCGACCGCCGAGGTTGTCATACAAGAAGTTGACGTCTGCGTCGCAGAGCCCGAGCTCTGTGTGGAAGCGGTCGACGTCAGAGTCATAGATGGAGCTGTAGAAGTTGTAGCTCTTGAGGTCCTGGAGCAGACCGGAATTCGAAGGGATCGAGTAATGCCCTCCGGCCACGGTGGAACCGGCTGGATCGACATCAAGGCGCCAGAAGGAGTCATCGTCAATCGTGGTGGCCAGGCTCGTGGGGTTATCCGAGGTCAGACCCGTATACATCGCCGTGAGGGCCGAGTCGTTGGTCGACACGCCGCCCTCGCTCGAATCGATGAAGTAGAAGGCATTGATGCTGAGCGAGCAGACCAGGCAGGTCATGAGCAGATAGCGACGACGACGAGGCGCGACGTCGTCGAGCGCGAGGACGAGCAGGACGGCAAGCACGCAGAACAGCGCCGCGACGTTCCCCTCGGTACGCGCGCTCGCCACCACGAACGTCCATACGGCAAGGCCTATGCCCACGCCAATGAGCACATAGAGGTCATGCCGCTCGAGATGGAGCAGCCGAGGTGCCTCGATCGAGACGACATAGGAGACAAGGGCGGCATAGACGAAGACCCAGCGGTTGGTGGCGTAGTTCCCACCGTTCATGATGCTGCCGGCAAGGGGTACGAGCAGCATGGCCGTGCACGCGACGAGCGCGATTCTCAGGGCACGATGCTCGTGCCTATGGCAGAGCAACGACGCGCAAGCCAGCAGGGCGACTGCCCCATACCCCACGTAGCAGTCGCTCCCCACCACATACCCCGACACGAGCCCCGGACCGATCCCAAGATAGTACGAGAGCGAATAGGTGATGCTCTCGGTGACCGAACTCGAGGTGAACCGGCTCATGCCCGTCAAGGCCTCGACGGCAGGCACGAGCGAGAAGGCCGAGACGGCGATGGCCAGCACGAGGCACCCACCGATTCGCACGGCCCATGAGAGTACGACACGAGGCGCCAAGGTCCCCTCGACCTGTCGGACGCGCACGAGGCAGTAGGCGACGAGGAAGATGGCGATGATGTAGCCGTAGTAGTAGGAGGCCACGAAGAGCAACACGCCCATGCCTATGAGCAGGTAGGGCCGCTCGCCAGCAAGGACCTTCTCCACGCCGAGAAGGACGAGGGGGAACAGGATGGCCCCCACCATGGAACCGGGCCAGACGAGCCCCTCGAGCAGGGTGGCCGAGAACGCGTAGGTCATGGCACCCGCCAGCGTGCCGAAACGGGAGCTGCCGCGGCGCAGGGCATAGGCGGAGAACGCGATACCGGCCAGATAGAGGCGCAGGACGACGCAGGCCTGATAGGCATACTCGGAATAGCGTACCGGCACGAGCGCGGAGAACAGGTTCACGGGGTCGAAGATGACATCGAGCGTCGTGGGGATGTCGGCCCCATAGCCCAGGTCCCAGGTCCAGAGCGGCACCTGGAGCCCCTGCCCGGAGAGGAGGGACGAGAGGATTCCCCTCAGCCACTCCCCCTCATAGGCGAAGAACTGGTAGTACTGCTCAAGTCCGTCCACCCGCCACACGATGGAGCGACCGTTCACGAGATAGGTGCCAAGCACGACGAGCAGAAGGAGAAGGAACGCCCTGTTGTAGCAGCGCCAGTAGGCGGCGCGGAAACGACCAGGACGGGACTGCTCCCAGACCGCGAGCTTGTCCTCGGAGGCCTCGAGAGCCCCCATGAGGCCCCGACGGGAATGGCGCACGCGACGGGTCGTGCGCGCCGAGCGTGCACCTTCGTCGTCCCTCTCCCTCTTGTCTTCCATCCTCGCTAGCCCCTCACGATATAGAAGCCGAAACGGCTGCCGCTGTCGGTGACCTCATGGTCCAACGGACGGATCTCGCTCATCCGCACGATGCGTCCGGGGTCGGTGACCTGAAGGTGATGCATCTCGTCGAGATCGGCCTGGCCGAGGATGTAGCGTACCTCGGCAGGACCCGTCGGACCCGTCGGCGTGAGGTCAGGCTCCTCACCGAGGGCCACCTGTACCACGGCCCGTACGAAGTCCACACCCGTGGAGAGGTGCACGAGGTCGCTACCGATGCAGTCACCGCCCATGCGACTTCCTATCTCCACGATCCCGATGCTGCCATCAGGCGCGATCTTGATCTCAGAGTGCGAAGCACCACAGGTCACCCCCAGGGCATCAAGCGCGTGTCCCACCACAGACCGCACCCGCTCGAGCGTCTCCGCATCCACGGGAGCCGGCTCGAGATGGCCCGTCTCGATGAAGTGCGGCGCGCCCGTGGTCTGCTTCTGCGTGAGTGCGAGGAACGTATGGTGACCCTGCCAGGAGCAGAACTCCACCGAATACTCCTGGCCTTCGAGCCACTCCTCCACGAGGGCAGCGCCCTCGAAGCTCTGGTCCCAGGCTGCCTCGAGGGCAGAGGCCAGCGAGGCCTCGAACGCGGACGTCCCCATGGGGCCATCGACCTTGGTGATGGCACGCGACCCCGAGCGGTCGGTAGGCTTCACGATGAGGGGGCAGCACATGTCCGAAAGGTCTGGAATCTCCCCCTTCCGCACAAGTCGGCTCCTGGGACTGGGACACCCGGCCGCCTCGAAGGTCTCGCGCATGAGGTGCTTGTTGGTCGAACGTGCCACGCAGCCAAGGGAGTTCGCGGTGAGACCTAGCTCATCGGCCACGGAGGCCACCGTGATGTTGGCAAGGTCGGAGGCGATGGTCGCCACGCCGTCCACGCCGACGCGGGCGCACTCGGCGGCGATGGCGTCCTTCTCGACGATCGAGATGGGGTGGAAGACATCGGCAGTGCGCTCGCCGATGTCGCCCGCCTCCCACGCGAAGACGTGGGTGACGAGGCCGAGCTCATGGGCCTTCTCGATGAGGGGCTCCTGGAGCTCCGATGCGCCTATGACGGCGAGCTTCCTGGTCATGCGATACCTCCGCGACTAGCCCAGCACCGCAAAGACCGCGATGCCGGCAAGGATGAGTGCGAGTGCCACGAGCTTCTGCCTTCCGACGTGCTCATGGAAGATGGTGACACCAAAGATGGTGACATAGACGTAGCTCGTGGCCTCGAGGACGGGACCGAGCGAGAGCGGGATGCCCTGATAGGCAAGGACCGTGAGCAGCGTCGTTCCCACGAAGATGGCATACGCCGAGACCACGAGGGGATTGGCGTACTCGGCGAAGGTCGAGGCATAGGTCCGCTGCGAGGCCTTCTTGAGCATGACCTGGCTCACCGCGCTCACGAAGACGCTCACGAGCAGCACGGCCGCATATCCCCACTGGATGCCGTTCACGAGACACCGCCCCCAAGGTCGCCCTCGGCCTTGTCGGCACGCGCGAAGACCACGATGCCGCACATGATGAGGGCGGCACCGACGAGCTTGCCCCAGGTTATCGGCTCACCAAAGAAGACGAGCCCCCACAGGATCCCCCAGACGATGGTCACGGCCCGGTTGGCATACGCGCTCGAGAGGGGCATGCGCTTGATGACCTGCTGCCACCCCAGCGCGTAGACGGCCAACAGCACGAGCACCCCGCCATAGAACACGATGAACGCCGGGGTCATGAACTCGGTGCCAGAGGCTTTCTTGCTGAGGACATCCGACAGCGAATAGACGCCGAGAAGCACATGCAGCCCGAGAAGCACGCGGACGCCCGTGCGCCTCGTACCGTGAGACGTCCCTCCTGAGCCGCTTCCGCTCACGCACGCTCCCCGAAGAAGGCGAGGACCGTAGAGATGACCTGGTCACGGTCATGAGGCGTCATCCCGTAGTACATGGGCAGGCGCGTGAGGCGCTCGCTCTCGCGTGTGGTGTAGCGATCCTCGCCTGAGAACCGTCCGAATCGCAGACCTGCAGGGGCCGAATGGAGCGGGACATAGTGGAACGTGGACTGCACCCCATGGTCCTTGAGGAAGGCGATGAACCGCGTACGCTCGTCAAGGTCAGCGAGCTTGACGTAGTACATATGGGCGTTGTGGACGCAGCCTTCGGGGATGTGCGGCAGGTCGACGAGTCCCCTGCCCGCAAGCGGACGGAAGGCCTCGTCATAGGCGTCCCATGTGGCAAGACGGTCGTCGTTGATGCGGTCAGCCTCCTGGAGCTGGGCCCACAGGTAGGCAGCGAGGATGTCGCTCGGCAGGTAGCTCGAGCCGTAGTCGACCCAGGTGTACTTGTCCACCTGGCCACGGAAGAACTTCGATCGGTTGGTGCCCTTCTCGCGAAGGATCTCCGCATGGTCGTCATCGGCAGCATCGGCGATGCAGACGGCGCCGCCCTCGCCCATCGAGTAGTTCTTGGTCTCGTGGAAGGAGTAGCAGCCGAAGTCACCGATGGTACCGAGGGCCCGGCCCTTGTAGGTGGACATGACGCCCTGGGCGGCGTCCTCGACCACACGCAGGCCATGCGCCCGCGCGATGCCCATGATCGTGTCCATCTCACAGGAGACGCCCGCATAGTGCACCGGCACGATGACTTTGGTCTTGGGAGTGATGGCCTCCTCAATGCGCTTCTCGTCGATGTTCATGGTGTCAGGGCGGATGTCACAGAAGACCAGGCGAGCGCCTTGCTGCACGAAGGCCGTGGCGGTCGAGGAGAACGTGAAGCTGGGGAGGATGACCTCGTCCCCAGGTTGGATGCGGCAGAGGCAGGCTGCCATCTCGAGGGCGGACGTGCCACTCGTCGTGAGGTAGTCGCGCTGGGTATGGAACCGGTCCTGGATCCAGGTCTGGCACCTCTTGGTGAACTCGCCGTCGCCGGAGATCTTATGAGACTCGACTGCCTGCTTGAGGTACTCGAGCTCCGTCCCCACGCAGGGTGGCACGTTGAAACTGATCATGCAGGATGGACCTTTCTCAGCTTGGCAGGCGCCCCCTCGGGAGGGACTGCCTTCCTATAGTGCCACGTCTCGCGGACACCCCCTGCAAGGGCGGCCATCTTCCAGAGGAAGGACAAGAGCAGATGGAGGCTGAAACCCGTCTACGCCACACCTCCCCGATACCTCACTGGTATCCTACGGAGTCGTGGCGCACCATGCCCTGTCAGATTCCGTCGAAAGCGTCCCCCATGACCCAGCTCCTGAGCTTTGTCATCCCGTGCTACCACAGCGACCAGACCTTGTCCGCCGTCGTCGACGACGTGCTCGCAACGGTGGAATCCGACGAGCGCTATACGTGCGAGGTACTGCTCGTGAACGACAACGCGCCAGATGCCACCTGGGATGTCATCCAAGGCCTCTGCGAGGCCCATGACCAGGTGTCCGGCCTGTGCATGATGCACAACTTCGGCCAGCATGCCGCACTCATGGCCGGCTATCGTGCCTCTTCGGGCAACATCGTGATCTCCCTTGATGACGATGGTCAGACGCCCCCTTCCGAGGCCTTCAAGCTGGTCGAGCAGATCGAGCAAGGCGCAGACCTGGTGTACTGCCACTACGAGGGCATGGGATTCTCCTCGGGATTCCGTCGGTTCGGCTCGACGGTGAACGACCACATGGCCCACTGGCTCCTCGACAAGCCCAGGGGTCTCTACCTCTCGAGTTACTTCGCGGCCACACGCGCCGTCGTGGAGGAGGTCGTCCGCTACCAGGGGCCCTTCCCCTATGTCGACGGGCTCTTCCTGAGGAGTGCCGGCCGCATCCGTTCCGTCGAGGTGAGCCATCTCGAGCGAGAGCAGGGAGCCTCGGGCTACTCGCTCAGAAAGCTGCTGTCACTGTGGCTCAACGGGTTCACGGCCTTCTCGGTGAAGCCCCTCCGCGTAGCGACCATCCTCGGCAGCGTGTTCGCGCTCGTCGGCTTCGTCTTCGCGCTCGTGGTGCTCGTACGCAAGATCATCTTCGACTCCGCCATCGACGCCGGCTGGTCGAGCCTCATGTGCGTGCTGCTGGTGGTGGGCGGCCTCATCATGGTGACGCTCGGCCTGGTGGGCGAGTATGTGGGCCGTATCTATATCAGCCAGAACCAGTCGCCCCAGTACGTGGTGCGCGAGAGATGTGGTGGGGGCGCGCGCCCCTCGTCCACAGCGAAGGCCGCCTCCGGGAAGGACGACGCCGCCCGATAGGCGCCGCCCTTCCCAGAGGCAGGTGCGCTACCTGGTCGCAGGCTCCTTCTCGGAGCGCTCGGCCGCCTCGTCCTCGGCAGCCTTGATCCGGGCGAGCTGCTCGTCCGAGAGGTGCAGGTCCATCGTGCCGCATGAGGCCCCGCAGGCCGCAGGGTCACCATTGATCTCCTGGTCGGCCACGGACGGCTCGGCGGTATAGGGCGCCACCACGTGGAGCGTGGGGTCGTCGGGGTTCTCCACGCGGAAGCTGCCGCCGCGGTTGGCGTCGAAGTTCTCCTTGGCCACGCTGATCATGAGCTTGATGCGGTTGAGCTGGTTGACCTCGGAGGCGCCGGGGTCGTAGTCCACGGCCACGATGTTCGACTCGGGGTGCATCTGGCGCAGGCGCTTGATCACGGACTTGCCCACCACGTGGTTGGGCAGGCATGCGAACGGGCTGCAGCAGATGATGTTGGGCGTGCCGGTCTCGATGAGGTCGACCATCTCGGCCGTGAGCAGCCATCCCTCCCCCATCGTGTTGCACAGCGACAGGATCTTGTCGGCTTTGTCGGCCAGGTCGAAGACATCCTCGTAGGGCTCGAAGCGATCAGCCTTCGCGAGCATGTCGTTCAGGGGCGCCCGCACGGCATCGATGAAGCGGATGCCCGCCATGTGGCTGATGCGACTCTTGGCCTTGCTGCCCAGCTCGGCCTCCATGTTGATGGGGCTCGTGAGGCCGAAGAGGAAGAAGTCCACCAGACCCGGCACGTTGGCCTCGCACCCCTCGCGCTCGATCACACGCACGACCTGGTTGTTGGCCGTGGGATGGAACTTCACGAGGATCTCACCCACCACGCCCACGCGGGGCTTGGAGCGGTCGTCGGTCAGGGGCAGGGCCTGGAAGGCGTCCACCGTCTGCTGGCAGAGCTCGTAGAACTGCTTGCGGCTCGCCGTGGGAAGGAGCGCCTTGGCATATCCCATGCACTCGTCATAGAGCGCGTCGGCCGATCCCTGCTTGGTCTCGTAGGGACGCACGCGATAGAGCAGCTGCATGATGAGGTCGCCATAGACCAGGCAGTAGATGGCACGGAGGAGTAGCCCGGGCTTCATGACGTTGAATCCGGGGTTCTTCTCGTCGAGGTTGCCTGCCACCGAGAGGCTGATCACCGGGATCTCGGGGTGGCCCGAGTCCTTCAGCGCCTTGCGGATGAGGGCGATGTAGTTGGTGGCACGGCAGCCACCGCCGGTCTGCGAGATGAGCACAGCCGTCTTGGTGAGGTCATAGCGGCCACTCTCGATGGCCTCCATGATCTGGCCCACCGTGAGGATCGACGGATAGCAGATGTCGTTGTTGACGTACTTGAGGCCCGCATCGACGGCGCCGCGGTCGACGGAGGGGAGCAGCTCGATGTTGTAGCCGTAGTGCTTGAGCAACTCCTGGACCAGGTCGAAGTGGATGGGAGCCATCTGCGGGCAGAGGATGGTGTAGCCGGCCTCCTGCATGGCCTCGGTGTAGCGGACCTTCTTGAACGAGGAAGGCGTGCTCTCGCGATAGACGGGGGCACGACGGGCGGGGTCGGCATGGCGCGTCAGCTCGAGGGAGCCGTCCGCCTTGTGCACGTCGATGGGGGCCACCTCGTGGACCTCGCCGGCCTCGGTCTCGCGCACGAGCTCCTCGCGACGTTCCTTCAGGGCCGCCATGAGCGAGCGGATGCGGATGCGGGCGGCGCCGAGGTTCGAGACCTCGTCGATCTTGAGCACGGTGTAGATCTTGCCTGACGACTCGAGAATCTCCTGCACCTCGTCGGTCGTAAGGGCGTCGAGGCCGCAGCCGAAGCTGTTGAGCTGGATGAGGTCGAGGTCGTTCCTGGTAGCCACGAAGCGAGCCGCGCGATAGAGGCGCGCATGGTACATCCACTGGTCGACCACGCGGATGGGACGCTCGGGAAGCATCTTGTGGGCCACGGAGTCTTCGGTGAGGACCGCGAACCCGAAGGAGTTCACGAGCTCGGGGATGGCATGGTTGATCTCGGGGTCGTTATGGTAGGGACGGCCGGCCAGGACGATGCCATGGGCATCATGGGCCTCCATCCACTCGAGGGCCTCATCGCCCTTGCGGTGCATCTCGTCATGGAACTCCTCGTCGGCAGCCCACGCGGCGTTGACCGCGGCGTCGACCTCGGTGCGGGTGATGTGGTCGCCCTTGAAGCGACCGTGACCCTCCTTGGCGTCGGCCTCGCGCTGCACGGAGATGACCTCATAGAGACGGCGCTGGAGCTCGCGCTTGTCGTCATAGGGGATGAAGGGGTCGAGGTACTCGACCGCAGGGTCGGCCAGCTCGTCGACGTTGAGTCCCAGCGACTGCGGGTAGCTCATGACGATGGGGCAGTTGTAGTGGTTGGTGGTGCCCTCGTCCTCGGTCCGCTCCCACCTGATGCAGGGCATCCAGATGAAGTCGGGGTCCTTGGCCAGCAGGTTCATGATGTGGCCGTGGCTGAGCTTGGCCGGGTAGCACACCGACTCCGACGGCATCGACTCGATGCCGGCCTCATAGGTCGCCTTGGTCGACTGGTCCGAGAGGACCACCGAGAAGCCCAGCTTGGTGAAGAAGGCATGCCAGAAGGGGTAGTTCTCGTACATGTTGAGCGCGCGGGGGATGCCCACGGTGCCGCGGGGCGCCTCATCGGGCGCGAGACCGTCGCGGTCGAACAGCAGCTTGTTCTTGAACTCGAAGAGGTTGGGGGCGGCCGTCTTCGACTTCTTGTGACCCGCGCCCTTCTCGCAGCGGTTGCCCGTGATGAACTTGTGCCCGCCGCCGAAGTCGTTGACCGTGAGCAGGCAGTTGTTCGAGCAGCGTCCGCAGTGGACGTTCATGTGCTTGACGGTGAGGTTGTCGATCCCCTCGCGGGAGAGCACGGAGGAGTCACGCCCCTCGACGGCGCGGTCGCGGGCGAGCAGGGCCGCACCATAGGCACCCATGCAGCCGGCGATGTCGGGACGGATCACCTTGCGACCGGTGAGCAGCTCGAACGCACGCAGGGTGGCATCGCTCATGAAGGTGCCGCCCTGAACCACCACGTACTTCCCGATCTCGTCGAAGTCACGCAGCTTGATGACCTTGAACAGGGCGTTCTTGATGACGGAGTACGAGAGGCCCGCCGCGATGTCGCCCACCGTGGCGCCCTCCTTCTGGGCCTGCTTGACACGGGAGTTCATGAAGACGGTGCAGCGGCTGCCGAGGTCGACGGGGTGCTTTGCCGCGACGGCCTCCTTCGCGAAGTCCTGCACGGACATGTCCATGGCGTTGGCGAAGCTCTCGATGAACGAGCCGCAGCCGCTCGAGCACGCCTCGTTCAGCATGATGTGCTCGATGACGCCATCCTTTACCTGCAGGCACTTCATGTCCTGGCCGCCGATGTCCAGGATGAACTCGACCTGCGGGATGAAGGCCTTGGCGCCACGCAGGTGCGCCACCGTCTCGATCTCGCCGGAGTCGGCCTGGAGCGCCTCGATGAGCAGCGCCTCGCCATACCCGGTCGTGGTCACATGACCGATGGTGCAGCCATCGGGGATGTGGTCGTAGAAGTCGTCCATGACGGTGCGGGCCGTGCCGAGCACGTCCCCGTTGTTGGAGCCGTACCAGGTGTGGAGGAGCTGCCCTGCCTCACCCACCATGGCGGCCTTGAGCGTGGTGGAGCCGGCATCGATGCCGATGAAGACCCGGCCGTGATACCCGTCGAGGGTCCCCTTGGGGACCACCTGCGCATCATGACGCTCGTGGAACTCGTCCAGCGCTGCCTGGTCGGCAAAGAGCGGGTC
The DNA here is from genome assembly GCA_022483015.1 of Atopobiaceae bacterium. Classification (NCBI taxonomy): domain Bacteria; kingdom Bacillati; phylum Actinomycetota; class Coriobacteriia; order Coriobacteriales; family Atopobiaceae; species Atopobiaceae bacterium. The sequence goes on along the minus strand of JAKVOB010000001.1, from coordinate 770,654 downwards.
AAGGCGCTCGACCTCGGATCCCTGGGTGTCGCCCAGGTTCTCGAGGGACTCGATGACGTCGGCGAACGTGACCTTGTCGGCAGCCTCGCCGGCCAGCGCCGCGCCGCATGCCACGAAGAGGTGTGCGTTCTCGGGGACGATGCGGTGCTCCTCGTCGAGGTCGAGCGTGACGTAGAAGCGCTTGCGGAGCTCGGAGAGGTACTGGAGCGGGCCGCCGAGGAAGGCCACATAGCCACGAATGGGATGACCGCAGGCAAGGCCCGACACCGTCTGGTTGGCGACCGACTGGAAGATCGAGGCTGCCACGTCCGCGGGTGCCGCGCCCTCGTTCAGGAGCGGCTGCACGTCGGACTTGGCGAAGACGCCGCAACGGCTCGCGATCGGGTAGATGTGCTCGGCCTTCTTGGCGAGGTCGTTGAGGCCGCCCGCATCCGTGTGGAGCAGGCTCGCCATCTGGTCGATGAAGGCGCCCGTGCCGCCGGCGCAGGTGCCGTTCATGCGCTGCTCGATGCCGCCCTGGAAGTAGATGATCTTGGCATCCTCGCCGCCGAGCTCGATGGCCACGTCGGTCTGGGGGATGAGGGTCTCGACGGCGCGCTTCGAGGCGATGACCTCCTGCACGAACTCGAGGTCAAGCCACTGCGAGAGGAGCAGGCCACCCGAGCCGGTGATCGAGACCCGCATGGGCACGTCGCCCACGGCACCACGGGCACGATCGAAGAGTTCCTTGGCCGTGGCACGGATGTCGGTATGGTGGCGCTGGTAGTTGGCATAGACCAGATGGGCGTCCTCGTCGATGACGGCGAGCTTCACCGTGGTCGAGCCGACGTCGATGCCCAGGCGGAGGTCGGCATGGCCGAGGTCCACCTCGTGCGCAGGCTTGAGCTCGGCGCCATCGGCCACAAGGTCGATGCCATGGCCGGACGTGGCCTGTACCTGGTTGGATTCGGGATGGTTCGTCATCGTTGCTCTCCTCCGTCGGTCTCGCCCGACATCATCGAACCCATGATCGCAAGACCATAGGAGGTGACGTCGAGGTCGATGGGATTTCCGTACAGGTCACCGGGGCGCACGAACATGAGCGCCGTCATGAGCTGGGCCATCACGCGGCTCGACTCCTGCATGCCGCCAGCGAGCCAGCGCAGCAGCACGCCCACCTCCGCCGAGATCGCGAAGGTGAGGTAATAGTCGAAGAAGGCGCCGAGGGCACGGACGTCGATGCCGTCGAGGGCACGGACGGCCACGGCCTCGTGCACCATGGCCTTGACCTTCTCCATGAAGGCGGGGTCACCGCCAGGGCCGAGCATCGCGGTGAGGTAGCAGCCGTTGGCCCGGAACCAGTCGAGGAGCTCGACCGAGCCGGGGCAGGGCTCACCCGCGCTCACGCGCTCGTTGAGGTCGTCGAGATGGATCGCGGCGATGGCCTCGACAAGGGCCCGCATGTCCGCGAGGGCCTCCGCCTCCGTCTGCGCCACGAGGTCGGGAATGTCATGGAAGTGCGAGTAGAACGTCCGGCGTGTGAGGCCGGCGCGGTCGGCCACCGCGGTCACCGTCACGCGCGAGAGGTCACCGACCTCGGAGACCTCGGCAGCGAGGGCGTCTCGCAGGGCCAGGCGAGATCGTGCGGTGCGCGGGTCGACCCGGCCTGTCGCGGCCGGCTCCAACACCGCATCGGTAGTAGGTGCCATCAGTGCTCACTTCCTCGAGAGCGTGGTCGCGGGAGGTCTCCCACGACTCGTGTTCTTCTCAGCGTGAGTAGTATTGCACATGGTGCGCAAGAAGTTGCGGACACATAGGAGTGGCACAGAACATGCGCAACGGAGAACGGCAGCCTAGCGTCCCTTGTCGGCCCTGCGCACGAGCCCACCACACACGAGAAGGACCGTCGCCCCAGCGAGCGCCAGGAGCACCACAGCTGCCGAGAGGGACAGGGGATCCGCCGTCCTCGGTGTGCCTGAGGCGCCCGCCTGGGCCGTCTGCTGGGCATCCGCATCCGTGGCCGCAGTAGCCGTGGTCGCGGCCTCCTGCGTCGCGGCAGGCGTGGCAGCGGTGGTCGCCGGGGTGGGGTCGTCCCTCTCGACGGACGTGAGGCACCTGAACACGAGGCCGTCGCCGTTGCCGATGTTGTCCGTGGCGTCATAGCCCAGCACGTAGAAGGAACCATCGAGGTAGGCACCGCCCGCATAGGAGACCTTCACAGGCGCGAGGATGCGTGCGGTCGCGGTCCAGGTCTTGGCCTCGGGGTCGAAGACGTACGTGTCCATGCTGTTGTGGTCCGAGCTGTTCACGAGACCACTCACGATGAGGCACTCATGGTCGAGCGTGACCGTGGAACCATCGGCCGCCACATAGGAGAAGCCCGCAGGCAGGACGGCGCCGGCCGCCATGGAGAGCTGGGTTGCCAGGACCGAGTCCGGCATCGTGGAGACCGTGGAGAAGGACCCGTTCGAGAGGGCCTCGACCGTCAGGACCGGCGTCGCATCATCCGTACCCCCGCCTGCGACGTAGAGCGTACCGTCGAGAGAGGCCAGGATCGACGCCTCCCTACCAGTGACCAGGGAAGGACCTGAGGTCGCCGTACCCGTGGCGAGGTCGACGCTCACGGTTGGCTGGTTGAAGTCATAGGCGTTGTCCGCAAAATGGCCCCCACCGACCAACGTCACGCTCGACCCATCGCAGACCATGGAGCCACATGAGAAGGTCACGTCCTTGAACGCAGGGGCATCCACGTAGTCGCCAATCTTCGTGATGACGCCGGTCGTCGTGTCGTAGCGGTAGAGCACGGCCTTGGTAGCATCGAACAGATAGAGGTCCGCGCCATACGAGCACATCAACGGGTAGCACGGATCGATGCTGTCGAAGGCATCGGTGGTCGCCCAGGTACGCGTCGCGGGGTCGTAGCAGATGAGGGCGAGCGCGTCTCGCTCCTCGTCTCCCTCGCCATAGCTCCTCACCAAGCTGTTGGCCGTGGCATAGATCTTGCCCCCGACCGTGGCGACCTTCCAGGACCCGGTCTGCTCCTCTGTCCTCGACAGCCCTAAGGCCTTGAGGTCCGGCGCGGGGAGCTCGTCGAAGGAGGAGGTGTCCGCGGCGGCCGTGGCCTCGAGGGTGACGAGCCTGCGGCCAGTGCGCCCGTCGCTCGCACGCGTGACCGTGACATAGCGGTTCGCGGTCTCGAGGCCTGCGGGAAGCGTGAAGGTGATCGACGTGTCACTCCATGACGTGACCGTGAGCTGGGAGGCATCTACCCCCTCGACCGAGACGTCGCCTGCGGTGTCGCCAAAGAACGAGCCGGTGATGGTCACCGTGCGTGCGTCCTTGTCGGCCTGCTCGACCGAGGTCACCACGGGATAGGGATCGTCCGACTGCGAGAGGTCGAGCCGCCCGTCCGAGGTACAGGTCCCCATGAGGTCGTCGCTTCTCGTGACCGAACCGAGGAGGCGGTTCTTGAGCGTGGAGGCGGAGTCGTCCGGGTAGGCCGCGCTCAGGAGGGCGAGCGCTCCGGATACGACAGGGGCCGCCATGGACGTCCCGTCATAGACCACGTAGGGACAGGTCTCATAGGCGCCGTCGTAAGCGAGTCCCACATTGTCGATGAGGTAGGTCACATCCATGCCTTCGTCATGTGCTGGAAGCTTGCGCTCGATCTTGATGATGGGATGGCTCCAGTCGATCCGTGCGCTCGCCTCGGACGATATGGGGACCAGATACTGGTTCCACCCTTCGCTCGAGATGACGAAGCCATCGGGCGATACCTCAACCCACTCCCCTTGCGTGGTGGAGGCCAGATAGACATGGGTGTACCTGTTCGTGGCCGCGCCCGTGTCATCCGATTGGATGGCACAGAAGGCCACGTAGGTGGGCTTGGCAGCCTGACTCAGGTCCAGGTTCGTCGCGGTGAGCGTGATCGCGTCCGACGTGCCCTCGGCAGCGTCCTTCACGACCCACTCGAGGCCGGCACCCGTCCCGGACGAGCCACAATCCGCAACGCTCGAGACCTCGACCGTCTCGTCAACGCCCTCGCTTCCGGCGGTCGCGGCCTCGAAGCCGTACGGCGCAGTACCGTCATAGGTCTCGTAGACGGCCTGCTTGCTCTTATCGACGAGCTCCGTGGTGTTCTCGCTGGCAATGCCTGAGGTCGAGAGGATCGAGGCCCCTGGCGCCCCGATGTCGGTGGTCATGGCGCCATAGTTCGAGAAATCCCAGAGATTGCCGGTGCTGTCGGTGGCGTTGACCGCGATGATGCCGTCCGTGAGGAGCGCCGAGGGATAGTCGTTCACGACGTCATTGTCATATGCGGAGTTTCCGGAAGCCACCACCGAGATGGTCCCGTAGGTCTCATAGAGGTCGTTCGCGACCTCGCGGAGCAGACCGTCCCCACTGGGGCCGCCCCAGGAGTTGTTCGCTGCCGTCACATGGACACCTGCCTTCGCGGCACTCACGAGGAAGTCATAGGCCGATATCGTTGCCGAGGTCGAGAACTGCCCGTCCTTGTCGCCCGCGCGGAGAGCCATGATGCGCGCGTTGGGAGCCATGCCGGCCACGCCCGTCGCGTTGTTGACCGTGGCGGCTATGATGCCGGCCACATGCGTGCCGTGGCCTGCCTCGTCCATGGGGTCCGTGTCATCGTCGACGAAGTCATAGCCATAGGTACCGCAGTCGACGCCGGCCGCCGTCAACGCGGCCCCGCCCGTCCACATGACGTCGCGCAGGTCCTCATGGTCATACTTCACGCCTGTGTCGATCACGGCGACGATGACCTGCTCGCTCGCATCCACGGTCGTGCTCGTAGGCACCCCGCTCCAGAGCTTGGCCCAGAGCGTCTGGACGTTCGTGCCGCCCGCGCTGGTGCCCTTGAGGGTGTATTGCTGGTCATAGAAGGTGTCATTGGGGCCGGTCGCCTGCGCGGTCGCCTCGTCGTCGGACTGGGCCGTGGTGGTGTCACTCGACAGGGAGCTCTCGTCTGTGGAGACCTCGTCACCGACGGTGCCCACATAGTCCGGCTGGGCATACACGACCCCGCTCTCCCCCACCAACCCCTCGAGCAGCTCCTTGGTGGAGAGGGTGTCAGACGTGATGAGGATGATGCGGTCGGGCTCGGCGGAGGATGCGACCGCCAGCCCGTCGCCGTCGGTCGACGTCTCCGAGCTGGAGGAGAAGGTGTACAGGTCGCTCGTGGTGGACGAGGCCTCATCCGAGAAGGTCGAAAGGGGCGCATACTCGTCGGTCACCCGTGCGAGGACCCGGCCCTCCTGGTAGGAGCCAGCGTCAAGCAGCTCCTGGACCGTCTGGGCATTCGTCGATGACCCGACCACCTGCGACGAGGCATCCCCCGACGCCGCGCGGGCCTGGCCGGGAAGGACCACGAGCGAGAACGCGAGCAGAAGCATGGCAGCCAAGGCCGCGCGATAAGCCCTCTTCATGTGCGCCCCCTCAAGAAATGACCCGTCGACGACCGACACCGACACGATGCAACATCCTCGACGAGTGTGGACCGCGGGACGTCATTCTCGCCAGACAATTAGGCGGAAGCCACCACACGGCAGGTGAGCGTCACCTTCCATCAGGGTGCCCGCCCCGTCGCACGCTCCTCGGCTCCGTTGGCCCAATTAATGAACGATTTACATTGATTTCCTGCGTATCTTACTAAACGTGCACTACAATCGTTTAGTAGTCAGGACACCACACCACAAGGCTCCTGCGCGAATGGAGACCCCCATGGCCAAGGCAAGCGTACGAGAGATAAGTCGCAGGACCGGGTACTCACCCGCCACCGTGTCGAATGCGCTCAACCATAAGCGCGGCGTGAGCAAGGAGACGGCCGAGGCCATCATCCGCACGGCCCAGGAGCTCGGCTACCAGCGCCCCGAGAAGCTCGACAAGGTCCAGTTCATCCTCGCCCGCAAGACCGGCCAGGTCACCGACGAGGGCGTCTTCCACATCTCCGTGGTCGACGGGATCGAGCGACAGGCGAGGCGATGCGGCCTCAAGACGACCTACATGACGCTCGAGCTCGCCAACCAGGCCGAGGCGGCGCGCCAGATGAAGGAGCTCTGCCACGACCGTTCGGGAGCCATCGTGCTTCTCGGCACCGAGATGGAGGAGTCGGACTACCGCATGTTCGACGACGCGACCGCGCCGCTCGTCATCGTCGACGGGTGGAGCAGCCGTCGGTTCTTCGACTCCATCGTCATCTCGAACGAGAACTCCGCCTATCACGCCGTGAGCTACCTCATCGAGAAGGGCCACCGGGAGATCGGCTACCTCGCAGGGACCTTCCGCATCCGCAACTTCCCCCTCCGCGAGCGCGGATGGCGCTCCGCCATGGAGGATGCGGGCCTACCCGTGAACGAGGGCTATCGCGTCAATATCGGGACCACGCTCGACGGCGCCTACGAGGACATGCTCGCCTGGCTTTCGACCAAGCCCAAGCTCCCCACGGCCTTCTTCGCCGACAACGACTTCCTCGCCGTGGGTGCCATCCGCGCCCTCAACGAGTACGGCTACAAGGTGCCCGACGACATCTCGATGATCGGCTTCGACGACCTCAACTTCGCGAACTTCGCGAACCCCCCGCTCACCACCATCCACGTGCCCAAGCGCGAGATCGGCGAGCTTGCCGTGAAGATGCTCATCGAGGACATCAGGAGCCCCCGCGGCTTCACGACGGCCACCCACATGTCGACGACCCTGGTCGAGCGCGAGAGCGTGAAGAGCCTGTAGGTCCCACGCCCCGAGGTCTCCCCCCGCTAAGCGTCGTGCCGGCTCCGGTGTGCCTCGTCCACGTTAGGGACCCCCTCAACGTGGACGAGGCACACCGGAGCCTTCTTCAGCAGTCCGGGATGTCCCGGCATGCGCCAGGCCCCGCTCCCCTCGCGGATCATTCCGCAGCCGCACGAAGCGCGGCGAGGACATGAGCGAGAAGAACGGGGCCTGGCACGAGATGCATCCGTCTATTCGTTGTCTCCGCCGGTCACCTTGGTGGCACCGAGCTCGTCGGTCGTGTCGGCAGCCTCGGGCCAGACCCAGTTGGTGAAGTCGGGGTGGTCGTAGCCGTTGTCGACGGCGAACTGGAAGGCGTCCTCGCGGAACTGCTTCCACTCGGCGATCTGGCCCGCCCACTTCTTGGCATCCATGAGCTCGAGCACGTGCGAGGCGAGCGCCCAGCGGTCCATGTCGTTCACGCGGAGCATGTCATACGGCGTCGTGGTCGAGCCCTGCTCCTTGTAGCCATGCACGTGGAAGTTGTCGTGGTTGGGACGGTCGAAGATGAGCTTGTGGACCGAGCCGGCATAGGCATGGAACGCGAAGACCACGGGCTTGTCAGCCGTGAACAGCTTGGTGAACTGCTTGTCGCTCATGGCCTCGTCGTTCTCGGAGGCGTTCTGGATCTTGAGCAGGTCGACGACGTTCACGAAGCGGACCTTGATACCCATCTTGGTGAGGATGTCGCAGGCGGCAAGCGCCTCCATCGTGGGCACGTCGCCGGCACAGGCCAGCACGACGTCAGGCTCCTCGCCCTTCTCGGTGGAGCTTGCCCAGGTCCACTCGGCAGCGCCACGCTCGAGCTCGGCCTCTGCCTCGTCGATCGAGAGGAACGTGGGTGCCGGCTGCTTTCCGGCGAAGATGGCGTTGAAGCAGTCGGTCGACTTGAAGCAACGCTCGGCCACGGCCAGCAGCATGTTGGCATCTGCCGGGAAGTAGATGTTCGTGACGTGGTCGTTGTTGAAGCTCTTGTTCAGCAGGATGTCCACGAAGCCAGGGTCCTGGTGCGAGAACCCGTTGTGGTCCTGACGCCAGACATGGCTCGTGACCAGGAGGTTGAGTCCCGAGATGGGCTTGCGCCAGTCGATGCCGCGCGCGCATGCCTCGAGCCACTTGCAGTGCTGGTTCACCATCGAGTCGACCACGTGCACGAACGACTCGTAGCTCGACCAGATGCCGTGGCGACCGGTGAGGACGTAGCCCTCGAGGAAGCCCTCCATCTGGTGCTCGGAGAGCTGCTCGATGACCTGACCCTTGGCGGCCAGGTGCTGGTCGCACTCGCGGTCACCGTTGAAGCCGGCATCCCACTGCTTGTCAGTGACCTCGTAGGCCGACTGCAGACGGTTCGATGCCGTCTCGTCAGGCCCGAAGATGCGGAAGATGTCAGGGTTGCGGGCGATGATGTCACGCGTGTAATAGCCGAGCACGCGCGTGGCCTCGGTGGCGCCGTAACCATGGCCCATGTCGGCGACGGGGATCTCGTAGTCATGGATGTCAGGCAGCGTGAGGTCCTGCAGCATGCGTCCGCCGTTGGCGTTGGGGTTGGCACCCAGGCGCAGGTCCCCCTCGGGCATGAACTCCTTGACCTCGGGGCGGATCGCGCCGTTCGAGTCGAACAGCTCCACGGGCTGGTACGAGCGGAGCCAACCGCGCAGGACGCGGAAGTGCTCGTGGGTGTCGCAGGCGCTGGCCAGCGGCACCTGGTGCGCGCGCCAGGAGCCCTCGGTCTTGTGGCCGTCGATGATCTTGGGGCAGGTCCAGCCCTTGGGGGTCTTGAAGATGATCATGGGGTAGTGCGGACGGGTGAGGTCCCCGGCGTTCGCGCGGGCCTTGATGTTGCAGATCTCGTCGAACACCTGCTCCATGAGCTGGGCGAAGCGACGATGGATCGAGAGGTGGTCCTCGTCGTCGAAGCCCGCCACGAAGGTGTGGGGCTCATAGCCCATGCCACGGAAGAACTCGTCGCGCTCGCCGTCAGAGATGCGGGCGAGGATGGTGGGGTTGGCGATCTTGTAGCCGTTGAGGTGCAGGATCGGCAGGACGATGCCGTCCGTCTTGGGGTTCATGAGCTTGTTCGACTGCCAGCTCGTGGCGAGCGGGCCCGTCTCGGCCTCGCCGTCTCCCACGGCGACCACGGCGAGCAGGTTGGGGTTGTCCATGACCGCACCGAAGGCATGCGAGAGTGAATAGCCCAGCTCGCCACCCTCGTGGATGGAGCCAGGGGTCTCGGGCGAGAAGTGCGAGGGGATGCCGCCGGGATAGGAGAACTGGCGGAAGAACTTGGTGAGGCCCGCCTCGTCATCGGTGATCTTGGGATAGCACTCGCCCCAGGTGCCGTCGAGCAGCGACTGCGCGTTGCCGGCGGGGCCGCCATGACCCGGTCCCATGATGAAGATGGCGTTCTGGCCATGGTCATGGATGAGTCGGTTGGTGTGACCCATCAGGAAGTTGATGCCAGGCGTGGTCCCCCAGTGCCCCACCAGACGGCGCTTGACGTCGGCACGGCCGAAGTCCCGGACCTCGCCGCTCTTCTCGTCGGTGAAGTCGGAGCGCATGAGGGGGTTGCTCCGCAGGTAGATCTGGCCGATGGACAGGTAGTTGGCGCAGCGCCAGTACTTGTCGACCCACTCGATCTCCTCCTGGGGGACGGGTCCGTCGAGCTTCTTCCAGGGCGTGCCGATGGTCGGTTGCGACATCGTGATCCTTTCTGACACATTCCGTCTGGTGACAGTCATCGGGGACTGCCACACCTTCTGCCATGATGAGTATATCTTGGTAAATCGTTTTAGCACGTGAGAAAAACGATTTACCAAACAGTTCATCTATCGAGGCGTCGACAGAGGGACCGCGTCCGCACGACGGCCGGCACGCCTCATGGTCCCGACGCATCTGCAGGCACTCCCCCACGTCTGTCGATGCATTTCCTCGTGGAAATCGCTCCGCTAAATACCTCAGAACGCTAGGGAATGCATCGACAGACGAAAGGAGGGTGTCGCAGACAGCCCGAACGGCAGATGACCCGAAGGCACCTACCTCTGGCCGTAGTACGCATCAGGGCCATGCTTGCGCAGGTAGTGCTTGTCCTGGAGCTCCTGCGGCGCCGGCTTCACGCGGGGGTTGATGGTCTCGGTCTTGCAGGCCATCTCGGCCACGCGCTCGAGGACCACGGCGTGGTAGACGGCCTCGGCGGGGTCGGCGCCCCAGGCGAAGGGGCCGTGGTTCTTGCAGAGCACGGCCGGCACCGCCACGTGGTCGTAGCCGCCCTCGCCGAACAGCTCGGCGATCAGCACGCCCGTGTTCCTCTCGTAGGCCTCGTCGATCTCGGCCTTGGTGAGGTTGCGGGCGCAGGGGATGTCACCGTAGAAGTAGTCGGCGTGCGTGGTGCCGTAGCACGGGATGGCGCGCCCCGCCTGCGCCCAGGACGTGGCCCAGGGCGAGTGCGTGTGGACGATGCCGCCCACGTCGCCGAACGCCTGGTAGAGCACGGCATGGGTCGCCGTGTCCGAGCTCGGGTTGAGGTCCCCCTCCACGCGGTTGCCGTCGAGGTCGCACACCACCATCATGTCGGGCGTCAGCTCGTCGTAGGCGACGCCGGAGGGCTTGATCACGAAGAGGCCCCGCTCGCGGTCGACGCCGGACACGTTGCCCCACGTGAACGTGACCAGCCCGTGGGCCGGCAGGTCCATGTTCGCCTCGTAGACGGCCTGCTTGAGTTCCTCCAGCATGAGTGCCTCCTATTCTTCCGCGACTGCCCGCTCGGCAGCCTTCTCGACTTCGTTGACCTGCTCGAACACCTTGATGAACGCATCATAGCCCGCCACGTCGGCCGGGTCGGGCGCCAAGGTCTCGCCCTCCATGCCGCAGAACACCTTCGTGGTGAGGAAGTCGGCCAGGCTCTGGCCAGGCTCCTTGTTGAGCATGTACGACGCGGCGACGGCCTGTCCCCAGGCTCCGCCCTCCCCCGCCGTCGAGAGCACCGTGACCGGGGCGTCCATGGCTGCGGCGAGCAGGCTCTGGGCGACCCGTGGCGTCTTGAAGATGCCACCATGCCCATAGAGCTTGTCGATATGGACGTCCTCCTTCTTGAGGATGTCGTTTCCCACCTTGAGCGTTCCGAAGGCGGCCATGACGTTCATGCGCATGAGGTTCGCGATGGAGAAGGTCGAGTGCTCGCGGCGGAGCAGCAGCGGGTGCCCCACGTTCACGCCCATGATGGGCTCACCAGAGATGAACGGCGAGCTCACGATGCCGCCCGCATCCTTGTCGGCATCGATCGCGGACTCGAAGAGCCTACGGAACAGATCGCCCTTGTCGCATTCGAAGCCCATGAGCTTGTTGTAGCTGTCAAACAGACCCACCCAGGCGTTGATGTCCGACGTGCAGTTGTTGCAGTGGACCATCGCGACGGCATCGCCCACGGGCGTGGTCACGAGGTCGATCTGGGGGACCATCTTGTCCTTCAGGGGATGGTCGAGCACCACCATCGAGAAGACCGAGGTGCCCGCACTCACGTTGCCGGTACGCTGGGCCACGGAGTTGGTGGCGATCATGCCGGTACCGGCGTCGCCCTCTGGGGGGCAGAGCGGGCAGCCCGGCTTGAGGTCGCCCGACGGGTCGAGCAGACGTGCGCCCTCGGCCGTGAGGGTCCCCGCATGGTCCCCGGCGAGCGCGACGCGCGGGAGCAGGTCCTCGACGCGGAGCCCCAGGGCTCTGACCTCGGGCAGGGCATCGAACTTCTCGAGCATCCCCGCATCATAGGCCTTGGTGGCCGAGTCGATGGGGAACATGCCCGAGGCGTCCCCGACGGAGAGGACCCTCTCGCCCGTGAGGCGCCAGTGGGCGAAGCCGGCGAGCGTGGTGAGGGAGGCGACCTTGCCCACGTGAGGCTCCCTCGACAGGATCGCCTGATAGAGGTGGGCTATGCTCCAGCGCTCGGGGATATGGAAGCCGAAGAGCTCGGTGAGCTTGCCGGCCGCCTCGGTCGTGGTGGTGTTCCTCCAGGTGCGGAAGGGCACCAGGAGGTTGCCGTTCGCGTCGAACGGCAGGTACCCATGCATCATGGCCGAGATGCCGAGCGCGCCCAGCTGGGTGAGCCTCACGCCATAGATCTCCTGGACGTCAGCCTTGAGCGAGGCGTAGCAGGCGGTGAGGCCGTCGAAGATCTCATCCTCGCCGTATGTCCAGTAGCCGTTCTCGAGCGAGTTCTCCCAGTCGAACGTGCCCACGGCAATGGGCTCGTTCGCAGGACCGACGAGCACCGCCTTGATGCGGGTCGAGCCATACTCGATGCCCAGGGAGCACGTGCCGGCCTCGATCTGGGACGCGATGGTCTCTGTGTTGTCTGCCATGATTGCACTCCTCGAAAGAAGGGGCCGCGGCCCTGGATGGGAGACGCGACCCTTGGGTCAGCACATGCGACGTGTGGCCTGCGGGCATGCGACACATGCACGATCCCGCAGGCCACAGGGTCTCTAGCGGTAGTAGACCTCGCCGATCTTGAGGTCGCGCTTGAACTCGCGGATGGTCGTGTCCTCGTCGATGACGAGCGACTCGATACCCATCTGGTCGGCCCAGTCGACCATCTGGTCAGCCGTGAGGTCGTAGGACATGGCGGTATGGTGCGCACCGCCGGCCATGATCCACGCGGTGGATCCGACCTTGAGGCTCGGACGGGGCGTCCAGAAGACGGTGCCGGTAGGCAGCATCGGCATGGGCTTCTCGACCTTCTTGCAGTCCACGGCGTTGATGATGAGACGGAAGCGGTTGCCCATGTCGATCAGGGACGTGGCGATGGCCGGACCGGTCTTGGCCGTGAAGATGAGACGTGCGGGATCCTCGCGGTCGCCCATCGAGAGCGGCGTGGCGCGGATCGAGATCTTGCCGTCGGCGACCGAGGGGTCGACCTCGCTCATATGGGACTCGAGGATGCCCTCCTTGCCCGGGACGAGGTTGTAGGTGTAGTCCTCCATGAGGCCCGAGCCCTTGGCGTTCGGGTCGCCGGCGGTCATGACCTTCATCATGCGCACCATGGCAGGGGTCTTCCAGTCACCCTCGGGGCCGAAGCCATAGCCCTTCTGCATGAGGCGTTGGATGGCCAGGCTCGGGAGCTCCTTGAGGTCGCCCAGGTCACCGAAGTGGTCGGAGAAGGCGTTGTAGTTGTTCTCGGTGAGGAAGCGGTCGATGCCGATCTCCTGACGCGCCTGGACCTCGACGTGCGCACGGAACTCCGCAGGGTCGCGGCCGTCGAGGATGATGTCATAGGTGTCGTAGTACTCGTCGGCCATCGCTTTGACGTCGGCATCAGAGACGCCGTCGATGTAGGGCGTGAGGTCGTTGATGGGCCATGCGTCGACGGTCCAGCCGAGCTTGACCTCGGCCTCGACCTTGTCGCCGTCGGTGACGGCGACGTTGCGCATGGTGTCGGCGAAGCGGGCCACGCGGATGTTGCGACACTCGTTGACGCCCACGGCCACGCGCTGCCAGGCACCGAGCTCCGCCTGGACGTCCGGGTCCTTCCAGAACCCGAAGACGACCTTGCGGTTCTTGCGCATGCGGGCGAAGATGTGGCCGAACTCGCGCTCGCCATGGGCGGCCTGGTTCTCGTTCATGAAGTCCATGTCGATGGTGTCGTACGGGATCTCCTCGTTGTACTGCGTCGCGAACTGGCACAGCGGCTTGCGAAGGTCGTTCAGGCCCTGGATGTAGGACTTCGAGGGCGAGAAGGTATGCGCCCAGGTGATGATGCCGGCGCACTCGTCGTCCATGTTGGCGGCATTGAACGTGGCACCGATGACGTCGGACGTGATGAGCGTGGGCTTCAACACGACCTCGAAGGGCACCTTGTCGCTCGCGTTGAGCGCTGCGACGACCTCGGCCGCATGGGCCGCGACGTGCTCGAGCACCTCGTCACCGTACAGGTCCTGCGAGCAGGGGCAGAACCAGAACTTGTACTGCTTGATGTCTAGCATGCGATCCTCCGTCTCGAACGGTTGTGATAGTCGGGCGTTCCCGGGACTCCCGCATGGGGAGCGAGGAACGTGACCCCGGATGGCTCCTAGAGGGCCCCGGCCGACCGGGGGCAGGGCCGGCCGGGGAAAGGAAGGAGGTACCTACTTGATGACCTGGTTGGACTTGCGGTCGGAGAAGGCGGCGACCACGAGCACGAACACGACGCCCATGATGAGCTGCTGGATCTCCGTGGTGAACCCGAGCATGACCAGGCCGGACGCGAGGATTCGGTAGGAGAGCACGCCGACGATGATGTTGGCGTAGCTCACGCGTGCGCCGCCGTTGATGGGCATGCCGCCGAGGACCAGCGCGATGAGGAGCTGGGTCTCGAACATGTTGCCGCCCGTCGCGGTGACCGAGCCGACCTTGGCGGCGTTCACGAAGGCGGCGAAGCCCGTGATGCAGCCGGCGACGATGTAGACGATGACCTTGGTCCTGTTGACCTTGATGCCGGCGAAGCGTGCGCCCTTCTCACCTGCGCCGATGGCCTTGAGGTCAGGGCCGACCGACGTGAAGTGGAACACGAGGTAGCCCAAGACGAGCACCACGACCATGATGGGAATCATGATCATGGGGTCGTTCAGGCTGGAAAGGTAGTTGGCACCCATGACCGGGGCGTCGGTGGTGAGGAACGCGACCACGCCACGGAGCAGGAACATCATGCACAACGTGACCACGAACGACTGAATCTGCCGATAGACGTGGAAGTACGCGTTGACCGCGCCGATGAGGGCGCCCGTCACGATGCCGCCGATGATGGCGAGCACGATGTTGTAGTTCGACAGGTAGCAGACCACGATGCACGAGAGCCCGAGCATGGAGCCCTGCGAGAAGTCGAGGCATCCCATGGTCATGATCATGAACACGCCGACGGCGGCGATCATGATCATGTAGGTCTGCGAGAGCATCAGCCTGATGTTCTTGGGCGTGATGATCGATCCGTTGGTCGCAACCGTGAAGAAGAGCAGAATCACAGCGAACCCGATGATGGGAAGGAACGGGCGCAGTGACGCAAGGCCGAACTTCTTCTTGGGTTCCTCCTCGGCCTGGGGCGCCGGAGCCTTGGGGTCGAGCGTTGCGGTATCAGTAGTAGCCATAACCAGTCGCCTCCTAGACCATCTTCGAGATGAGATCGTTTTCCGTCAGATCCGGACTTCTGAAGAGCTGTCCGTTCAACTTGCCGTCCTTCATGACGTAGATTCTGTCGCACATGCCGATGAGCTCCATGATCTCCTCGGAGATGACGAGGATCGCCTTGTTCTGGTTGCGTATCTCCTCCATGAGGGCGTAGATGTCCGCCTTCACCTTGATGTCGATGCCGCGCGTGGGGCTGTCGAGGACGAGGATGTCGGACTGCTTGCCAAGCCACCTCGCGAGAACGACCTTCTGCTTGTTGCCGCCCGAGAGGTCAGCGACGAACTGGTCGACGCCGGTCATCTTGGTGCTCATCATGTCCGCGTACTTCGTCGCGAACGTGTGGCACTTCTTGTTGTTGATGACCTTGCCCATGTCACGCAGCGACGGCAGGGTGATGTTGTCCTGGATCGTGTCGTTGATGAGCAGGCTCTCGTTGTCGCGGTCCTTGGAGGCATAGGCAATCGAGTGGTCGATGGCGGTGTTGATGTCGTTGATCTCGGTGCCGTCCCCCAGGGTCACGCGACCGGTGCGGTCGTATGAGGCACCGAAGATGGCCTTGCCGAGCTCGTGCATGCCGCACTCCGACAGCCCGCCGATACCGAGGATCTCGCCCTTGTGGAGCTCGAGCGAGATGTCGTCGAGCTCACCGGGGACCGAGACGTTCTGCATGAACAGGGCGACCTCGCCAGTGACCTCCTGGCCGTAGTCGGTGCGGTAGTAGTGGTCGCTCATCTTACGGCCGACCATCAGCGTCTTGAGGTCATCCTCGGTGACGTCGGCGGCATTGACCGTCTTGATGAACTCGCCGTCTCGCAGGATCGAGATGGAGTCGGACATGCGCAGGACCTCGTCGAGGTCGTGGCTGATGAAGATGACCGTATGGCCGATCTCCTTGACGTGGCGCATGACCTCGAAGAGCTTGTCTCGGCCGTTCTGCGAGAGGGCTGTGGTGGTCTCGTCTACCACGAGGACCTTGGGGTCGAACCATGTGGAGCGGACGATCTCGACGAGCTTGCGGTCCTCGAAGTCGTAGTTGTCGATGGGGGCGGTGGCCTTGATGCGGTCGAGGCCGTAGCTGTCGAGCAGCTCCTGGGCCTTCTTGTTCATCGCCGCGGTGTTCTTGAGGCCGTGGCTGATGAAGCGGTCCTCGTCGCCCAGGAAGAGGTTCTCGGCCACGGTGAGCGCGGCGAGCGTACCGGTCTCCTGCACGATGACGGCCACACCCTTGTGGTTGCCGTCGACCTGGTTCTTGGCGACGATCTGCTCGCCATCGAGGGTGAAGGTCCCCTCGCCGATGGAGATGATGCCGGTGAGCATGTTGGTGAACGTCGACTTGCCCGAACCGTTCTCGCCGATGAGCGCGTGGATCTCGCCCTTCGCAAAGTCGAGGGTCACATGGTCGACGGCGTGCGTGATACCAAAGGTCTTATCGATCTTCTCTGCATGAAGCATGACTTCTTCTGCCATGGTAGTTCCCTCCTTACTTGACGACGGCGCCCTTGACGCGCTTGGTGGTCAGGCTGACGATGATGATGAGCGTGGCTCCGGTGATGACGTTGTTGATGGTTCCTGGGACGTTGAGCGCGACGAAGCCGGCAAGCATCATGGCGATGAGGAACTCGCCGATGACGATGGCCACGATCGGGTGACCGTACTTGCGGAAGGCCAGGCCGAAGAACGTGCCCATGAGCGGCGTGAAGTTGAGCGCCTGCGAGAGCATGCCGGTCTGGGGGGTCTGCGCGGTGCCGTACGAGATGTAGAGGATGCCCATGATCCCGCAGAAGGTGCCGCAGAGGATGAAGGCGATCATCTTGTACCTGTCGACGTTCACGCCCATGTTCTTTGCCGTGAGCTCGTTGGTGCCGATGGCGTTGACGTACGTGCCGACCTTCGTGTACTTGAGGATGAACCCGCAGAGGAAGAAGGCCGCGAGCGCCAGGATGAGGTTCCAGGGATAGGAGCCGAAGGCGTTGAACGAGTCGGACAGGCGGGTGCCGCCCACGTTGGACACGAAGACGCCGAAGCTCTCATAGAGCAGCGACAGGCCCACGGTGACGATGAGCGAGGGGATGCGGAGGACGCGATAGGTCACGCCATTGGCGAGACCGAGCACGAAGCCGCAGACGATCGGGGCGACGATGAGACCCAGATACCCAAAGGACTGGCTTGCCCAGACCCCCATGAGCTCGGAGAGGATGAGCATGGCGCCGATCGAGAAGTCCCAGAGGCCCATGACGACGATGAAGTACAGGCCACAGGAGCCCACGGCGTAGATGAGGCCGCGCTGCAGATACGTCAGCAGCTTGTCGGGAGACCCGAAGGTGTCGGCCGGGCAGAACACCATGAAGAGTGCCCAGCAGACCAGTGAGATGAGGACGAGGAGTCCCACACCGAACCACTGGCTCTGCTTCGCCTTTTGGAGTATAGATTGCATCGCATCGCTCCTTCTCGTGTTGAAACCTTGGCAAAGCTTGGGGTGGGCCGGGCATGCCCAGCCCACCCCAAGGTCCGGAAGGTCGATTGTTACCAGCTACTACGCGCTGTGACGGCTCTTGACGTCGTCGATCGACAGCTCGGTGGCCGACTTGTTGAGGTCATCAAAGCTCATATCAGCAAGCTTCTTGATCTCGTCGTCGGTATAGGGGGCCTCGTCGACGAAGTACTTCTCGTAGTCCTCGTACTCGGAGACCGAGGAGACGTAGACGTAGGGGAACTTGATCTCCTTGCCGAAGTCGCCGGCAGTCGGGGTGATCTTGCCCTGGCAGGCCTGGTAGACCATCAGGAAGGAGTACAGGGGATCGCAGAAGTGGCCGCCGGACTCGCAGTACATGCCACCCGTGGAGAGCTGGGTCTTGAGGTCGTCGAGGAAGTCCGTCGAGGCGACGCGGATCTTGCCGGTGAGCCCCATGTTGGCGAGCTGGCCCACGGAGCCGACCAGCGGGTCGCCGCCGCCACCGGCGACGATGAGGGCGTCCATGGTGGGGTCGGTGTTATAGAACTGCTGCGTGACGTTCGCGCCCTCGATAGAGGAGGTGTTGGCGTAGACCGGGTCGGAGAGCGTGACCTTGTCGTTGGGGTTGGCGGAGTTCCAGGTGTCGACGCCGTTCTTGTAGCCGTTCCAGCGCTGCTGGAAGGTTGCGTCACCGACCGTCCAGCCCTCGAGCTTGATGTTGCGGGCCCCCTTCTGGAGCGTGCCTGCGGCATCGGCGTTGTCGGCCGTGAGCAGGGAGACGAGCTTCTCGCCGTTCTCGACCTCGTTCTCGTGGACGGCACCGACGTAGTACTTGGAGTTCTGGGCGAGCTTGTAGACGTCGGGCGAGTTGTCCTGGTTGATGATGCGGTAGAACTGGCCGAGGTAGACCTCGTTCTGGTCGCAGGTGTTGATGCAGGAGGTCATCTCGGAGTCTGCGGAGTTGCAGATGACGATGCCGTTGCAGCCGGCAGCGCAGAGCGTCTCGACCGATGCGGTGACCTGCTCGGAGACGTGGCCCTGGTCGACCGTGGAGATCTCGACGCCCAGGATGTCGGCCGCCTTCTTGATGATGTCGACGGAGAGCTTGCCGAGGGCATCGGTGGACGACCAGATGGAGACGCCGATCTTGACGCTGCTGCTCGAGCTCGAGGAGCTCGAGGAGGCCGACGTGTCAGCGGAGCTGCTTGACCCACTCGAGCAGCCGGCGAGCAGTGTTGCCCCACCGATACCCGCCGCAGTGACACCCGAAAGCCTCAGGAAGTCGCGCCTCGAGAGATTCTTCTTTCCGTTCATTGTTTCTCCTTCCGGTCCTGTATGGAACTGCCTTCTCGAACCCCACTCCCCGCAGGGAGTCATGCACCTGTCGTTCGTCCTCTTGTTTGTTGCTCTGCCTGTATCCATATTCTTGTTCGAACAAACCAGATACCTGCGAGTACCTCAGAGCACGAACTTATGCGACCTATTTCTTACTGTTTACTTTACGTTTAGTTCACGGGGACAGACCAGCGAACGCTTCCGAGAACCCGCCTGCCCTTCCGTTGTTGGGATGACCTTGCGTCCGATTGAGCCGCCGACGATCAAAGCCTCATAACCCTTGCGCTGCCGAAGTTCCTGCCGCGCAATTCGTACAACCATGTTGTATTCCACGGGGCCACCAAAGGCCAGACTGCATCCCATAAACGGTATGAAAACGTTCGCCAGCGGACTATTTGGGGTCCGTAGTGAACAGATTTACTAATGTTTCCTGCATGTATGTACTAAACGTTTTGCTTATGTTTAGAGATTAGAGCGCTCTAATCTCTCGCAGTCCGCACACCATGCCTTTTACCGCCCAGTCTATACTGTGAGGACCATTCCTCACCACAGCATGAAGGGACGAACCCGTGGCAATCACCCCCGAAGAGGTCGTCGAGACCATCGACATGGTGTCTCAGCAGCATCTCGACATCCGTACCATCACCATGGGCATCTCGCTCATGGGCTGTGCCGACGAGGACCTGTCGCGCATGTGCGACAAGGTCTACGAGCGGGTGACGCACCAGGCGGCCGACCTCGTCTCGACCGCGGAGGCCATCGAGGGCGAGTACGGGATCCCCATCGTCAACAAGCGCATCTCGGTGACGCCCGTGGCACAGATCGCCGCCTGCTGCCCCGACGAGGACCTCACCCCCCTCGCGGTCACGCTCGACCGCGCCGCCGAGGCCGTGGGAATCGACATCCTCGGGGGCTTCTCGGCCCTCGTCCAGAAGGGCATCGGTGACGCTGACCGTCGCCTCATCGCCTCCATCCCGCATGCGCTCTCCACCACGACCCGCGTCTGCTCCTCGGTCAACGTGGCAAGCCTGCGTGCCGGCATCAACATGGACGCCGTGCTCCTCATGGCCCAGACCGTCATCGACACCGCCAAGGCGACCGTCGACATCGACTGCTACGGCGCGGCGAAGCTCGTGGTCTTCTCCAACATGGTGGAGGACTCGCCCTTCATGGCCGGGGCCATCCATGGTGGCGGCGAGGCAGATGCCGTGATCAACGTAGGCGTCTCGGGCCCCGGCGTCATGGCAGCAGCCCTCGAGGAGCTCCCCGACGACGCGAGCATGATGCAGGTCGCCGAGCGCATCAAGCAGACGGCGTTCAAGATCACCCGTGCAGGCGAGCTCATGAGCCGCGAGGCTGCGACCCGCCTGGGCGTCGAGAAGGGCATCGTCGACCTCAGCCTCGCGCCGACCCCGGCCGTCGGCGACTCCGTCGCCCGCATCCTCGAGATCATGGGCGTCGGCCAGTGCGGCGGCCCCGGCACCACCTGCGCGCTCGCCATGCTGAACGATGCCGTCAAGAAGGGCGGCGTCATGGCGAGCTCCAGCGTGGGCGGGCTCTCCGGTGCCTTCATCCCTGTCTCGGAGGATGCCGGCATGATCGCCGCAGCCGAGAGCGGGGCCCTCTCGCTCGAGAAGCTCGAGGCCATGACCTGCGTCTGCTCCGTGGGGCTCGACATGATTGCCATCCCCGGTGACACCTCGGTCGAGGCCATCGCCGGCATCATCGCCGACGAGATGGCCATCGGCGTCATCAACTCGAAGACCACCGCCGTCCGCGTCATCCCCGCCATCGGCAGGAAGGAGGGGGACGTCCTCGAGTTCGGAGGACTCTTCGGCTCCGCGCCCGTCATGCACGTGAACGAGCATGCGGGCACCGTCCTCGCGCATCGTGGCGGACGCTTCCCCGCCCCGATCAACTCGCTCAAGAACTAGGGATGCCCCCATGGCGGAGCTCCACACCAGGCAGAGTCCCGCACACGCGGAAGAACCCCACGGGACCCGTCGCCGCTGGCCGTGGGTCCTTGCCGTCGTGGTGGCCCTCGCATGTGGGGTTGGCGTGATCGCGCTCGATCGTGCGCAGACGGCATCGCCCGTCGACCAGGATGCCATCCCGTCGGGGATGGGAAGCCTCGCCTCGACCCTGATGGACGCCACGGAGCGCACGACCGATGACGCCGCATCGGCAGCCGACCTCGAGACGTCTGCCGAGCAGGCCAGGAAGGCCCAGGAGCTCGAGGCCGAGGCCGAGGCTCGGAAGGCGGCGGATGACGCGACGGCCGCCGCTGAGGACTCGAGCGCCATCACCGTTGACGGCGCGGACCGGTCCAAGGCGGCCATGGCGCTGGGCTATCTCATAGAGGAGGTCCGCGACCTCGAGGGAAGCGGCTACACCATCGGCTTCGAGCTCATGGACGTCGCCACCGGCATGACCATCTCCTATGACGTCGACACCCGCTACTACAGCGCGAGCTCCATCAAGGGGCCGTATGTGGTCTACCTCGTGCAGAACGGCATCGCAGACCCCTATGGCTCCATGGCGGACACCCTGAGCGAGACGCTCGTCAACTCTGACAACGACTGCTATCGCACGCTCCGCTCGACCTATGGGGACTCAGGCTTCTACTCATGGTGCCAGGGGACCGGCTTCGACTCCCCCGACGGCGCCTACAGCTACTACACGCACTACAGCGCCCATGAGCTGCGCCTCATCTGGAGTGCCGAGTATCCCTACCTCACGAGTGACCAGACCAATGCCAGCTGGTGTCGCGAGGCGCTCGCGGACACCCTCGACTCCCCTGTGAGCCAGGCCCTCAACGACCGGTATTCCACCATGTCGAAGGCTGGGTGGTACAACGCGAGCGAGGGGTATGGCTCGGCCCCCGTCACCTGCGTTGGAGGCATCGTCGAGGCGACCTCGGGCGACTATGTGGTCACCGTGATGTGCAGCGCCCCCTCTGACTTCAACCCGCTCAACACCATGGTAGGCGCGCTCGACGACGCGCACACCGCCCTGCTCGCCTCGTAGGGGACGTCGAGAGGGACCCGTCCTCTCGCCTAGACCAGGCTCACGCCACCAATCCAGCCCCAACGGGGGGTCACCGTGGTGTTGTAGTAGCTGATCCAGTCGTTCACGTTGATGGTGCGGACGTAGCCGACGTTGTCCATCATCGTGTCGTTGCCGATGTAGATGCCGATATGTCCGTAGGTCCTGCCGGCCGACGTGTGCGAGTGCGTCGAGACCGCCACGATCATGCCGACCTTGAGGTTCGACTTGTTCGAGCTCGTGCACCAGTTCGCGTACATGTCGCAGGCGTTCCCGCCGTAATACCCGTATCCGGCCGCGGCAAAGACCTGCGAGACCCACATCGCGCAGAGGCCGGAGCCCGGAGACCCGACCGACTTGCAGGCGTTCACCACGTTTGCCTGCGCGTTGGTGAGCCCGGACGTGGACTGCCCGCTCGTGCTCGTGTCGACGTAGACGCTGCCGCCAGAGCCGGCGGCAGCCTGAGCGGCGGACTGCGCCTGTTGTGCGGCCTCGGCCGCGGCCGCGGCGACGAGCTCGGCATCGCGCTGCGACATGAGGTCCTTCACCTGCGTGCTCAGACCGTCGAGCACCGTCTGGACCTCGGACTGCTTGGACTGCATGTCCTGGAGCTGCTGGGTCTGCTGGGCGTTGAGGTCCTCGAGCGACGCCTTCTCCTGCTCGAGGGAGGACTTCTTGTCGTCAAGCTCGGCCTTCGCCTGCTTGACCTCCTCGATCATGGCCTTGTCGGAGTCGGTGATCTTACCCATGTAGTACACGTTCGAGATGAGCTCGTCGAGGCTTGCCGACGAGAGCAGGACGTCGAGCACGTTCGAGCCACCGTTCTTGTAGGAGCTCGAGATGCGCTTGGAGAGGATCTCCTGCTTGGAGTCCAGGTCCTTCTGCTTGACGTCGATGTCTGCCTGTATCTGGTCGATGTCAGACTGCTTCTGGTCGATCGCGTCCTTCGTGTTGGACTGCTCCACGGCCAGCTGCTGGTATTGGTTCGAGATGTCATCGAGCTGGGACTGGGCGGCATCCAGCTGGGACTGGGCCGCGTCGAGGTCGGACTGGGTGTCTGCCCTCGCCGTGGAGGGCAGGCCCGTGAGCGCGACGAGCCCGGCGCCGAGCATCAGCCGCAGCGCCTCACGGCGCGAGAAGGACGGAAGACGTTCCTGGCGCTGATCGGTATGGCCTACATCACTGGTAATCATAGGTTGCCCCAACGACTGGTGTGTTTAAGCTTCGTTGCCTCGTAGCGTAACGCATTCGCGGCGGCAGAGAAACCCTCTCCACAGCGAAAGGGCGGACGGAGCCCAGGCGTCATCGTCCCAGCTAGCCCTCCTGCGAGAAGTCGCCAAGGAAGCGTACCTCCGGCTCGAGGGTCACACCACTCGTGCGCTCGACCTCGTCGACGACGTGCGCTATGACGGCAGCGACGTCGGCCGCGGTGGCGTGGTCGACGTTCACCACGAAGCCGGCATGCTTGGTCGAGACGGCCGCTCCCCCGACCTGGTAGCCCATGAGGCCGGCATCCATGATGAGCTTGCCGGCGTAATGGCCCTCGGGCCGCTTGAAGGTGGACCCGGCGCTCGGCAGCTCGAGAGGCTGCTTCTCCTCGCGCCTGCGCGTGAGGTCATCCATCGTGGCCCGGATATGGTCCTGCTCGGACTCCTCGAGGTCGAAGGTCGCGTCGAGCACCACGAGGCCCTCGGTGCGCACGAGGCTCGTGCGGTAGCCCATGGCGAGGTCATCGATGTCCACGACGAAGTCATGGCCCTCCTGGTTGAGGACGCGTACCTCGGAGAGCACGTCGGCGATGCAGCCGCCATAGGCACCGGCGTTCATGAAGACGGCGCCGCCCACGGTCCCCGGGATGCCACAGGCGAACTCGAGCCCCGTGAGGCCCAGGTCACAGGCCATCTCGGCCGCATCGGCCAAGGTGACTCCCGCCTGGCAGCGCATCGTGCGTCCCTCGACCACGACGTCGTCCATCTCGTCAGGCATCGAGACGATGAGTCCCCGATAGCCGGCATCCGAGACGAGCAGGTCGGAGCCGCGACCGAGGACGAACGACGGCGCGCCGGCATCGTTCGCGGCCGCCAGCACGGCGGCCACCTCCTGAGCCGTGTCGGGCATCACGAGCAGGTCGGCAGGCCCTCCCACCTTGAAGGTGGTGTGGTCGCTCATGGGCTCGTCCACGAGGACGCGGTCCTCGTCTAGGATGCGGCGAAGGCTCGCCGCAAGCGTTGGTCTGTCGTAGGTCCCGTCTGACGATCCGGACATCGTTTCCTCCCGATAGGTGAATCCAGTGCCCCCTAGTCTAGCCGAGACGGGCTCATGGGGGCAGACCGGAGATGCGACTATCATCGGATGAGGCACGTACCGCCACCATGACCGGCCCGAGGAGAAGCACATGCAACCCATGATCTCGCTCTGCGGGGACGACTGCTCCCTGTGCCCTCGCCACACCGCGCACGCCGACGACGAGCTGGCCCGCGTGGCCGAGCTGTGGCGCGAGCTGGGCTGGCGTGACGCCACCGCGGATCCCCGCTCGCTCGCCTGCGAGGGATGTGCCCTGGGGTGTGCCTGCGGCGGCGGCTCCTGCACCTTCGGCCTGTGGGAGTGCGCGCAGGAGCATGGCCTCGAGAGCTGTCGCGACTGCGCCGAATGGCCCTGCGAGAAGGTCGCCGTGGTCGATGACGACACGCCCGCGCGCAGGGAGGCCTTTCGAAGGACCGCGCATCCCGGCGAGTTCGAGGCCCTTGACCTCGCCTTCTGCCGCAAGAGAAAGCACATCTTCTCGCAGCTCTCGCTCGAGCGACTCTGGCAGCTCTTCCCCATCGAGCTCTCCGAGCCCAACCCCGCCTGGCCTGCCTGGTACGAGGAGGAGGCCCACAAGCTCGCCGACCTTCTCGGCGACGAAGTCGTGCGCATGAGCCACATCGGGTCCACCAGCGTGGACGGCCTCGTGGCCAAGCCCATCGTCGACATCCTGCTCGAGCTCGCACCCGGCTATGACATGGACCAGGCAATCGCGCTGCTCGAGGGGGCCGACTGGGTGGTGATGTGCCGCGACGATACGGACCACAGCATCGACCTCAACCAGGGCTACACCCTCCGGGGGTTCGCCGAGAAGGTCTTCCATCTGCACGTGAAGGAGCCTGGAGACTGGGACGAGCTCGTCTTTCGCGACTGGTTGCGCACACATCCCGAGGTGGCCGCCGACTATGTGGCCCTCAAGCGCGAGCTCGCGGCGCACTACGAGCACGACCGCGACGCCTACACCGAGGCCAAGGGTGCGTTCATCCGCGAACAGGTGACGCTCGCACGCGCGGAGGCCTAGCCGTTGCGAGCAAGGCGGCCTGACACATTTCTTCGATAACGGACGACCGAGTCCAAATGGACTCATCCTGCGACGGGAGATGATTGCCCCCATCCCGCACTCGGTCGTCCGTTAGTTGAGATTTGTGCACGACCCACGCGTCATGCCCCAACGCGTCCCGAACCCTGCGCGAGCGCTCGTCTCGTCGCCATCTCCCGTGCCATGCCATCGAGGTAGGCCGCGGCCTCATCCTCGAGGAGGAGGCTTGCCGAGAGGTGCTCACCCGCTTGGACCAGGCCATCGGGTGCGGCACCAGGCCCTGCCGCCTCGTCGAGCAGACCCCAGATGACGAGCTCGCAGACATTGGCCACCTGCTCGTGCCACTCGGGAAGGCCCGCGTCGAGCACGCGGCGACAGGTTCGCTCCCCGAGATGGGAGAGCAGGTCATCCTCCACGCAGAGACGGTGCAGCCATACAGCCACGTAGTCGATGCCCACAAGCTCCTCCGAGACGGGATGGGCCAACTGATAGTCGATGTCCGCCGGAAACTCCTGCGCGAGGAGGCGAGGCTCGTAGGCATCGAATCCCTGCCCGATGCTCGTGAGGGTGTCGGCAAGGGCTCGGCTTGCGAAGGGTGGCGCACCCTCACACGCCTGCCTCCAGAGGTCATGAGTCCGCGAGACCTTCTCCTCGATGCCGCGAAGCCCTCGCTCGAACGATTCGCGCAGGTCATCGGCATCCAGCGACTCGAGACGCACAAGCGCAGCGTCGCCCGCCTGGGACACGACATAGTCGGCTGAGACCAAGCGATCATAGGCCACCCATGCAGGGAGGGAGGACCCAAACGATGGCGAGGCGACGGCCTCGGGATCCGTTGGGTCCCCGGCGTCCTGCCGACGTAGCTCATCGAACGCGAGGTCATAGGTAAGCGCGAGATCTCCCGCCGCAGCCTCGAAGGCATCAGACAGCGAGGCCAGCACATCCTCGTCCGAGGCCACATCCAGGGTGTCATCCTTGAGGCGATAGAACTGGGCCTGGAGCTCGCCGAGCTGCACCGCCGCCGCACCAGGATCGCGGAAGGGAGAGGAGGAGAGCATGCGTGCGAGCAAGACGATCGGACCGTCCGAGAACTCGACCCGCTCCGTCTCGGCAAGCGCGTCGGAACGAGCCCGCTCGAGGGTGGCAAGCTCCGTCTCGGACAGCGCAAGGCCAGCCAGGTCGGGCTCATGGGACCGTTGGATGGGTCGCTCGCTCATGGACGCTCCTTCGATGGTGGGGAATGCTCAATACACCCATATGGATATCCACGTCAAACGCACGGGGGCGAACGACCCATGCACGGGGGCGAGCGGTCGAGGACAGGCCCCTTGCGCTACCATGGCGAGCGTCGTATGACACGTAGCGAGCCATGAGGAGGAGAGCGTCCGATGTCCCTGCGCGACCGCTGGCTCCCCATTGCGCTCTCGGCCGCCTTCGTAGCCCTCATGTGCGGCATCGCGCAGGTCACGGGCCTGACCGAGGTCCTCTTCCCCGAGATGGCCGCCATCCTCTGCGGTGCGTGGATCCTCCCCCACCAGGCATGGAACGTGAGCCGGCCCGCGCATGCTCGTGCTCATGGGAGCGGGAGCCGTCTTTGGGATCCTGCTCAACCTCTACGTCCCGGGGTCGCTTTGGGTACGCGCGCTTCTGGGTTACCTGTTCTGCGCCATCGCGATGAACGTCGCCGGTGCCGACATGAGCCCCATGGTCTCGGCCGCCATCCTGCCGGTGCTCCTGGGAACCACCAGTTGGACCTACCCTGCCGCCGTGGTCGTGATGGTGGGACTCGTGTGCGCGGGCCAGGTCGTGCTGGAGCATGTGGGAATGCGCGAACCGATCCGCTTCAAGCCCCTGCGTGACTCGATGGTGCGCACCCTCTCCTACTGGGGCCGCAGGTCCGTGGTCTTCGCCGTGCTCTCGGCCCCCGCCTACCTCACCGGCAACGTGCTCTTCGCCGTGCCACCGCTGCTCGTGGCATTCACGACGTTCTCACGCCCCGACTTCACGCTGCGGCTTCGCCCCTGGAGGGGTGTGGGCGTGCTCGTGCTCGCAGCCGTGACAGGCGCATGTTGTCGCCTGCTGGCAGATGCCGGAGTGCCGCTTGCCACCTGCGGGCTTCTCGGCTTCGTGATCCTCGTGGGCATCTGGGCAGGCTTCGCCACCTGGCTGCCACCCGCCGGCGCCGTCATGCTGCTGGCGCTGCTCATCCCTGGAATCGACCCGCTCATGTATGCCCTTGAGGTCTCGGCTGGCGCGCTCATATGGGTGGTCGCCGCCATGTTCTGCTTCCCGGGACTGCGCCCCGCGTTCGCGCCACGTAAAGCCTGAGCCATCACCGCGCTGCGGCCACCTCCCAAAAGGCCTCTGTGGCAACGAGATTGCGACCACGATCAAACCAGAGGTGCTTTTGGTAGACATGCAGAGAGACAATGGGATGTTCTAAAACCCATCGACGAGCGAATCCGCCTCTTCGCCACCCCAAGTAACACCCACATGACCAACGTGGAGAAGCTAGCCAGCCGGTTCTCGCAGAACAGGCTTGTAGAAGAAGCGAAACCATCTCCAATCTACTTGCAGCGAGGACGACTACCATCGAGTTTTGATTATGTGCTCTGATGGCACGGCCCCCTCGAGCGACAGCAACCGAATCTCTCTAGCCGACATGGGCTGCTATTTCTCCGCCATGTCGGGACAAAGCGGCCTGAGCGGCGTGACGAACGCAATGCCCCCTCGTCACTCCCCCTGACTCAACCCCTACATCGCCCGAGCGATGCCCGGCTGGTAGTCGGAGGTCTCATCCACGTCGTTCATCAGGCCGTATTCCAGCAGAATCTGCTCGAGTCGGTCCTGCTCCATGGGAGTTGGAACGGTGAAATGCTCGTTGGTGTCGATTGCCTGGGCCAGGGCACGGTACTCATCTGCCTGGGAGGACTGAGGTGCATACTGGATGACCGTCTTGCGATGGATCTCTGCGCGCTGGACCACGTTGTCACGTGGAACGAAATAGATGAGCTGCGTGTTGAGCTCCTTCGCGAAGGCCTCGAGCAGGTCGCGCTCGCGGTCGACGTTGCGGCTGTTGCAGATGATGCCCCCCAGCCTCACTCCGCCTTTGCGGGCATAGCGCGCGATGCCCTTGGAGATGTTGTTGGCCGCATAAAGCGCCATCATCTCTCCTGAGGCCACGATGTAGATCTCCTTGGCCTTACCCTCACGGATGGGCATCGCGAAACCGCCGCACACCACGTCGCCCAACACGTCGTAGAACACGTAGTCAAGATCGTCGGTATAGGCTCCCAGCTGCTCGAGGAGACCTATCGAGGTGATGATGCCGCGCCCCGCGCAGCCCACGCCCGGCTCCGGCCCACCCGACTCGACACACTTGGTACCGCCATACCCAAGCCGCAGAATGTCATCGAGCTCCACGTCGCCGTCCGAGAGGCGCAGGGTGTCGAGGACGGTCTGCTGTCCCAGGCTCCCCACAAGCAGGCGCGTGGAGTCGGCCTTAGGGTCACACCCCACGACCATGACCTTCTTGCCCTGCTCAACCAGACCGGCCGTGAGGTTCTGCGTGGTCGTCGACTTGCCGATACCGCCCTTGCCATAGATCGCAATCTGTCGATAGCCCTTGTCTGCCATGTTCGTCTCCTCTTGTCCGTGCCATTGGTTTCGTCCTGGTACATGTGATGCCTAGCCGTGCGAGAAGGTCTGCTCCGCCCGAATCGGCCGAGCATAGACCCTGCGCGAGATGTCCGTCCCGCCGAGGATGCCGACCGCGTCGGCGCGACACCTCTGGCAGTGACAGAACACCTGCAGGCACTCACCCGCCTCGACGCGAAGCCTGCCTAGGAGTGCGCAGTCTGGCGTGGAACACCAGGCGAGCTCGCCTTGTGGAATGAGCGGGATGATGTTGTATAGGCTTGCGCCTGCGTCTGCGACCGACCGCGCGACCTCGGGCACGTGGTCAGCGTTAATCTCAGGCACGAGCACGGTGTTCACCTTCACGGTGATGCCCGCCGCGCTCGCCGCGCGGATGCCCTCGAGCTGGTTGGTGATGAGCAGCCTCGCGGCATCGGTGCCCGTGTAGGTTCTGCCGTGATAGATCGCGTGCGAGCAGATTTGTTCCTGGATGGCAGGATCGACCGCGTTGACGGTCACGGTAAGCGTGTCGACGCCCACCTCGACGATCTCGTCGACCTTGTCGGGGAGCATGAGACCATTGGTACTCATGCAGGCAAGCATATTGGGAAACCGCCTCTTGACGAGACGGAAGGTCTCGAGGGCATGAGGGCTTGCGAGCGTGTCCCCAGGGCCCGCGATGCCCGCCACCGTGATGCCAGGCTCAGCCGCCACGGCACGCGCGACCGCATCGGCAGCCTCCTGCGGCGTGATGATGTCTGCCGAGACACCCGGCGCCTGTGCCTCGTCATCAATCTTGCGTACGCAGAACTTGCACTGGATGTTGCATCCCGGGCTCACAGGCAGGTGGATACGTCCCTTGTCGTTGAGGCCTCCCTGCGCGAAGCAGGGGTGCAGGAGCGAGAGCTCCTCGAGCGTATGCGCCATCTCACATCACCTCCCCAGTGTCGTCAAGCAACCCGTTGGCAAACACGTAGTCGAGCATGTCATCCACAGGGCCTCCCGCCTCGAACACGCGAAGCCCCGCACGCGCGGCGGAAACCGCCGCAGAGGGGCCGATTCTCAGCACGAAAACCGCCTCGCAGTCCGCGAGCGTCTCGGACAGCAGGCAGGCCCCTCCCCCACAGCCCCCGGGACCACCGCATCCCGGACGCGACTTGCGCGTCTCCACGAAGGACCATCCGTGCCCGTCGCTGTCGTAGACCTGGTAGTACAAGGCATTGCCAAAGTGCTCATCGACGTAGTCGCCATTGCTGCTAGCAACCGCCACGCGATGCCTCCCGCCATCTGCCACGCGTACCACCTCCCCTATCGGTACGTCGCCAGGACGCCGTTGTAGACGTCCTCGATGAGACGCAGGCCCCCGGTGAAGCCAACGTAGTTGGTGGTCAGATTGAGCCGATAGGGCGAGGGTACGGCCGCAGAGAGGAAATCGTAGCCCTTCTCGCGAGCAAGCTCCCTGTCCCAGCCGCTGCCGATGACAAGGCCACGTCCCTCATGGGTGATGTCACGGATGAGGTCCTGCACGTGCCCGGCATCCGGCTCGAACGTGAGGGGAATGGTCCGCTTGTCTGACGTCGCGGCAAGGTCCGCACGAATGGCGCCCTGGAACCTTTTGGGCGTGCCGTCGACCACAAACTGCTCCGTTGGCACGATGCCGGTCTCATGCAGCAGGAACCGAGACATGCCTACGACATAGCCCGCATCGTGGATGATGTGGGCGAAGACAGGCAGTCCGTAACGGAACTCCAGCAGGAACACGGCGAGCGTGTCGAGAGCCTCGTAGTAGGAGGCACGCTCGCACGTGATGAAATGCTCCGCAGCATCGAGGTCCAGGCCAGCATCGTTGTCCTGCGCTGCATCAAGCACGCTCCGCAGGAAGGCCTCCGCCTCGTTGGCCCCGATGGGCACGTGGGGAAATTGCACGAAGGGCTGGCCATAGAGCTGCTCCAGGTGACGCACGATCGGCAGGCCATACCATGGCGAGACGAGCACGTTGAAATTCGCCTGCGGAATCTGGCGCCACTCGGCCACGCCGGCGCTCTCCATGCCGAACAGCACGTGCACCTTGAGGCCGATGCCCTCGAGAAGCCGCTTGTACTCGCGCAGGTTTCCCTTCCAGAGGGGGTCCTGCATGGGGATGGACGCGAACAGGTTGACGCATGCCCTCTCACTGCGGACCGTCGCGTCGTTCGCCGTCGCATCGACGTACTGATCGATGATGGCGTTGACCACCACACTGTGCGCCTCAAAGTTGCTGCTCTTGAAGCCGGGAGTCTCGACCGAGACGATCGGCTGACCTTGCTCACGGAACTCCTCGACCACGCTCTCGACGTCGTCGCCCACGATGCCCGCGGTACAGCCCGTGAGCACCACCTGGAGGTCCGAGTCGAGGACCTTGGAGGCGTTGGCGATGTTCTCGCGCAACCGGTCGACCCCACCAAAGACGACCTCACGCTCGGTGAAGTTGGTGCAGGGCGTGGTGTTGACGTCGGCGTAACCGCCCACGTTGCCGAAGAAGCCCTGCTGCATCTCGCCACAGCCTGGGCCCGAGTGCAGGATGGGCATCGCATGTGGGATGGCGGCAACCGTCTCGAGGGCCCCGATGGCACACGTGTAGCGCCCCTGTTCGATCACGCCCGCCTCTTGTTTACTCACCTTGATGCGCCTCCCTTGAGGAACGTGTCTGTCGGCTGCTCGTACCACCACTTCGTGTAGGGGTTAATCGCATGCTGTGACAGGTTCTCGACGAACTCATCGTTCTCGACCGTCTCTACGAGCCTTCTCCCATAGCGCACGAGCCCCTCGTAGCCCATCATGTAATGCTCGTCACCGATGAGCAGGGTGGGTATGCCAAAGCGAGCACCCCACAACGTCATGCCGCCATGACGCGCGATGAACACGTCGGGCCGCAGGCGCGAGAGCATGTTGACGAGCTCGTACTCCTGCTTGTTGCACACGTTGTAATGAGGGATGTCGCCATAGTCGCTCACGTCATGACCAAGCAGGTCGGCCTCCGTGTTGTGGTTGTCGTAGGTGACATCGTGGTGGAAGATGAACGTGCCCGCCACGTCAAGGCCCAGCTCCCGCAGAACGGCTATGAGCGCGTGCCCATGGCTTGCCCCGGCAGCGACGTAGGCGCGCTTGCCTGCGAGCTGGTGGCGTAGCTCCTCGATCTGGGGAAGGTATCTCTCACGACGCTCCTCCACGACTCGAGCAGCCACGTCAGGTTGGCCCAGGATGCGGCCCAGCTCCTCGAACCATCTCTCGGTCTGCCTGATGCCGTAGGGAGGGGCCGTCTGGACCTCGGGGACGCCAAAGTCCTGCTCGAGAACCGCACCCAGATAGGAGCCGAGCGACGAGCAGGCCTGGATGGTCGCACGTGCCTCGCTCGCATGCTCGAGCGTGTTGACCGTCGAGTAGGGCGTGATGTAGTTGGGCTTGACCCCAAAGGGCTCGAGCCACTTCCCGAAGACATCGCTGCCCCAGAAGTTGATGACGTTGACGAAGTCACGACGCTCGCGCGCGGGCTTGATTAGCTTGCGGGCGATGCCATGGTAAGCAGCATCGAATCCGCTGGTCCAGACCTTGGAACGAAATCCCTCGCAGAAGATCGCAACCACGGGAACGCCGATTCGCTCCTCGGCCTCGCTGCAGATGCTCTCGACATCGTCGCCGATGATGCCTGCCGCGCAGGTGGTGAGCACGAAGATAGCGTGGGGATGACCCGAGCGCTCATACGCCTCGCGAATCGTGCGCGCCAGCTTGGCCCCTCCCCCATAGACGGTGTCAGTCTCCTTGAGGTTGGTGGAGTAGATGTGCCTGGTCGTGGGATGCTTCACGCCACGTAGGGGGGCGTTCACCCGATAGGTGAAGTCATAGCCGCTCAGACATGAGGAGCAGCCGACTGGCCCATGGCTGATCACGGCACCGTCCTGGATGAGGACGGTCATGCAGGCAGCCTTGGTGGTCGAGCATCCCAGGCACTGGCTGAACGAACGACCGGAATCCTTGACGCAGCCTTGGCGCGCATCATGGACGAGGTCAGCAGCACTCCCTTGGTAGCTCGTCACCGAGTTGATGCGGACCTCGCGGACGGGTACCGCCGCCAACTCGAGGTTGATGCCCTGTGCAGGCATGGTCTCTCCTTTCGCGTGAGATGGACGAAGCGATGGGCCGTCTAGGCGGACGGGACCACAGCGCCGTTGTACTTCTGCTCGATGAATCCCTTCACGTCGTCGGAGCGCAGCACCTCGACGAGCTTCGTGATGGCTTCGTTGTCCTTGTTCTCAGGACGCACCACGACGACGTTCGCGTAGGGGCTGTCGGCACTCTCGCTGAAGAGCTTGTTGGCAGTGATACCTGACTCGATGTAGCGGTTGGTATTGGTGATGTAGAGGTCGAAGCTCTCCCGGGTGGGAATGATCTGGGCGGCATCAAGCTCGACGATCTCGACCGGTCTCACGTATGTGGTGATGTCCTCCTTGGAGGCCGACAGGCTGTCCTTCGACGCATCGGACAGGACGATGAAGCCGTTGTCCTCGAGGATCTTGAGGGCCCGGTACTCGTTGGTCGCGTTGTTGGGAATGGCCACCTTGGCATCATCGGGCACGTCGGCCGTGGTTGCGTACGTGTCCGAGTAGGCGGTGATGGGCTCCACGTGGATGTTGCCGGCGCTCACCAGGTCGCCCGCGTTCTTCTGGTTCCACTCGTTGAGGTAGGGGACATGCTGGTCATAGTTGAAGTCGATCTCGCCGTCCTCGGTCCTTTGGTTGAGGGTGTCGTCCGGGGCTGTGGAGACGAGATCGACGGTGATGCCATCAGCCGCGAGGGCCGGCGCTGCATAGGCGAGGATCTCGGCGTGGGGCGTGGCATCAGCAATGGCCTTGAGCACGTACGTGCCATCCGAAGCCTTGGTGATGGGATAGGTGGCCGCCGCAGTCGCAGCAGCCGTGCCGGGAGCGGACGCGTCCGCGGAAGAGCAGCCGGAGAGTGCCGTGAGGCCCAGCGCACCGATAGCCAGTCGTGTGAAGTCACGTCGAGTAAGAAGGACGTTGGCAGATGTAAACGAAGTGTGATTTGACATGGAGGTTTCCTTATCCAAGTGATGGACCGATTAATAGCGAATTGATGTGATGCCAGAGACGGTGATGGGATGCTCGGGAGGGCTCCCTCACACGAGGGCCCGACGGCGCAGCTCGGCACGGGAGCAGACGTTGCCCGCTATCTGCACGACCGAGACGATCACGAGCAGTGCGTAGACCGCCGCGAGAAGCACGTCGTGCTGGAAGCGCTGGTAGCCAAAGCGCACGGCTATATCTCCCAGGCCTCCCGCGCCGAACATACCCGACAGGGCCGTCATCGAGATCACCGAGATGATGGCAGTGGTGAAGCCTCGCGTGAGCGAGGGAAGGGTCTCGGGGATGATGACACCGAACACGATCTGGGCATTGGTGCTCCCCATCGACCTGGCGGCATCGATGGCACCTCGGTCGACCTCAAGCAGGGAGCTCTCGACGATGCGGGCATAGAAGGGAATGCAGCAGGCCGAGACCGCGATGATGCACGAGTTCGATCCATACGACTGGCCAAACAGCAGCTGCGTCACGGGAATCATGAGGATGATCATGACCATCTCCGGCAGGGAGCGCAGGATGTTGATGAAGGTCCCCACCACCGCATGCACCGGCTTCACGGGGAGAAGCCCATTGGGATTCGTGAGCATGAGAGCCAATCCCACGAGGATGCCACCCACGAGCATGATGAGTGAGGCGAGGAGTGCCATATAGAGCGTTTCGCCGATTGCCGGGATGATGACGGACCAGACATCCGCGCTGAAGGAGTGCGCGACCACCTCCCACAACGGATACTTGAGAAGGCTCATGCGCCGACCGCCTCGAGGGTGCCACGCGCCTCTCGTGCCGACGGGTCCTGATGCCTCCGCTCGACGACCGGGCCACGCATGGCCTCGGCACGGACGGGGACTGACTGGAGGCTGCGAAAGACCTTCGCGAACAGAGCGCCCGTACGGCTCCGCGGGTTCGAGAAGATCTCGTCCACCGCGCCTTGCTCGATGACCTTCCCCTCCTCGAGGACAGCCATGTTGTGGCAGGTATATCGAATGGCATCAAGCTCGTGGGTGATCATGACGATGGTGATGCCCGTCTCGCGGTTGATGCGCTTGAGCAGGTCGAGAATCTGGATCGTGGTCTGCGGGTCGAGCGCCGAGGTCGCTTCGTCAGAGAGGAGCACGTCGGGCTTCGAGATGATGGCACGGGCGATTCCCACACGCTGCTTCTGGCCACCGGAGAGACCGCCCGGATAGGCCGGGAGCTTATCCCCGAGGCCCACGAAGCTGGCT
The DNA here is from genome assembly GCA_022483015.1 of Atopobiaceae bacterium. Classification (NCBI taxonomy): domain Bacteria; kingdom Bacillati; phylum Actinomycetota; class Coriobacteriia; order Coriobacteriales; family Atopobiaceae; species Atopobiaceae bacterium. Next base: position 735,572 of record JAKVOB010000001.1, on the reverse strand, counting down.
GCCTCCCGTACGCGAGCGTCCACCTCGTCCTTCTTCGTCCCGACGATTCTCAGGGGATAGGCGATGTTGCCGTAGACCGTCTTGGACGAGAAGAGGTTGAAGTTCTGGAAGATCATGGCGACCTTCTGCCGCTCGGCCCGCAGGCTGGCGGCATCGAGGCTGGTGATGTCGACACCGTCGATAAGGACGTCACCTGCATCAGGGGTCTCGAGATGGTTGATGCAGCGCGCGAGCGTCGACTTGCCTGCACCAGAGAAACCCACGATCCCGAATATCTCACCACGAGCTATCTGCAGGTCAACACCCTTGAGAACCTCGATGCGGCCCTTGTTCGTATCGAATGACTTGTGTAGGTCATGAATCTGTATGTATGGCTTCATATAGCTGCGACTGCCCACGCGAGGCGTGTCGCTTCGCTCCTTCTCTACCGTTTGTCGATGGGCGCGACTCGCTCATCCGACACCTGAGTTGTCTGGGGAGGGAACCGTAGACGAAGACGCGCGCCGACCAGCGGCCGCGAGCACTTCGTCTCTTCTCCCGGATGCACCGACTAGCGATGAGTCGAACAACACATCCGGGAGCACATCATTCGTTCGATACGAAAATGGCCATAGCATAGGGGGAGCCTGCCAACCATGAAGACGTCGCGTTTGTTGGACGTGTGGCTGGTCATGGACTCTACCCCTCTCGTATCGTAGCTTGATAATTCCTAGTGATTCGCTAGGTTATGAGAGATATTACGGCGCCTGTTTTGCCAAGTCAACTCAAAATCGTAAATTGCCGAACAATCAGGCTCATGCCGCATCAGCTCACGAGTCACATGCCGCCGCTGCGAGCCTATGCCAGGTCACAGGCCACGAGCGTTGCTGGACCAGCAAGGAGCAGATGATGAGCGAAACACCCCTGTCATGCACCCATGCACATGTGCTAGCATCGTCATCGCATTCTCAGGGCGGGGTGAGATTCCCCACTGGCGGTAACGGCATGTGCGCATGCCGGAGCCCGCGACCCGCGTAAAGCGGCTGACCTGGTGTGATTCCAGGGCCAACGGTCAAAGTCCGGACACAAGAGAAGGAGGGCCTTCCATGGCCACCAATCCCTCTGCACGTCCCGCGACGCACTCCACCACCGGCACCATAGGTGGTTGGAACACGCGACGCATCGCCACCTGTGCGCTCTTCGTGGCAGTCGCCATCGTCGCGAGCTTCATCGAGCTGCCCATCTTCCCGGCGGCCCCCTACCTCAAGTACGACCCCTCGGGCATCGTCTGCCTCGTGGCCGGGCTCGCCTTCGGACCCGCCACGGGCGCCCTCGTCTGCGTGCTCATGTGGCTGCCCCACCTCTTCGTGGACCCGTTCGGCGCCCTCATGGGCATCGTGGCCGCCGTCTCGCTCACGGTTCCCACCGCCCTCGTCTACCAGCACATCCACACCCGCAGGGGTGCCGTCATCGGCATGGCCGTGGGCGCCGTCGTCTGCCTGGCCGCCTGCATCGGAGGCAACCTCGTCGTGACGCCGCTCTACTCGGCCGTCTCGGTCGACCAGGTCGCGGCCATGATCGTGCCGATCCTGCTGCCGTTCAACCTGCTCAAGATTGCCATCAACTGCGTGGTCACCTTCCTGGTCTACAAGAGCGTCTCCAAGCTCGTGGGAGAATGACCCGTGGCGGGCTCGCCTGACAGGCCGCCCATCCGCCTGCGCGGCGTGCGGCTCACCTATGACGAGGGCTCCACCTGGGCCCTCGCCGGCATCGACCTCGATGTGGCTGCCGGCGAGCGGCTCTGCGTCCTCGGCGCCAACGGGAGCGGCAAGTCCACGCTCGCGAGCGTCCTCTGCGGCCTGTTGGCCCCCGACGGTGGCACCGTCGAGCTGGCAGGCAGGACGGTCTTCTCGGACGGGACGCCCGATCCGGACGCCTACCGCGCCGCACGCCGAGACATCGGGCTGGTCTTCCAGAATCCCGAGGACCAGATCGTGACCACCGTGGTCGCAGACGACGTCGCCTTCGGCCCCGAGAACCTCGGCATGCCTCGTGGCGAGATCTGCCGTCGCGTGGACCGCGAGCTGGGGCGTGTGGCGATGGGGGCCTATGCCCAGGCCGACCCCACCCACCTGTCGGGTGGCCAGCAGCAGCGTGTGGCCCTGGCGGGGGCGCTCGCCATGGGACCGTCCGTCCTCGTGCTCGACGAGCCCGGTGCCTCGCTCGACGTACGCGGCCGTGCCGGCATCATGCACGTGCTCGACGAGCTTGCCGAGACGGACGTCACCACCATCCACATCACCCACTTCGTGGACGAGGCCCTCTCGGCTGACCGTGTCCTCGTGCTCGACCACGGTCACGTCGCCCTCGAGGGGACCCCCGAGGAGGTCTTCTCGCATGGCGACGAGCTCCTCGCGCTCGGCCTGACGATGCCCTTCGCGGCGCGCCTCTCGCATGCCCTCCGCGACCGCTCGGTCGACGTGCCCTCCACCTGCGATGACGAGGTCCTTCTCGACGCGGTCGCCCACAAGGGCATACAGGCGGCCGAGAGGCACCGCGCGCCCACGGGTCCCCAGGTGGAGCCCGCCCAGGCCGACACCGTCGTCGAGCTCGACCATGTGTCCTTCTCGTATGGGACACGCCCGGCCGTGGACGACCTCACGCTGGCCCTGGGGAAAGGCGAGCTCGTGGCCCTCGTGGGACAGACCGGTTCGGGCAAGTCCACGCTCGCCCACCTCGTGTGCGCCCTTGCCATGCCAGACCGGGGGAACGTCCGCATCTGCGGCGTCGACACCCATGACCGCAGGCGCCGGCGCGAGCTCAGGGGCCATGTGGGCTATGTCATGCAGCACCCCGAGCGCCAGCTCTTCGCCCAGACCATCGCCCAGGACGTCGCGTTCGGCCCGACCAACCTCGGCCTCGATGCGCAGGAGGTCTCCGACCGCGTGACCCGCACCCTCGAATTCCTGGGGATATCGGACCTGGCCGACTCCTCCCCCTTCGAGGTCTCGGGAGGTCAGCAGCGCCTGGCCGCGATTGCGGGGACCCTTGCCTCGGACCCTGACGTCCTCGTGCTCGACGAGCCCACGAGCGGGCTCGACCCGCGCGGGGCCGCGCACGTGACCGACCTCGTCCGCCGCCTCCATCAGGGCGGCAGGACCATCCTGCTCGTCTCGCACTCCATGGAGACGGTCGCCGAGCTCGCCGACCGCGTCTGCGTGCTCGACGACGGGCGCATGTGCCTCGACGACACGCCGGCGGAGGTCTTCTCGCATGGGGACGAGCTCACGGCCATGGGACTCGGGGTGCCGTCACCCCTTGCCTGGGCACGGCTCCTCGACCGACGCGGGCATGCCGGCCCCCCGCTCGCACCAGGCGGGCGTGGCCCCCTCACCATCGGTGCACTCGCAGATGCCATCGCGGGGAGGCGCTGAGATGTCCGCACGCATCGGCATGGGGAGCTACGTCCCCGGCGACTCGCCCCTCCACCGGCTCGACCCACGGTGCAAGGCGCTCGTGATGCTTGTGCTCATGGTCTCGAGCATGCTCGTGGGAACGCCGGCCCAGCTGGCGCTTGCCGCCGCCCTCACCGCATGCCTCGTGCTCGCCTGCGGGGTGCGACCAGGCCGCGTGCTCTCGTCGGTTGGGGGGATCCTCGTGTTCCTCCTGGTGGTCGGCCTCTTCAACCTCCTCTTCGTGCAGACGGGAGACGTGGTCGCGACCCTGGGTCCCGTTCGTCTCACGACCGGTGGCGTCTGGGCGGCCGTGCTCTACTCGTGCCGCTTCGGCCTGCTCGTGGTCATGGGCGCGACCCTCATGGTCACCACCACCCCCACGGCACTCGCCGACGCCTTCGAGTCCCTGCTCTCGCCCCTGTCCCACCTGGGGCTACCGGTGCATGAGGTCGCCATGGTCATGTCGCTCGCCCTGCGCTTCGTGCCGACGCTCTCCGACGAGGCGGCCGACATCCGCCAGGCCCAGGCCGCACGCGGCGGCACGCTCGAGACGGGGCGTCCCATGGAACGCGCACGTGCGGCCATGGCCCTCATGGTGCCCCTGCTCGCCGGCGCCATACGACATGCGAACGGTCTCTCGCGCGCCCTCGACGCCCGCTGCTACGAGGGCGGCGCGGCGCGCACCCACTATCACGAGCTGCGCCTGCACCCGCGTGACGGTGCCTTCGCAGCCCTCGCCGCAGGCTACCTCGCCATCCTCCTCTTCCTGGGATAGGCCTTAGGGAAGATACGTCCTAGAGCAGCCCAGCGGGTATCAGCCCCTGGGCCGAGAGCCTCGCCAGGGCGAAGGTGCAGATGCCGCCCAGGCAGACCAGCACGATGGCACCCGACACATCCGCGAGCACGCCTCCCACCCCGCGCGCACGCGCCCAGGGGGCGAGCGCCGCCGCGTCATGTCGCCAGAGACGCCATAGGACAAGGCCGCACCCGATCGCCCCGACGAGGTTCTGGAGCAGCAACTCGCCGCAGACGAGCCCGATCGCGTTGGCCAGCGCATATCCACCATCCCCGCACGCGTGATGGTCGTGCACGATGCGCAGGACCCATGCCACGAGCACCTGGGCCATGGCAGCGATGAACTCGACGAGGACCACGCCGTCATCACGCAGGTATTCGGAGAGGTCCTGGCCTGCGGCCGAGGCACCGGACATGACGATTCCCGTCGCGACGAACGGCACGATGCAGAGAAGGACCTCAAGGACCAGGAAGAGCCGGTCGAGCCCACGGGAAGGCTCGGGCGCCTGGGATGCGGGAGGACGAGGGGTCCCCTCGTCCGAGTCCGCCCTCGTGCCACGCCGGGCATCGCGGGCCCGCTTCGAGTTCCGTGCCAAACCCGATCCCCTCCCGTCAGGCCGACGACCTCCGTCGTGGAAGATTGTAGCGGCTACCTGCCGAGCAGTGCCTCGAAGCGCTCGCGCACCTGGACCACCGACAGCCCGATGATCACCTGGACCGAACGGCCGCTCTTCGCACACCCGAGGGCACCCGCTGCCTTGAAGTCCTCGTCCGAGCCCACCAGGGCCTCGTCGACCACGCTCACCCGAAGGCGGGTGGCACAGTTGCTCACGTCGACGATGTTGTCTGCACCGCCAAGCAGCCCGAGGGAGGCACGTGCGACGGCAGTCCACCTGTCCTCGGGCAGCCCACCGTCCGAGGCACCTGTCGCCTCACGGGCTCGTGCCTCCATGACCTGCTTCCGGCTCTTGAACTCGACCTGCTCCTCGTCATCCTCGCGCCCGGGCGTCCTGAAGTCGAAGCGGATGATGAGGAAGCGGAAGACCACGAAGTAGATGGCCGTGAAGCAGAGGCCGACCCCCAAGGCCACGAGATAGGTGCTCCCATGGCTGGCCGCCAGTGGGATGAGGTTGAGCGAGGCCATCTCGATGAGCCCGCCCGAGAAGACCCCCACCACGCCCAGGAGGTTGAGCACCATGGACAGGGTCGCTGCCAACAGCGCATGCACCAGGAACAGCGGCGGCGCCACGAAGAGGAACGTGAACTCGATGGGCTCGGTCACGCCGCATAGGACGGCCGTGACCGTGATGGGGATGAGCAGGGCAAGGAGCTCCTTACGCCGCTCGGGCCTGGCGGTGGCATAGAAGGCGAGCGCGATGCCGGGGCATCCGAAGACCTTCGACCATCCGGTAGCCGTATAGGAGGCATAGGGAGCCAGGTCCTTGAGCGAGTCCGTCGAGGCCGCGATCTGTGGCAGCTGCTTGGCGAAGGCCGCGTAGATGCCTCCATCGACGACCACGTTGTCATAGTAGAACGGCGCGTAGAGCAGGTGATGGAGCCCGAAGGGAATGAGGATCCTCTCGAGGAAGACGAAGACCCAGACGCCCAGCGCCCCAGAGGTCATGATGAACCCCTGGAACACATGCATCCCCACCTGCACCTTGGGCCAGAGCAGGCAGGCGAGCACGGCGAGCGGGATCATCACCACGAACGAGACCATGTACACGAAGGTCGAGCCCGAGAAGACCCCCAGCCACTCCGGGAGCTCCGTGTCGAAGAGGCGGTCGTGCAGCCAGATGACGACACCCGAGATGGCGAGCGCCCCGATCATGCCCATGTCGAGCGTCTTGATGCCGGCGATGCTGGCAAGGCCCGAGGCGTTACCGACCTCGGCAGAGAAGTCGACGCCGAGCTGGGGTCCCCAGGCGGTGAGGATGGCGTTCACGAAGTAGTTGAACGTGAGGTAGGCGACGAGCACCTCCATGCAGCATCGCGCGTTCTGCTTGGTGGCAAGCCCTATGGGCAGCGATACGGCGAACAGCAGGGGAATCTGGTTGAAGACCGTCCATCCGCCCGCGAGCACGACGCTCCAGCAGTCATACCAGACGGTCCCCTTGGCGGCCAGGTCACCGAAGATCGTCTCCGTGGTGAAGAGGGTGCCGATGCCCACGACCATCCCCGCGAACGCGAAGAGCAGCACGGGGGTGAACATGGCGCCGCCGAACCTCTGAATCCTCTGCATCATCGCAGGCGCTTCTCCCCGTCAGCTCGATGGCCGCGTCGCCTGGGACGTGCATGCGCCCAGGTGCCCCTGCCGCCCACCACAGGCCGTCCCAACTTGTTCAAACAGCTTAGCATGATTGCTGTGACCATTGGGGGCCATGGGAGGAACGGGCGGTCGGCGGACGCGAACGGTCGACACCTGCCGGCAGGCGCGACGTCCCTCCATCCCATGCGCATGGCCGAGAAGATATACTCTCTGGTGCTTCGGCACATCACCGCCCGCACGGCGGTTCGCGATACCAACGTCGAGAGGAACCATCATGGCCCAGGCCAAGACATCTGAAGACACCTGCGTCCTCGTCACCGGCGGCGCCGGCTTCATCGGAAGCCACACCGTGGTCGAGCTTCTCCAGAACGGATATCACGCCGTCATCGTCGACGACCTCTCCAACTCCTCGGAGAAGGCCGTCGACCGCATCAAGCAGATCGTCGGTCCCGAGGCCGCCAAGAACCTCACGTTCTACCAGGCTGACGTCAACGACCGCGCGAAGCTCGAGGAGGTCTTCTCCGAGAACGCGATAGACCGCGTCATCCACTTCGCCGGCTTCAAGGCCGTGGGCGAGTCGGTCACCAAGCCCATCGAGTACTACGCCAACAACCTGGGCAACACCCTCACGCTCGTGGACGTGATGCGCGAGCACGGCTGCAAGTCGATCATCTTCTCGAGCTCGTCGACCGTCTACGGCGACCCCGACAGCCTGCCGCTGACCGAGGAGAGCCCCAAGAAGCCGGCCACCAACCCCTATGGCTGGACCAAGTGGATGATCGAGCAGATCCTGACCGACCTGTACACGGCTGACCCCGAGTGGGACGTCGTCCTCCTCCGCTACTTCAACCCCATCGGCGCACACGAGAGCGGCCTCATGGGCGAGGACCCCAAGGGCATCCCCAACAACCTCGTGCCCTACGTGGCCCAGGTCGCCATCGGCAAGCGCGAGTACGTCCGCGTCTATGGTGACGACTACCCCACCCCCGACGGCACCGGCGTGCGCGACTACATCCACGTGATGGACCTCGCAAGCGGCCATGTGGCCGCGCTCGCCTGGATGAACGGCAAGGCTGGTGTCGAGATCTTCAACCTGGGCACCGGCAAGGGGTCCTCCGTGCTCGAGGTCATCAAGGCCTTCTCCAAGGCATGCGGCAAGGACCTCCCCTACAAGATCGAGCCGCGCCGCGCAGGCGACATCGCCGAGAACTACGGCAACTGCGACAAGGCGGCCCGCGAGATGGGCTGGCATGCGCGGTATGACATCGATGACATGTGCCGGGACTCCTGGAACTGGCAGCAGAAGAACCCCGACGGCTACGCGACGGCCGAGTAGCATGGGGCGTCCCTCCCAGGAAGGCGACGGCGGGGCGCGCTTCAGGGAGTTCCTCTCCCGGCATGCCCATGATCTCGACAGCTACCTGCTCGAACCCTATGACCCCACGCGTGACCAGGCCTCACCCGCTTCCGTGAGGCCTGACCTTGCGCGCTACCTCTATGGGCCGCTCACCCGCTACACGTCCAACGCGGGCAAGCGGGTGAGGCCACTCATCTGCCTGCTGGCCTGCGAGGCCACGGGCGGGCACGCGGCCGACGCGATGAGCGCAGCCGCTGCCATCGAGCACTTCCAGGGCGCAGCCCTCATCCACGACGACATAGCGGACGAGGGCACGACACGTCGCGGCGAGCCATGCCTCCACCTCACGGAGGGTATAGGCTTGGCCACCAACTGCGGTGACCTGGGCCTGGCCACCACCTTGGGACTCGTGGCCGACGACACGACGCTTGCCGTGGACGTGCGCTGCCGCGTCCTCTCGGAGCTCTATGCCATGTGCCGCCGCACGATGGAGGGCCAGGCGCTCGACCTCGGCTGGGCCCGTGACGGACGATGGGACGTCACCGCCGCGGACTACCTCGCCATGGCGACGCTCAAGACGGCGCACTACTCGGCGGCGTCGCCCCTGGCGATCGGCGCCATCATCGGCGGGGCGGACGAGACGGACGTCGAGGCGCTCCGGTCGTTCGGCCTCGACTGCGGGCTCGCCTTCCAGCTGCAGGACGACCTCCTCAACCTCGTCGGCGACGCAGAGGCCCAAGGCAAGGACTTCCGCGGTGACATCACGGAGGGCAAGCGGACCCTCGTCGCCGTGCTCGCGCTCGCATCCGCCCCCGCCCCGGAGGCGGACGAGCTCGTGCGGATTCTCTCTGCTCATGAGACGGGCACGGACCAGCTCGCCCGGGCGGTTGATATCATGGAGGCTTGTGGAGCGGTCGACCAGGCACGGACGCACGCGCTCGAGCTGGTCGACAGGGCCAAGCGGACCCTCGCAGGCAGCAGCCTCACGGCCGGCTACATGGCCACGCTCGCATCGATGGCAGACTTCTTCGTGGCACGCGGCGCCTGAGCGCCCGACCACCGGCAAGGGAGAACACGAACCATGGAACCTATCGTCGAGGGCATGAGCGGCGCCGCCGTCGAGGACATACAGGACCGCCTCGCGCACCTGGGATATGACGTACCGGCCGACGAGCGCGACGCGCATGCCTTCGGGCATGCGACGGCACAGGCGGTGGCCCGCTTCAGGGTCGACCACAACCTCGCCCTCGGCACCGACATGGACTCCCAGACCTGGGCAGCCCTTGTGGACGAGACCTACGAGATGGGCGATAGGACCCTGTACCTGCGTCTCCCCAACTTCCATGGCAATGACGTGCGGTCCCTGCAGACCTGCCTCAACATCCTGGGCTTCTCGTGCGGCGAGACCGACGGCTGCTACGGTGTGCACACCGAGGCCGCCGTGAAGCAGTTCCAGGAGAACGTGGGCGTCTTTGCCGACGGCATGGCCTTCCAGGACACCTTCGACGCCATCGAGCGCCTGCACCACGTCTGGGCCGGAAAGCCGGCCGCAGGGCCGCACCCCATGGGTCCCATGGGCTTCGCCCGCGCGGCCCGCGTGCTCGAGGGCGTGAGCCTCTCCATCACCGCCTGCGACCCCATCTCGAGGAACGTCGCCGGCAGGATCTGGAACCTCGCGACGGCCACGGCCGATGCCTCGGGCATCAGGCTGGTCGAGTCTGCCTCCGAGGGCGACCCGACCGACAACGCCGTCCTCGTGCTCGCATGCAAGGCCCCGGACGACGGCGAGAAGGTCGCCAACGTCGTCATGGGAGAGATGAGCGAGCTGCCCATGCGCATCCGGACCGCCTGCGGCAGCACCACGATGCGTCCCCCCACGGTGCGCATCCAGCTCCCCTGCGGTGACGCCTGCGACGGCACCTTCACCACCGCCGACGCACAGACGCTGGCCGTCATGCTGCTCGACGCGATCTGCACCGCCTTCTCTGCGTAGGAGCCGCATCAGGGCCCATACCTGATACACTGTTCGAGCGGAGCCAGCCTCCGGAGATGGGGCATCGTCCAGCGGCAGGACACGGGTTTTTGGTGCCTGGAACGGGGGTTCGAATCCCTCTGCCCCAGCCAATGCGTCATACGAGGCCCCCGACCATGGGGGCCTCGTGCATGCAGGTCACGACGAGCCTGCCGTCCGTGCGTAGGTTTCCTGCAAGCCCCCTTTGCGTGCGTGGAACGTCCCATGCCCTGCGGTATGATGGGACAGCTGTGTCATGCCCAACCAGGAGGCCCCACCACATGCCAACCACCGCCATCGTCCTTGCTGCCGGAGAGGGCACGCGCATGAAGTCGCGCCGTGCCAAGGTCCTGCACGAGATGCTCGGGAAGCCGCTCGTCAGCTGGGCGGTCCGTGCCGCCAAGGACGCCGGCTGCGACCGGGTCGTCGTGGTCGTGGGCAATGACTCCGAAGAGGTCCGGGACACGCTCTCCGCCACAGGCGTCGAGTGCGTCGAGCAGGCCGAGCGCCTGGGCACGGGACATGCCGTGCGCTGTGCCCTCGATTCGGTCGGCACCCTCACGGGCACCGTCGTCGTCATGTACGGGGACACCCCGCTCGTGCGCGCCTCCACCATCAAGGCGCTGGCCGACCGCGTCACCACCGGTGACACCGCCGCGGCAGTGCTCACCATGAGTCCTTCCGACCCCTCCGGATACGGGCGCATCAAGCTCGACGGCGGCCAGGTCACCGCCATCATCGAGGACAAGGACTGCACGCCCTGAGCAGCGCACCAGCCTCACGGAGTGCAACTCGGGCGTCTATGCCTTCGATGCGTCGCAGCTCACGGCTCACATCGGTGAGATCGGCCGCGACAACGCGCAGGGTGAGTACTACCTCACCGACATGATCGAGATCCTCCGCAAGGCGGGCCGCACGGTCTGCTCCGTCCACGTCGACGACGACACCGAGATGCTCGGCGTGAACTCTCGCTCGCAGCTCGCGGATGCCACGCGCATCATGCAGGGCCGCATCAACGCGAGCCTCATGGACGAGGGCGTCACCATGCTCGACCCCTCGCTCGTCTGGGTGGGTCCTGACGTCACCGTGGGCCAGGACACGACGCTGCTCCCCCTCACCTTCCTTGCCGGCGACACCCACATCGGCTCCGACTGCACCGTGGGTCCCAACACACGCCTGACCGACACCCGCGTGGGCGACGGCTGTGTCGTGGACGAGACGGTCGCCATCTCGGCGACCCTCGAGAACCATGTCACCTGCGGGCCTCGTGCCTACCTGCGTCCCGGGGCGCACCTCCTCGACGACTCGAAGGCAGGCACCCATGTGGAGATCAAGAACTCCACCATCGGCGTCGGCTCCAAGGTGCCGCACCTCTCCTACATCGGCGACACCACCATGGGGTCGGGCGTCAACATCGGCGCCGGCTCCATCACCTGCAACTATGACGGCATCAACAAGAACCACACCACCATCGGCGACGACGTCTTCGTCGGCTCCGACACCATGATGGTGGCCCCCGTCAACATCGGTGCCGGCGCACTCGTAGGCGCCAGCAGCTGCATCACGAAGGACGTCCCTGCCGACGCGCTCGCCCTCGAGCGCAGCGAGCAGAAGATGGTCGAAGGCTATGCACCAGTCCGAAGGAAGCGTCTCGAGCAGGAAAAGGAAGGGCAGCGGTAATGGCAGAGGCACACTTCAAGAACCTCGAGGACCTCGACGAGCTCACCCCCGTCAGGAAGAACCTCAAGCTCTACACGGGCACGAGCAACCCTGCGCTGGCCGAGGCCATCGCAGAAATCCTCCATGTGGAGCTGCAGGGGCTCACCCTCGAGAAGTTCGCGAACGGCGAGATCTACGCACGCTATGACGAGTCCGTGCGTGGCAGCGACGTCTTCTTCATCCAGTCGGTCGCCGGCAACGTCAACGACATGCTCATGGAGGTGCTCATCGCCTGCGACGCCGCCAAGCGCGCGAGCTGCCGCACCTTCACGGCGGTCCTCCCCCACTATGCCTATGCCCGCCAGGACCGCAAGGCCGCTCCCCGCGAGCCCATCACGGCACGTCTCGTGGCCAACCTCCTCGAGACCGCCGGCTGCGACCGCGTGATCACGCTCGACCTGCACCAGGGCCAGATCCAGGGCTTCTTCGACATCCCCGTGAACCACCTCACGGCGCTCTCGCTCTTCGCGGAGTACTACAAGGAGAAGGACCTCGACTGGGACAACACCGTCGTCGTCTCCCCCGACGTGGGCCGTGCCAAGGCCGCCAAGAAGCTCTCCGACATGCTGGGCTGCTCGCTGGCCATCGCCCACAAGGGCCGTCCCAAGCACAACATGGCCGAGGTCATGGCCGTCATCGGAGACATCGATGGCAAGACCTGCATCATCAACGATGACATGATCGACACCGCGGGCACCCTCTGCGGATCCGTCAAGGAGCTCAAGGCCAAGGGCGCCGGTGACATCTACGTGGGTGCCACGCACGGCATCTTCTCGGGCCCCGCCATCGAGCGCCTCGCGGATGCCCCCATCAAGGAGTGCGCCGTCACCGACTCCGTGCCCTGCGACGCCGCACACGCCTGCGAGCACATCCACTACATCTCGGTGGCCAACGAGCTTGCCGAGGCCATCTATCACGTCTTCACCGAGACGAGCGTCTCTCGCCAGTTCGGTGCGGACCTCACGCTGTAGGAACGGCTCGATGTCTCACAACCATGCGGGCAACGGAGGACCTCGTCAGGCGACGCCTGGCGAGGTCCTCGTCGTCTTCGGCCTTGGCAACCCTGGGGCCGAGTATGCCGGGACCCGCCACAACGCCGGCTTCGCCACCATCGACGAGCTCGCCCGCCGTCATGGTGCCACCTACTGGAAGAGCGAGGAGGGCGCCGACGTGGCCTCCACGACCATCTCGGGCCACGAGGTCCTTCTCGCCAAGCCCCAGACCTACATGAACTGCTCGGGCGGACCGGTGGCAAAGCTCGCGAGCGCCCATGGCATCGCAGCGCGGAACATCCTCGTGGTCCATGACGACCTTGACATCCCAGCCGGGGACGTGCGCGTGAAGTTCGGCGGCGGACATGGGGGCCACAACGGGCTGCGCTCCATCATCGACAAGCTCACGAGTCGCGATTTCTCTCGCGTACGCTGCGGCATCGGCCGTCCGCCCGGAAGGATGGACCCAGCCGACTACGTCCTGCGCACCCTCAAGGGCAGCTTCGCCGACGACTTCGCGGCCATGGTCACCACCGCAGCGGATGTCGTGGAATCGTGTGTGAACGATGGTGTCATACCGACCAGGGACAAGTTCAACACGCACGCCTAAATGGAGGAACATTTCGCGTGCGCTGTAGCAAAATGGGTAGGTAAGACCGTGGTCGCTCGCAAGGTCCTCCTAGGACCGAGGGGAGCGATGCGCAGCAGGCAACTACGAGAGGAGTTCGTGCATGTTCAAGATCCTCGATAAGGAGCAGTACTCGGAGAAGGTGTTCAAGTTCCGCGTGGAGGCACCGCAGATGGCCAAGAAGGCACAGGCCGGGCAGTTCCTCATGGTTCGTGCGGACGACCGCGGCGAGCGCGTGCCCTTCACCTTTGCCAACTGGAACGCTGACGAGGGCTGGATTGAGTTCATCTTCATGGTGATCGGCAAGACCACCAAGATGCTCGCCACCTACGAGGCCGGCGACTCGCTCGCCGACATCACCGGCCCGCTGGGCAACCCCACCGAGATGGAGGAGGGCACCTGGGCCGTCATCGGAGGCGGCGTGGGACTCGCCATCGCCTACCCCGTGGCCCGCATGCTCTGCGAGACCGGCCACAAGGTCAACGTCATCATGGGCGCCCGCACCAAGGACCTGCTCCTGCTCACCGAGCAGTTCGAGCAGCTTCCCCTCGAGCACCTCTACATCACCACCGATGACGGCACCGCCGGCGAGAAGGGCGTCGTCACGCTCCCGCTCGAGCGCATGTGCGAGGCCAAGGAGCTCGACCACGTCTTCGCCGTCGGCCCCGTGCCGATGATGAAGTTCTCAGCCATGACCTGCGAGAAGTACGACGTGCCCATCACCGCGAGCCTCAACCCCATCATGGTCGACGGCACGGGCATGTGCGGCTGCTGCCGCGTCGAGGTCGACGGCAAGACCAAGTTCGCCTGCGTCGACGGCCCTGACTTCGATGCCACCAAGGTCGACTGGAACGACCTTCGCGCCCGCCAGGCGTCATATCGCACAGAAGAGGGTCAGGCCCTCAAGGCCTATGAGGAGGAGACGTGCCCATGCCACAGGTAGACGGAAAGTACAAGCCCAACATCGGTGCCCCGCGCACGCCTGCCCGCGAGGAGCCTGCCTCCGAGCGCGCCAAGGACTTCCGTCCGGTCGACACCGGCTTCACCCGTGACGACGCCATCGCCGAGGCCAACCGTTGCCTCGACTGCAAGAAGCCCCTCTGCGTGACGGGCTGCCCCGTCGGCATCAACATCCCGGGCTTCATCGAGAAGATCCGCGACGAGAAGTGCGGCCAGGGCCTCGACATCATCCGCGAGGCCAGCATGCTCCCCTCGATCTGCGGCCGCGTCTGCCCGCAGGAGAACCAGTGCGAGGGCAAGTGCATCCTCGGCAAGAAGGGTGAGCCGGTGGCCATCGGCCAGCTCGAGCGCTACCTCGGCGACAACGCCCGCGACCAGGCGACCGACCCGGTCTGTCGCCACAAGAACACGCACAAGGTCGCCGTCGTGGGCTCCGGCCCCTCCGGCCTCGCCTGCGCCGGCCAGCTCGCATCCCAGTGCTTCGACGTCACCGTGTTCGAGGCCTTCTTCACCGGCGGCGGCGTGCTCACCTACGGCATCCCCGAGTTCCGTCTTCCCAAGGCCATCGTCAAGCGCGAGATCGACGGCCTGGAGCTCATGGGCGTCAACTTCGAGTACGACTCCGTGGTCGGGCGCCTCTTCAACGCCCAGGACCTCTTCGACGAGGGCTTCGAGGCCATCTACGTCGCCGTGGGTGCCGGCCTTCCCAAGTTCCTCAACGTGCCCGGCGAGAACCTCCCTGGCGTGTTCTGCGCCAACGAGTACCTCACGCGCGTCAACCTCATGAAGGCCAACCGCTTCCCCAAGTTCGACACGCCCACCAAGCACGGCAAGCATGTCGTCGTCTTCGGTGGCGGCAACGTGGCCATGGACTCCGCCCGTACGGCCCTGCGCCTGGGTGCCGACAAGGTCACGCTCGCCTATCGCCGTGGCGAGGAGGAGATGCCCGCGAGGCGCGCGGAGCTTCACCACGCCAAGCAGGAGGGCGTCGAGATCCTCCCACTCGTGAGCCCGCTGGCCTTCGAGGCCGACGAGGACGGCAACGTGGCCAAGGTCGAGCTCGAGCGCATGGAGCTCGGCGAGCCCGACGAGTCCGGCCGTCGTCGCCCCAAGCCCATCGAGGGCTCGGACTTCGAGATCGACTGCGACGTGGTCGTCACCGCCATCGGCACGAACGCCAACCCGTTCGCCAAGATGATCGGCGACGTCGAGACCAACAAGTGGGGCTACATCGACACCGACGAGGACGGTCGCACGTCCAACCCCAAGATCTGGGCCGGCGGCGACATCGTGACCGGCTCGGCCACCGTCATCCTGGCCATGGGTGCCGGCAAGAAGGCCGCTGCCTCCATCGAGAAGGCCCTGCTGGGCGAGTAGCACCACCACGCACGAATATGAGAGGGCCCGTCTCCCCCAAGGGAGGCGGGCCCTCTTCGGCAAACAGGGGACCGACCCTAGATGCTCTTCTTGATGGCTTCCATGAGGCCACGGACCATATCAGGTCCCGCGCCTGACAGAGCTGTTGTCAGCCATCTTGATGGGTCTCCCCGAGACCGAAGTGCTCCCGAGCCGTATCCGTCAGGATGAAGCGAAGGGGCCTCTTGGATATCGTCCTGATGAGCCCGCGCCCCTCCAGGGCCTTGAGGTGCTTCCTCGTCTGCTGCGTTCCCAGCCCGAGATGACTCGCCACCTCGGAGGTGGATGCCTCAGGGAACGTCGCGAACAGATCGAGTTGCACGAGCATGAAGATGGCATCCTTCTCGCTCTTGGCGAGGCCCTCCCCCTCGCTGAGGGCCTCGAGTCTCTCGAGGACATCGTCGAGCCGATTGACCTTCTCCTCGAGGTCCTCGACGATCTCGCTCTGGGCCATCCTCACGTCCTCGAGAATGTTCATCACGAAGAACGTCAGCTCGCCATGGTCGAGAGGGTCCTCGACAAGCCTGAACGACTTGTAGTAGGCGTCCCTGTTCTCTGCGATCACGCGGGAGACGGACAACGCGGTCACCACCGAGAGCGGCCTCGTTAGGAAGAGGGCGAGCAGATACCTCCCCGTCCGGCCGTTCCCGTCATAGAACGGGTGAGCGTACTCGAAGACATAGTGCGCCATGATCGCGCTATATGTGTTGGGGACCTCATCGGAGTTGGCAAGGTCGAGCATGAGGCCCATCACCTCGATGATCCTGCTCTCCGGATACAGTCCCTGATGAAGGACCTTCGACCCGCTGCCGATTATCTCGACCTCGCCCCTTCTGAAGACCTTGCCATCGGGCTTGCTCGCATCAGACAGCGGCTCACCCTGCATGAGCTTGTCATATATGGCGCGAATGTCCATGGGAGTCAGGGGGAACGTCTTGTCTTGGTTGCTGAGCTCGAGGTACATCTTGGCGAGCTCCCTGAACCTCTTTGCCCTAAGGGGGTCGTCAGGAAGCTCGGCATCCAGGAGGTCGTGTATCTGCTTGCGCGTGCTGTGGATTCCCTCAAGGTCGTTGGTGCAGACGACCTCGTCCATGACGAGCCCCCTCACGAGTGCTCCCCGGGCAACAGGAGGGAGGCTCCGCATGGTACCCGACACCTTACGCTCGAGGCGAAGGACCTTCTCGTTGAGAAGGGACAGCTCCCGAGGCACCGCCAGGAAGAGTTCCCCAGAGGGGGTCATGATGCCGGTGCGGAAGGTCGAGTCGGCTTCAAGCCGCTGCTTGGCACGCTCCCTGCTCGTCGAGAAGCGCTCGGGCGAGGAATCCATATGGAACAGCTTCGAAAGCGGCACGGTTGGCATGGCCCGACTCCAGACGACAGATAGCAAGACGAGTGGCGCAGGCCACTTCTTGTTGATATGATTCGCCTGATAGTATCAATTAGACAAGATTCATGTCATTCTTATCTATAATTTTCTCCTGTTTGTACAAATACGACAAAACCGTCCGAGCACCGAAGCCCTATAGAACCCTCTCCGCCGATGACGCCCCCATAAGCGGTGCCTAGATGCTCTTCTTGATGGCATCCATGAGGCCACGGGCGACGCTCGTGCCGATGCTGCGGCTCATCGAGGTGGCGACGGAGCCGGCGAGCTTCTCGGCATCCGACTTCTGATGGACGGACGCACTCTGCTTGGCCTTGTCGGCGCGTGCCTCGGCCGCCTCAGCATCAGCCTTCGCCTTCTCGGCCTTGGCCTGGGCGATCTCTGCCTCTGCCTGGGCCTTTGCAGCCTCGGCCTGGGCCTTTGCGATCTCGGCCTGCTCCTTTGCACTCGGAGCTGCTGCCGCCGCTGCGGGTGCGGACGCAGGTGCTGCGGGTACAGGTTGTGTCTGGTCGTCCATGATGGTTCCCCCTTGAGGATCGGTCCCGTCGGCGACGGGAGCTGTCTCGGCCGTCTGGCCTGTCTGTGGCTGTGTGGTCGGCTGGCCCGAGAGGCTCTCATAGGCACTCGGACGGTCGACCTCGGCAAGGTACTTGGGAGCGAGCGTGTCCGCGGAGCGGACCTTCTCGCGGACGTCATCGGCACATGCCCCCATCGAGCAGCAGGGGGCGATGACCTTCGCACGCTCCACCACACCTGGCTTGCCGTCGGCATCGAGGAGGCTCACGAGGGCCTCCCCCGTCGCCAGCTCACCGATGGCCTCGGCCGTGTCGAAGGCCGGGTTGGCCCTGAAGCTGTCAGCCGCCGCGCGGACCGCCCTCTGGTCCGACGGCGTGTACGCGCGAAGGGCGTGCTGCACCCTGTTGCCCAGCTGGGCGAGCACCGGGTCAGGGATGTCGGAGGGAACCTGCGTGATGAAGAAGACGCCCACGCCCTTGGAACGGATGAGACGGACCACCTGCTCGACCTTCTGCACGAGCGCCTTGGAGGCGTCGTCGAACAGGAGATGGGCCTCGTCGAAGAAGAAGCAGACCTTGGGCCTCTCCTGGTCCCCCACCTCGGGAAGCGTCTCATAGAGCGAGGTCAGCATCCAGAGGAGGAACGTGGAGTAGAGCAGGGGCGACTGGACGAGCCTCGTGCAGTCGAGCACGTTGAGGTAGCCATGGCCGGCGTCATCGGTGGCCAACCAGTCATTGATGTCGAGCGCTGGCTCCCCGAAGAAGACGTCGCCGCCTGCGTCCTCGAGCGAGAGGAGCGAGCGCTGTATGGCACCGATGCTTGCCGTGGAGACGTTCCCATAGGTCGTACGGTACGTCGCCGCGTTCTGTCCCACGCTCGCCACCATGGCGCGCAGGTCCTTGAGGTCTATGAGCGCAAGGCCCTGGTCGGCAGCCACATGGAAGACGATCGAGAGGACCCCGGTCTGCACGTCGGTGAGGTCGAGGATACGGGCCATGCATGCCGAGCCCATCTGCGACACGGTGGCCCGCACCGGGGTGCCCCCCTCGCCATAGACATCCCAGAAGCGTGTGGGACACGCATGGAAGTCCATGTCATCGATGCCGAGGGCATGGAGGCGAGCCGCGAGCTTGTCAGTGGGCTCGCCTGCCACGGCCACACCGGAGACGTCACCCTTCACATCGGCAAGGAAGCATGGGACGCCGGCATCGGAAAGGCTCGAGGCGATGGTCTTGAGCGTGACCGTCTTGCCCGTGCCCGTGGCACCCGCGATGAGGCCGTGTCGGTTACACATGGCCGGAAGGAGGCACAGGTCGGCATCGGCGTGGGCTATGACGAGCTTGCCGTCAGAGAACAAGGAGACCTCCGATCCGGGGCAAGGCCCCGAGCCATATCCGCAGGATCACAGCTACAAGATACCGCTTGCCAAGGAAGAAGGACCCACATATCGGGAGAAGGTCGATGTTTTCGCCTGAGCCCGAAGGCAGGGGCCGACGACCAGACCGGGCTGCCAGACCCTACCTATCTCGCCTCGTCCCCTTCCGAAGGAGCCAGGAGGTCGCAAGGAGGAGGGCGGAGGCAACAAGAAGGGCGGGCAGCCCCGCAGACGTCGTGTCACCCGTCTGGGGAGTCGCCGTCGTGGCAGTTGCGGAGACATCAGGAGTGACGGTATCCGATGTCGTTGCGGCCCCCGTCGTTGCGGCCCCCGTCGTTGCAGGCTCGGGCGTGGTGGGCTCGGTCGTGGTGGGCTCGGGCGTGGTGGGCTCGGGCGTGGTGGGCTCGGGCGTGGTGGGGCTGATGGCCTTCTTCACCAGCTCGTTCACCGTCGTGACATGAGAGCCGGCGGAGGCCTTGTTGATAATGGTGCTCTGGAGTGGCGTCGTGGCATCGGTGGCATTCGCGTTCACGGTGAAGTGGAGCCAGGCCCGAGCGGTACCACCGGCAGCGACCTCGGTCGCAGGCGTGAAGGTCACGGTCGTGGCAGCCGCAGCGCTGGCACCGTCAGTGGTGACGCTGCCGTCCGTCGTGGACGCTCCCACATAGGTGAGGTTCGTGAAGGTGTCGCACACGGTGGCGTCGGCGACCGAGACGGCCTGCGTGCCCTTGGCGTTATCGACCGATACGAGATACCACACGTCATCACCCGTGCGGGGCGTGCCCGTAGCCACGGCCGCCGAGCCGCTGCCGGCCACGCGTGCCAAGGTGAGGTCCCATGCGGAGCCAGCAGGCTTGTCCTCGCTGGAGCCGGCTTGGGCCGACTGGGGAACGGCCACCTGGTAGGTGAAGGTCACCGTGCTGCCGGCAGGGAGGTCGCTCACCGTGAAGGCGCCACTGGCAGACGTGGTGCCAGCATGTCTCACGGCAGGCGTGCTGCCGTCGCTCGCGACGATGCCAGCGATGCTCCCGTCGACGTATGTGCCATTGGTGAGGGCATCAGAGAGCTGGTAGTCACTCACGCTGACATCGGACGCATTGGTGAGGGTCACCTTGTAGGTCGTGGTGGCCGTCGTGCCGTCCGCGCCGTAAGAGACCTTCTGCACGTCCTTGTCTACGTTGACCGTTGCGACCGGGGAGGTCACGACGATGCTGGTACCGCTGGCGCTGGCGGTGTCGGCCACCGTACCGGCAAGGCCAGACTGATAGCTGGCATCCGTGCTGTCGGTGGCACTGCCGGCCACGGCGAACTGCAACCATACCTGGGCCTTGGTGCCCGCAGCGACCTCGCCGGGCGCGAAGGTGACCGTCGAGGTGCCGCTCGACGTCACGGTGCCAAGCGTGGCCCCCGAGACGTCGTCGCCGTTCTGGTCGACCACCTTGACCTGGCCGGAGCCGACATAGGTGAGGTTGGAGAAGGTGTCGGTCACCGCGGCATCGGCGGCAGAGATGACATCGGTGTCGGTGGTGTCAGCGGTGTTATCGACCTCAACGAGGTACCAGACGGTGTCTCCCGAGAAGAGCACGCCGGTGGCCTCGGAGGTCGCGCCATCGGAGCCCACACGGGTCGCATCGAGGCTCCACATGGAGCCGAGGCGGCTCACCAGGTTGGTCGCGTTGAGCTCGGAGGTAGGGATGGTAGCCGTATAGGTCACGACCTGCGTCGCCCTTGCAGCGATCTGGTCCACGACGAAGTCGCCGTTGTCGAACGTCGCGCCCTTGATGCTCGTGACATCGATGCTGGCGTTGGCGGGCCCATCGACGAACGCGTAGTCATTGACCACACCATTGCGGGCGTTGGTGAGGGTGACCTTGTAGTCCACGGTGGCCGTACCATCCGTGTTGTAGGTGACCTTGGTGGCCTCCTTCTTGGAGTCCACGTGCGCCACGGGGTCGTTCGTGGCCGCTGCGTGGCCATCGGCCTTGGCAGTGTTCACGAAGACGCCTGCAAGCTTGGGATTGTAGGCGGCCTCGGAGCTATGGGTGGCAGACCTCGCCACGTAGAAGTGGAGCCAGACCTGGGCCTTGCTGCCAGCGGCCACCTCGCCGGGTGCGAAGGTGACGGTCGTGCCATTGTCGCTGACGCTGCCTTGGGTCGCGGTGCCCGCGCCCACGTAGGTGAGGTTGGCGAAGGCATCGGTCACGGTAGCGTCGGCGGCGGAGATGTTCTCGGTGCCCTCGGTATTGTCGACTGTGATGAGGTACCACACGTCCTCGCCCACGCAGATGGTGTCGTTCGCGTTCGTCTCGGAGCCATCGCCGGTCACGCGTGTATCGGTGAGGTCCCATGCGGACCCAGCGGACTTGGCCTCGTTGACATCGGTGACCCCGAGGTCGGAGGAGTTCCCCATGGTGGCCGTATAGGTGAGGGTGACGCTGGACTGGGCAGGAATGGTGCCGATGGTGAAGACGTCACTCTCGTAGGTCACGGTGTTGTCCGTACCCGTGACGGACCAGCTGTTCTCGTCCACGGTGCCGCCCGTCAGCGCATCGGCAAGCCGGTAGCCGTCGGCCGGCACGTCGGACTCGTTCGTGAGCGTCACCGTATACGCCACGGCAGCAGTGCCGTCCGAGTCGTAGGTCACGCTGCTGATGTCCTTGGCAGCGTCGACCTTCACCGTCGACTGCTCGGTCACGGATGCGTGCGAGTTGGTAGAGGAGGTGCAGACTACGGTGGCGGCGTTGCTCACCGTGAAGTGGAGCCAGGCTCGGGCCTTGGAACCAGCGGCCACGTCGGCGCCTGGCGTGAAGGTCAGGTTCCCATTGCCATCAGACTCGACCGTACCATCACTCGTGCTCGCACCCTGGTAGGTGAGGCCAGAGAACGTGCTGGTCACGGTAGCGTCGGCAACCGAGACGGACTGTGCGCCCGCGGTGTTGTCGACCTCCACGAGATACCACACGTCATCGCCCACGGACAGCGAGCTGTCGTCGATGCTCGTCTCGGAGTCTTCGCCAGCCACACGGGACCTGGAGAGGTTCCAGGTCGCGTCAGCGGGCTTCGCCTGGTTGGAGATCTGCTTGCCCATGTCGGCCGCAGGCACGGTGACCCGGTAGGAGATGCTCACGGTGCCGGTGGTAGGGGCTATCGTGGCGATGGTGAACACGCTGCCATCCAAACCGACTTGCCCCGTGATGCTCTGGGTGCCATCACTGGCCGTGTAGTCGTCGTTGATCGAGCCGCTGCTCATGGTGTCGGCAACCTGGTAGTTTGTCGCGATGGACTCGGACGTGTTCTTGAGCGTGAGCGTGTAGGAGAGGGTCGCGCTGCCGTCGTTGTTGTAGGCGACAGTGTCGAGGGTCTTGGCAAGCGCCACGGTCACGACCGGGGTGTCGGTCGTAGTGGCGCGGCCGTTGGTCGCCACCGTGCTCTCCACCATGTCAGCAGGCGAGGAAGCGGTACCACCCGAGGCGTCGGTCGCCGAGGAAGCCACGGCGTAATGGAGCCAGATCTGGACCTTGTCGCCTGCGGCCACGTCGGCAGCCGGGGTGAAGGTGACGGTGGAACCATCGGTACTCACGCTACCACTGCTCACCGTGCCCGCGCCCAGGTAGGTGAGGTTGGAGAACGTGTCGGTCAGCGTGGCGTCGGCGACAGAGACGGCCTGTGTGCCCTCGCTGTTGTCGATCTCGACCAGATACCATGCGTCATCGCCCACATTGAGCGAGCTCGTATCAGCAGCGGTCTCCCTGTTGCCGGTCACGCGGGTGTTGGTGAGGTTCCACGTGGAGTCCGCAGGCTTGAGCTGGTTGGATGCGCCGAGCGCCGAGACGTCGATCCTTGCCTGGTAGGTGAAGGTGACGGTGCCCTTCGCGGAGATGTTGTCCACCGTGAAGGTGCCCGTCGTGGCAGGCCCGGCGGTGGCATAGGTCACCGTGGCATCAGTGGGGTAAACGACCGCGATGCTATTACCTAAATAGGTGCCGTTGACCAGTGTGTCGTAAAGCTTATAGTCGGCAACATCCACATCGGACGTGTTGGTAAGGGTGACCTCATGGGTCGCAGTGGCCAGTCTTCCGTCTGCCGAATAGTCCGATGTTTGGACTAGCTTATCGTCCACCGTCACGGCGCTCGCGGAGGAGGCCGTCGTCAAGGAGGAGCCATCCGCGACGGTCGACGAGGGGTCACCCGCCATCGCGACGGACGGCAGCGAGAGCGCCACCAGCATGGCCATCGCCATCAGAATCCAGACGGCCTTGGGTAGTCTTGGTGCCCTCATCCTCGTACCTCCGTGTATCGCCTGATGTCACTCAGGACGTGGACCAAGTCGCCGCTCGAGCGGTGCCATCCCATGGCATCCACCACGGCCCGTGGTCTGATATGGCAATAGTCTAATCGGTTCCTGTCACCTCGGAGACCTGGTCACCCACAAGCAACATTCGGCATCTCCACAGCTCGGCCGCCGAGGATGGGATCGTCCCCGGCGGCCGACGCGGGTGTGCACAGGAGGAACCTTCGGTTCCCTAGTCCTCGACCTCGACCAGCTCGATGTCGAAGTTCAAGGCCTTGCCGGCCAGCTCGTGGTTGGCATCGACGGTGACATGGTCGTCCGTGACCTCCACGATGGCGGCGGGGATGGGCTGACCGCCAGGACCCTGCAGATAGACGTGGTCGCCCTTCGTGAGCTCGTCGGCATTGGGGACCTGGTCGATGGGGAACTCCACCACGAGGTCCTCGCGCACCTCACCGTAGGCATCGGCAGGCTCGAGATGCACGGTCCTCTTCTCGCCCACCTCCATGTCGACCACGGCGTCGTCGAAGCCGGCGATCATCTGGCCGGCACCGCAGGTGAACTCGATGGGCTCGTCACGGTCGTACGAGCTGTCGAACTGCGTGCCGTCATCAAGCGTCCCGCGGTAGTGGGCCTTGACCTTCTTGCCTTGGTTGGACATGGGAGCTCCCGTCTTGGGGTGGCCCGCACCTGACGGGCGGATGCCCCGGGCGAGCGCTGCGCCTGCCTTGTGCCGACGCGACGCTAGCTATCTACCCTCCTCCGCCCAACCTATGCCTCGGGCCAGCCACCTGCGGTACAATCACGGACGACACACGACACATCGGAGGAGTTCCCGTGAACGAGGCCTGCAAGCGGTGCAACATCCGCGCCGTCCACAACATCGCGTCCTTCATCGACCTCCCGGACGAGCAGGAGGCCGCCGCCGTGGCAGCCGCCACGGACGCCATCTCCTCCTATGACGACGTCGACCGCTACGAGGACAACCCCGAGTCGATGGGTGAGATCTGGAAGGCCATCACGCCCATCCTCGGGACCGACGACCCCTATGTCGACACGAAGCGCCACTACAACGAGGTCACGCTCTCGCTCTATGACGAGGCACGGTCCCTGGTCTCAGGCGCCGACGACCCGGCCCAGATGGCCCTGCGCATCGCGGCCATCGGCAACCTCATCGACTTCGGGCCCGGCGTCGTCTTCGACGAGGCGAAGGTGGCCGACCTGGTGCGCTCCGCGCCGTCCCTCTCGTTCGAGCTCGATGACACCCCCGCCCTCGTCGAGGCCGTCCGCGCAGCCGACTCCCTCGTCTACCTTGCGGACAACTGCGGCGAGGTCGCCTTCGACAAGCTGCTGCTCGAGGAGTTCCACCGGGAGGTGCCCGCCCTCGACATCACGTATGTGGTCCGGGCGCTCCCGATCCTGAATGACGTCACCATGGTCGACGCGGACCAGGCCGGGATGGGAGAGGTCGCCCGCGTCATCACCAACGGCGACACGTCCCGCACCGCCGGCACGCCCCTCTCGCACGTCTCTGCGGCCTGTCACGATGCCATCTTCGACGCCGACGTCGTCATCGCCAAGGGACAGGGCAACCTCGAGACCCTCTGCCACATCGACCGCGCCGACGTGTTCTTCATGCTCATGGCCAAGTGCGACCGCATCGCGCGCCTCTGCGACGTGCCCCAGGCCAGCCTGGTCTGCGTGCGCAACGACCACGAGGTCCTCGTCTAGGGAGGCACAGATGCTTCATTCGCTGCATGTGCTCAACGTGATCCTGAAGCGTTCCCACGCCGACAAGATCCTCTGGGGCTTTATCGGCCTCGTGTTCTTCTCGGCCTTCCTCATAGACCTCTTCGAGCCCGACATCACCAACTATGGTGACGCCCTCTGGTACTGCTATGCCGTGGTGACCACGGTGGGCTTTGGCGACATCTGCGTGACGTCGCTGCTGGCCAAGGTCGTCTCGGTGCTGCTGTCGTTCTATGCGGTCATCGTGATCGCCATCCTCACCGGCGTCATCGTCGACTACTACAGCGAGGTCGCACAGGCCCAGCAGAGCGAGACGCTCTCCGAGTACCTCGACAAGCTCGAGAACCTGCCCAAGCTCTCGCACGAGGAGCTCGTGGAGATCTCGGAGAAGGTCAAGGCGATGCGCTAGGCATCTGCCACATGCATGGGGCCCGTCGGCATGACCCCAGCCAGACGATGCGACGTCCCCGACCTACGGTTGTGCCACAACCCCACCATGGGGCTGTGGTACATTACTTTACCGTAGTTGTATGCACGTCTTGTCCCTCGAGGTACCGTCTCGAGCATCCGTCTGGGGGCCGTCATGCCAAAGGCCGTATTTGGAGACATCTACCTCGACATCAAGAGGAAGATTCTTGATGGCACCTATGCCTACCAGACGTTCCTTCCGACCGAGAAGGAGTTCGTCGCCGCCTACTCCTGCTCTCGCAACACCCTCAGGCGCTCCCTGCAGATGCTTGCCGACGAGGCCTACGTGCAGCCCCTCCACGGCAAGGGCGTGCGCGTGATCTGGCAGCCCGTGGCCAAGCTCGCCCGCGGCTCGCTCATCGGGGTCGAGTCGTTCGAGGAGTACGCGCGGAGCAACGGCTGCGTCCCCTCGACCGACGTCATCCTGTTCGAGAACGTCACCTGCGCTGACGACCTCGTACGCACCACGGGCTTCGAGCCAGGCACGAAGCTCGTCCACGTGGTCAGGGTGCGCAAGCTCGACGGCGTGAGCAAGCAGATCGACTTCAACTACTTCCTCGCCTCGACCGTCCCGGGCCTCACGCCCCAGATCGCCTCCCAGTCCATCTATCGTTACCTCGAGGAGGACCTCGGCACCCACATCGTCACGAGCAAGCGGACGATCACGGTGCAGCTTGCGACCGACCTCGACAAGGTCCACCTCGACCTCGGCTCCTACAACTGCGTGGCCGTCCTCGACAACAACGCCTTCGACACGAACGGCATCATGGTCGAGTACACGGAGACGAGGAGCCATCCCGACTCCTTCCGCTACCGTACCGTCTCGCACCGCTAGGCCCGCAGACACCCACGCACAAGTTGGCCCCCGTGCGAAGACAGGTTTCGCACGGGGGCCGGCCTATCCCACCGGCTCCGGAAGGAGGGGGCGCCGAAGGGAACAGGTCACGAACGGACTGGGAGGCGCCTTGCTAGATGAGGTTCCTCTCGGTCTGTTGGTCGAAGAGGTGGACGGCATCCGGCTCGAACTTGAACCAGATCTCGTCGCCGCGGGCAAACGAGCCGGCGGCATCGCGGTCGAAGTCGACCGTGGGGATGACGAGGACGAAGTCGTTGCCCGCCACGTCCACATGTACGTGGACCGTCGAGCCCATGAGCTCTGAGACGTCCACGGTGCCGCACAGGGCGCCAGGCTCGTTCGCCGGGGCGAGCTCGATCTGCTCGGGGCGCGCGCCCGCTCGGACCGAGCCCCCCTCGGCACCCGTGGCCGCGAGCCTCCGGCATGTCTCGGGGGCGAGATCGACCTGGGCGAACGCCGTCCTGAGGGAATAGCTGCCGTCCATGTGCTCGAGCTCCGCGTCGAAGAAGTTCATCTGCGGAACGCCGATGAACCCGGCCACGAAGAGGTTCGCAGGATGGTTGAAGACCTCCTGGGGGGTGTCGATCTGCTGGATGAACCCGTCGCGCATGATGACGATGCGGTCGCCCAGCGTCATGGCCTCCGTCTGGTCGTGCGTGACGTAGATGAAGGTGCCGTCGATCTCATGGCGGAGCTTGATGAGCTCGGTGCGCATCTGGTTCCTGAGCTTGGCATCGAGGTTCGAGAGGGGCTCGTCCATGAGGAACACCTTCGGGTTACGCACGATGGCGCGACCGATGGCCACACGTTGGCGCTGGCCTCCCGAGAGGGCCTTGGGCCTGCGGTCCAGGTAGTCGGTGATGCCAAGGGTCTCGGCCGCCGACCGCACCTTCGCGTCTATCTCGGCCTCGGGGATCTTCTTGAGCTTCAGCGTGAAGGCCATGTTCTCGTAGACCGTCATGTTGGGGTACAGGGCATAGCTCTGGAACACCATGGCGATGTCGCGGTCCTTGGGCGCCACGTCGTTCATCACCTTGCCATCGATGGTGAGCTCGCCGGAGGAGATGTCCTCCAGGCCGGCCACCATGCGCAGCGTCGTGGACTTCCCGCAGCCCGAGGGACCTACGAGCACGACGAACTCCTTGTCATGGACGGTGAGGCTGAAGTCCTGCACCGCCACCACGCCCTCGTCGGTCACCTGGAGGTTGCTCTTCCTCTCGGGCTCGTCGGCAGACTTCCGGCGACGACGGGACTTCTTGACCGTCTCCTTGGGATAGACCTTCTTCAGCTTGTTGAGCACGACCTCAGCCAT
The DNA here is from genome assembly GCA_022483015.1 of Atopobiaceae bacterium. NCBI lineage: Bacteria > Bacillati > Actinomycetota > Coriobacteriia > Coriobacteriales > Atopobiaceae > Atopobiaceae bacterium. The sequence goes on along the minus strand of JAKVOB010000001.1, from coordinate 708,040 downwards.
TGTGCGTTCCTTCCGTAAGGCATCGCATGCCCGTGCATGGATGCTACATGATCCCTGATACGACCTGTCCGTACGGGCCCTCAGCCCTTGACGGCACCTGCGACGACACCGTTGATGATGTAACGCTGGCAGATGAGATAGACGACCACGATCGGGATGATGACCATCATGATGCAGGCCATCATCGGCCCCAGCTCCACGCTGCCGTAGCCACCGCGGAAGTACTGGATGAGGATGGGGATCGTCTTGTACTTGGTGGTGTCGAGCACGAGGTAGGGCAGGAGGTAGTCGTTCCACACCCACATGGTCTCGAGGATCCCCACCGAGATGTACGTCGGCTTCATGATGGGGAGGACCACATGGAAGAACGTCTGGACCGGGCTGCAGCCGTCGATCATGGCCGCCTCCTCGATCTCGGTGGGAATGGTCTTCACGAAGCCCGAGAACATGAACACCGCGAGCCCGGCACCGAATCCCAGATAGATGAAGCAGATGTTGAAGGGCGTGTTGAGCCCCAGCGTGTCAGCCAGGTTGGAGAGCGTGAACATGAGCATCTGGAAGGGCACGACCATCGAGAAGACGAAGAGGAGATAGAGCACCTTGCAGAAGCGGTTGTTGACGCGCACGACGTACCAGGCACACATCGAGCAGCAGACGAGGATGAGCACCACCGACGTGACCGTGATGACGAGCGAGTACCCGAACGCCGAGGCGAACCCCTGCTTGGTGAGTGCCGTGATATAGTTCGCGACTCCCGCGAAGGTGTCCCCCGTGACCAGGTCGAACACGCTGCTGGTGTTGATCGCCGACTCCTGCTTGAAGGAGTTGATGCAGATCATGACCATGGGGTAGATCCAGGCGAGTGAGAGCACCGCGAAGAAGATGCTGATGATGCGGTTGGTGAGCTTCTCGCGACCGATGCCCTTGCCCGACGCGACAGCTGATGACCTCTTGGTTCCCATTACTGCTGCACCTCCTTGGACTTCGTCGCCCTGAGCTGGATGAGCGAGATCGCGACGACCAGGATGCAGAAGATGACCGCCTTGGCCTGGCCGATGCCCATCCACTTGGCCCCGACGCGCGAGTAGAACGTGTTGTAGATGTTGAGTGCCAGCATCTCGGTGGAGTGGTTGGGGTCACCTCCCGTGAGCGCGAGGTTCTGGTCGAAGAGCTTGAAGGCGTTCGTGATGGTGAGGAACAGGCAGATGGTGATCGTGGGCATCAGGTTGGGGATCTTGACCTTCCAGAGCGTCTTCCAGGCGTTGGCACCATCCACCTTTGCGGCCTCGATATAGTCGGTCGGGATCGACTGCAGGCCAGCGATGTAGATGATCATCATGTAGCCGACCTGCTGCCAGAGCGTGAGCAGCACGAGGCCCCAATAGCCGGCCACCGTGTTGAGCGCGAGGAGGTCCGCGCCCACGTTGGACAGGACGCAGTTGATGAGGATCTGCCAGATGTAGCCGAGCACGATGCCACCGATGAGGTTGGGCATGAAGAACACCGTGCGGTAGGCGTTCGTTCCCCTGAGACGGTTGCGCGTGAGGGCGAGCGCGATGGCGAGGGCGAACACGTTCACGAGCACCGTCACCGTCACGGCGAACAGCGCCGTGAAGCCGAACGAGCTCATGAACTGCGAGTCGGAGAGGGCGTCAACGTAGTTGCGCAGCCCCACGAACGTCGTGTCGCTGATGACCTTGAACTGGCAGAACGAGAGGTACGTCCCCTGGACGAACGGAATCACGAACCCGAAGACGAACGACAGGGCGGTCGGAAGCACGAAGAGCGGCCACCATTTCTTCAGCACCTTGGACATTTGGTCTCCTTCCGGAAGGAGGGGCGCAGACGACGTGCACGCTGCGCCCCTCCCCTCTCATGACATGGATGAGATGCGGTTCCCCAGGCCCTATGCGGACGCAGAGGCCGCCTTCTCGGTCGCCCAGTCGTCCACGAAGGCGACCTTGACGTCATCCCATGTGCCACCTGCGGCATACGCAGTGAGCGCGTTGGCGAGGGTCTTGCGGTACTCGTCGCCCGGCTGGACGGAGAATGCCCACGAGACGGGGGTCTTGGAGGAGTTCACCGTGTTCGCGATCTTGACGAGCGGGTTCGAGGCCGCCTTCGCACTCTTGAACGGGCAGTTGAATCCCATGTCGTCGGCGAGCGACTTGGTGCCCTCGTCAGAGGTGACGACCCAGTTCATGAAGTCGAGCGTTGCCTTCTGGTCATCCTCGGAGGCCTCGGTGTTGACGCACCAGTAGTTCTCGGTACCCGCGCAGATGCCCTGCTTCTCCTCGCCGGTCACGCCGATGTAGATGGGGAGGAGACCGAAGGTGTCGTCGCCGAGGGCCTTGATGTCGTCATAGGCCCAGGTGCCGTTCTGATAGAAGACGGCCTCGCCGTTCACGAACTCGCTCGTGGCGTCATCAGCGGTCTTGGCCGAGAGGGACGCCTTGTCGCAGGTGCTGTCCGTGATGTAGAGGTCGAAGATGTCCTTGTAGTTGGGGAGGTAGGTGCCCTTGATCGAATCGGGGTTGGTGACGTTGTCCTCCTTGAACTCGTAGTACAGGGGAATGTCAGCGAGGTGGTTGGTATAGCGCCAGCTCGAGCTCGAGTCCATGCCGGCACTCGTGAAGGCACCCTTCACGCCGAGCTCGTCCTTGCGGGCCTGGATGTCGTCGCAGACCTTCTTGAGCGTGGCGAAGCTCGTGATGTCGGACTCGGAGTAGCCCGCCTTCGTGAGCAGGGTCTTGTTGTAGATGATGCCGAAGTACTCCTCGACGTAGCCGATGGCGTCGACCTTCGAGTCCTCCTTGAGCACCAGGTTGGTGTCGGTGAGCTGGTTGTAGATGTCGGTGCCCGAGAGGTCGGCGCAGTACTCCTTCCAGTTCTCGAGTCCGACATAGCCGCTGACCTGGAAGAGCGTCGGCGCAGAGCTCTTGGACATCTCGCTCTTGAGCTTCTCCTCATAGGTTCCGGAGGCTGCGGTGACGACCTTGACCTCGACGCCCGTCTGGTCGGTATAGGTCTTCGCGAGCGCCTGCCACTGCTCGTCGGCCTCCGGCTTGAAGTTGAGGTAGTAGACCGTTCCCGTGGCCGCGGCCGTGGTGGAGCTTGTCGTGCTCGAGCTCGTCGAGGAGCCGGAGCCGCCACATGCGCTGAGGCCGAGCCCCGCGAGGACGGCACCTCCCAGCATCACGAACTGCTTCCTGCTCATGCTCTGGTTCAATCCGTTAGCGCCCATGTCTTCCTCCCTGTTGATACCGCCTAGGCAGGACCTGTGGCCCCACCCTGATTCCTGTCCTCTGAGGAGCGCGCTCCTCGTTGACTCTGTTGTTTGAACGTCTACACTCTAAGTCATGCGTAATTTGTTTGAACATGTTTTCGGCTCAATGGTAGGATTTTGACAACGAGCGGTATTGCACCTGGTAAACGAGCTGTCCATTTAAATCTCAGAAATTAGTAGGTAAAACTTTGAGTTCTTGACGGATGGACGCCTCATCTATGATAAGAATATCGACGTTATTTGTTTGAACCTCTTACGAGCATGCAGAAAGGAGCGCCATGGATTCCATGGGACAGGCCACCGACGAGAACTGGTGGGCCCAGGCGGTCGTGTACGAGGTCTACCCCCGGTCGTTCAAGGATTCCGACGGCGACGGCATCGGCGACCTCGCCGGGATCACCTCGAAGATCGACTACCTCGCAGACCTGGGGGTCGACGCCCTCTGGCTCACCCCCTTCTATCCGAGCGAGCTCGCAGACGGCGGCTATGACGTCGAGGACTATCGGGCCATCGACCCACGCCTGGGGACCATCGACGACTTCGATGCCCTCACGGCAGCAGCCCATGCGCGAGGCCTCCGCGTCGTGGTCGACCTCGTGCCCAACCACACCTCACGCCTCCACCCCTGGTTCAGGGAGGCCATCGCCTCTCCCCCGGGCTCGCCCGCAAGGGACCGTTACCTCTTCCGTGACGGTCTCGGGGAACACGGGGAGGAGCCCCCGACCACCTGGACCTCGCACTTCGGGGGATCGACCTGGGAACGCATGCCCGAGACCATGTCCGACGGCACCCCCGACGGCCAGTGGTACCTGCACCTGTTCGCTTGGCAGCAGCCAGACCTCAACTGGGACAACGCCGAGGTGCGCGCCGACTTCGAGAGGACCTTGCGCTTCTGGTGCGACCACGGGACGGATGGGTTCCGCGTGGACGTGGCACATGGTCTCGCGAAGGACCTCGACCGTCCCGTCGAGGAGCTCGACCGCTGGGACGCGGTCGGGGAGTCATGGCTTCCCATCGATGGGAGCCACCCGCTCTACGACCGTAACGAGCTGCATGACATCTACCGTTCCTGGAGACGCGTCCTGGACGAGTACGAGCCCCGCCGGTTCGCCGTGGGCGAGGCATGGGTCGAGCCGGAGCGTCAGTACCTCTACGCCAGCACCGACGAGCTCGGCCAGGTGTTCAACTTCGACTTCGCGAAGAGCCTCTGGAGCCGCGATGGGCTCCATGACGCCATCGAGGCGGGCGTCGCCAGCGGCAGGAGGGCAGGTTCCACATCCACCTGGGTCCTCTCCAACCATGACATGGTGAGGGCCACCTCGCGCTATGCCCTCCCCCAGGTCGAGGGGACCGCCTTCCATCAGCTTGCGAAGGACTGGCTCACGCGCGACGGCAGGAGCTACCACGAGGATCGCGCACTCGGGCTCAGGAGGGCACGTGCGGCACTCCTCCTCGAGCTGGCACTCCCGGGCTCGGCCTACCTCTGGCAGGGAGAGGAGCTCGGCCTCTTCGAGGTCGCCGACCTGCCCTGGGACTGCCTCGAGGACCCCACCGCCACCTGCTCCGTACAGGCCGCGACCTTCAAGGGACGTGACGGATGCCGGGTCCCGCTTCCGTGGACGTCCTCGGACGCCCCCTGCCTGGCACATGCGGACGACGAGTTCGGCCTCGGAGGCAGTTTCGGGTTCTCCCCTCGGACGGCGCAGGACGGTCGAGAGGCCACTGGCCCGCACCTCCCCCAGCCGTCCTGGTTCGGCGGGGACGCCGTCGACGTCGAGTCGTCTGACGAGAGCTCGACACTCGCCTTCTATCGCGAGGCGCTCCGCCTGCGTCACACCCTCAGGAACCCCACGGACGACCTCGCCCGGATGAACGACTTCCAGTGGCTCGATGAGGATGCGCCGTCAGGTGCCCCCGACGGCGCGGAAGGTCTCGAGGGCGGCGTCATCGCCTACCGACGTGCGAACGGCTGGGCCTGCCTCGCGAACTTCGGCAGGCAGCCATGCACGCTCCCGGAGGGGAGGGTACTCCTCACCTCCGCCCCACTCGACGAGGAGGGACGGCTCTGCCAGGACGCATGCGCCTGGGTCATGACCGGCGACGAGGCCGACCGCTAGCGATTGGCCTTGAGCGTGGCGAAGAGCTTCGTGTTATGACGCTTGACGTATGAGATGACCTGGCCCTCCGTGAGGGCCATCGCGGCGTCCTTGCGACGTATCGGTACGAGCATCGCACTCATCATCTTGGACTGGGGATGGGCGACCTCCACCGCGAGCTGGGCGCGATCGGTCGAGATCATCTTGGCGATGAGCGCGCGCTTCTCGGTGGTGCTGAGCGTGCAGCTCGGCTCGCAGACGTTCTCTATGCACCCCACGAGGCGCTCGATGTAACGTCGCTGCACGACCTCCATGCTCGCAGGGTCACCAGAGAGCCCCCAGTGCTCGTAGAGGTCGAGCATCCAGCCGTGCTCCTCCTCGCGCTTCTCGTACATGTTGTCGCGCCAGCGGCTCGTCTCGCTCTCGGCCCTGAGTCGGATGAAATGGTAGTACGGCTTCTCGGTGACCCCCACCCGACTCACATCTCGGATGAAGTCGAGGACGAAGGGGAAGTCGTCCCAGAAGGTCGGCTTGAATCGGAGCCCAAGCTCCTCGATGCGGCTGCGCAGGTAGAGCTTGTTCCAGGGCGGATATAGGAGGTTCTGGTCGAACAGGCGCCAGGCCTGCGTGCGGAACTCCTGCTGCGTCGAGAAGACCTGCGACGGCTGGGACTTGACCTCGGTCGTATGCTGGTCACCGTTGCCATAGAAGGTCTCGATGAAGAAGCCCGCGACCACGAGCTCGAGGTCGTTGGTGTCGGCTATCGAGACGAGCTCGGCCAAGGCGCCTGGGTCGAGCCAGTCATCGCCGTCGATGAAGGCGACATACGTGCCGCGGGCCCGGTCGAGCGCGACGTTACGGGCGCGAGCGGCGCCCTGGTTCTCGGTATGGATGACGTCGATACGGATGTCCTGCTCGGCGATTCGGTCTGCCACCTCGCCGCTGCGGTCGGTGGACCCGTCATCGACCACGAGGAGCTCGAAGTCGGAAAGGGTCTGGTTCTGGATGCTCTCGATGGCGCGACCGACGTAGCGGTCGACGTTATAGACGGGCATGATGACCGTGACCCGAGGGGTGTGCGTAGAGACACGAGACAAGGAGCAGCCCTCCTACCGTCAGCCATTGATGCCATCAGTGGAAAGGGTATCAGCACGGCAGGGGGGAACGGTTGCAGCAAGCGTGATGCCTGCCTGATTCCAGGAGAAATCCGCACGCGAGCCAAGGCCGACGGGACCGAGCGGCTCACTCGTCCGCGACGAGCGTCCCCACCGCCATGCCGAGCTGCGTGGCATCGACGTTCGCGGTCGAGCCCCCGGAGGACGTGAGGTCATCCTCGGACAGGTTCGCCCTCCCGACGCCCCTGACCTCCTGCATGTACGAGAGCAGCGACGTCGCGTCCATGTCCGTGCGCATCGAGGAGACGAGGCCCGTCGCCTGCGACATGAGGTCGGATGCCGAGGCCCCGTCCTTGAGCATCCCCCATAGCGTGTCCCAGCTCGACACGTCCATCTCGACCACATGTGAGACCGACACGGACGTCGCCTCGGCGAGGGGCACCACGCATGAGGCGGAACCCTCGGACGAGAAGAGCTGCGCCAGGGTCTGCCCTCCTGAGCCCGCATCGACGGACATGGCGGTCGGCAGGGTGACGAGCGTGCCCTTCGAAGCGGTCGTGTCCAGGACGAGGAGATAGGCCCCCTGGAGGGAGGGGTTCCCTGCAGAGGTGTCATCCACCGTGAGGACGAGGAGGTTGGAGAATGCGTCGGTCGAGAGGTGCGTGCCCGACGGGGCCGTCGCCGCCGTCGCGCTCGCCGTCGCCGCCTGGGCGAGGTCATGGCTCCCGACCTTGGAGTCATCGTTGGCCTTGTCCCACAGCCAGAGACCCCCGAGGATGCCGCCTATGACGAGCACCAGGAGCACGACGACGGCACCTACCGTACGGTGCCCCGAGGAGCCCCGCGGGTCGTCAGGCCTCTGATAGCGTTCGCGACCCATCGCCTTGCGCCCCTTCAACATCCCCGACCACCCTAGAAGGTGATGCCCAGGGCCCCCACCAGGAGGCCCGCCGTGACACCGATAGCATAGAGCAGGACCATGATGAGCAGGTTCTCGCGCGCGCTCGAGTTGGTGCGGAACAGGACGAGCAGGCCCACGCCACCAGAGACCGACAGCCCCGCGAACATGGCCCCGGCCCCCAAGGAGCCCGTGAGATAGAGCTCCGATATGGCGACAGAGGCCCCACAGTTGGGAATGAGCCCGACCAGCCCCGCAAGGAGCGTGGCGCGGACGGGATGCTGGGCTGCCACGGCCGCGAAGGCATCCGTCCCCACGAGCGAGATCACGATGTCGAGTGCGACGCTCACCAGCAGGATGAAGAAGCTCACCTGCAAGGTGTGCACGAGGGCGCTCCTCACGACCGACCATGCACGGACATGCGAGGACCCATGCTCGTGGCCGTCATGGACGCAGGTCCCACACGAGGTGGCGTCGCCTTCCGACGCGTCCTCGTCAGCCCCATGGCCCTTCTCGTCCTCCTCCTCGCAGTGGCAGTGCGCACGCTCGCAGAGCTCATGGATGTGGATGTGCCCATCCCCCGCCCGATGGAGCGCGCGGAGCACCGCATCAATCGCGAGGCCCGCCACGAGGCCCAGCGCGACCTTCGACCCCAGGATGGCCGCCATCGTCGAGAGTGGGGCCTGGCTGGCGATGAAGACAGGCAGCATCTCGTCACTGGTCGAGAGGAACACGGCCAGCAGCGTGCCCAACGTGACCACGCGACCGGCATAGAGCGTCGCTGCCATGGCCGAGAACCCGCATTGCGGCAGGGCACCGAGGACGGCTCCCACCACAGGGCCGGCATGGCCCGCATCACGCACGAAGCGCTCGCTGGCAGCAGATGCGCCATGCTCCAGCAGCTCCATGACCACATAGGTCGCGAGGAGGAAGGGAACGAGCTTGAGCGTGTCTATGACGCCGTCGGAAAGGGCGTCGATGATGATGTCCATGGGATATGCCTACTTCCAGGGAACGAGCGAGTCCGAGGGATAGTCCACCGCGACGAAGGTGAGCCCGCGGGCCGGGGCGCAGGGACCCGCAGCGCGGCGGTCGCAGGCCGCGAGCGCCTCGGAGACCCACTCGACCGATCGGCGGCCGGAGCCCACCTCGACGAGCGTGCCCGCGATGGTGCGCACCATGGAATGGAGGAAGGCATTGCCGCAGACGTCGATCGCGATGAGGCGCTCGCCGCACTCGTCGACCTCTCCCACCGACAGGTCGCTGACATACCGGCAGGTCGGACGGCCTAACGCGGAGGACGTCTTGCAGAAGCTCGCGAAGTCATGCTCGCCCACGAGCACCTTTGAGGCCCGCGCCATGGCATCGACGTCAAGCCTCCCCTTGAGCCACCAGGCATGGTCCCAGGCGAGCACCGGGCGGGACGGGCCGGCGCTGATGCGGTATCGGTATGTCCTCGAGAGCGCGTCGAATCGTGCGGAGAAGCCGACCTCGGCGCGATAGGCCCGCATGACGGACAGGTCGTCGGGGGTGAGCGCCGTGAGCCCACGGAGCAGGCTCCTGCCCTGGATGCCGAGCTCGGCCTCCGTGACAGGCAGGCTCACATACTGTGCGAGCGCATGGACGCCAGCATCCGTGCGCCCAGCGCACGTGATGTCGACGGGACGACGTAGATAGGTCTCGAGCGCCTGCCTGAGCTGACCGGCCACCGTGCGCTGTCCAGGCTGCTCGGCATAACCCGCAAAGCCAGCCCCTCGATATCCGAGCAAGAGGACGAGCATGGCCGCAGCCGGCTTGCCTCCGATACGCGGGGCCTCGTGCGGCACCGCCGACCAGGCGGCGCGAAGGGCCGACAGCATCTCGGGGACCTCGCGATGATCCTCTGGCATGCCCATCAGCGCACCACCCATGCCGAGATGCCTACGAGCAGGCAGACGCCGCAGCAGGCCAAGACCCCCACCACGAGCACGACCACATCGGCACGGCGCAAGGGCTGGGACAGCCGCGTCCGGTCAGCACCCTGATAGCACCTGTCGCGCATGGCATCGGCAAGGCCGTCGGCACGTATGAAGAGCGACACCACGAGGGGCACGAACACGGAGCCCCATCGCGCGACGCGATGGAACACCGACCCCCTCTCGAAGTCGGCCCCACGTGCCCTCTGTGCCGCGCGGATGCGATCGAACTCCGAGACCGTCACAGGAATGAACCGAAGTGCGATCGAGAGGGTCATGGCGATGTCACCGACGGGCACATGGAGCGCACGCAATGGCATCATGAGCGACACGAGCCCGTCGGCAAGCTCGTTGGACGTGGTCGTGGCCGACACCACGAGCGCGTAGCACACGAGCAGCACGATTCGCGCCACCGCCATGGCACCCCGCAGCAGACCGGCCCACGAGAGCCCGAGGCTTCCCCAGAGAACGACGTCGGCAGACCCATCGAGCACGAACGCGTTCGCGAGGAACGAGAACGCGAGGATCACGATGCAGGGCAGGACGCCACGCGCGAGGGATGCGGGAGGTACCCTTGCCATCAGCACGAGTGGGATGAGGGCAAGGGCGCAGAGGACGACCAGCGCAGGTTCCTGGCATACGAAGAGCACCACGGTGAGCGCAAGCAGGAGGATGAGCTTGACACGCGCATCGAGGCGATGCACCGGGGAGTCCGTCATGACGTATGACCCGAACGGAGCCGCTATTCCCATGGGACCAGCACCCCTCCACGAAGTCGGACCACCCTGTCGGAGGAGGCCTTCCACTCCCCTACCTCATGGCTCACGACGACCACCGGTGCCCCACCCGACGCGAGGTCTTCGACCAGGCCATGCAGGAAGGCCTTACCACGGGCGTCGAGACCGACCGTGGGCTCGTCGAACACATAGGCCCGAGGCGACAGCGCCACGATGCCCGCGAGTCCGACACGTCTCCTCTGGCCGCCAGAGAGCAGGAAGGGAGACCGCTTGCCGACCGTCTCTGGGTCGAGCCCAACCGCCTCGAGGGCACCTCTCGCACGCTCACGCACGTCCTCATCCGAGACCCCGAGGTTGCGTGGGCCATAGGAGACGTCCTCGGCAACCGTCGCCGCGAAGAGCTGGTCCTCGGGCCTTTGGAAGGCAAGACCCACCTGTCCGGGCACGACGGCATGGTCACCGAGGAACGCCTCACCGGCATCAGGCTCCTGGACACCTGCCAGCACACGAGCGAGGGTCGTCTTCCCACATCCGGAAGCTCCTGACACACAGACGACCTCGCCGGGCCTCACGGCCAGGATGACGTCATCGAGGACGAGGCGACCACCGTACGTGACACGCAGCTGTCTTGCCTCGAGCGTGTCCCCCATCTCCCTCGCATGGGCCACATGGGTCGGCAGGTCGCACGCGAGGCCCAAGCGCTTGAGGAGGCATTCGTCGGACAGGAGGGCCGCGGGCGCGCCCTGCCATGCGACGGCCCCGTCAACGAGGCAGATGACCCGATCGAGCGACCTTACGTCAGCAAGGTCGTGCGTCACCTGCACAAGCCCCATGCCGCGAGCGACCCGCGACGACACGAGCGCGCGGAGGCGAGCACGCGATGGCTCGTCAAGCTGCGAGAGCGACTCATCAAGCACCAGGTAGGAAGGGTCCATGGCAAGGACGCCGGCCAATGCCAGACGTTCGAGTTCGCCGCCCGAGAGCGTGTCGACCCTCTGCGACGAAAGTCTGCCTAGGCCTACCTCATCGATGCACCCGCGGGCCCGCTGCAAGACCTCTTCCTGGGGGATACCGAGGTTGCAGGGACCGAAGCAGACCTCCTCCAGTACGTTCGACGAGACGATCTGCGAGGTCGGGTCCTGACGGACGAAGGCGACGAGACGGGCGACCTCACGCGCCTGCTCACGACTTGACGAGGGATCGGCCCCATCCACGACCACGCTGCCAGAGTCGGGAGCGAGCCCACCATTCATGAGACGTGCGAGGGTGGACTTGCCGGAGCCGTTAGGGCCCATGATGCCAAGCCGCTCGCCCGGCGCCAGGCGGAGGGAGACGTCGTCGAGGGCAGGGGCAGCCTCACCCTGATAGGTGAGGCTCACATGTGAGACCTCGATCATGTCGACCCTCCCTCCGGTTCTTGCGCGGTCGGCCCGCTACGGGACGTGAAATGAAAGAGGGAGGCCACGGCAGCAGCCGGGCCTCCCTCATAGGTCCTACGTCATGAGAGCCAGACGCATCTACTCGGACTTGGTGTCCTCGGCGTCGCTCGCGGCCTCGGTGGCCACGGCCTCGGGCTCGGGAGCCTCCTCGGCAGGCGTCTCGGCCTTCTTGGCAGCCTTGCGCGGCTTGGCAGCCTTCTTGACCTCGGTCTTGCCAGAGTCCTTGGGCTTGACGGCCTCGGTGACGACCTCCATGATCACGACCTCGGCATTGTCTCCCTTGCGGGGACCGAGCTTCATGATGCGCGTGTAGCCGCCGTTGCGGTCGGACCACATGCCCTGAGCGGCCTTCTCGAAGGTCTCGCGAACGAGCTCGGCATCGCCCAGCCACGCGATGGCATTACGACGGCTGCTGAGGTCGCCCTTCTTGGCCCAGGTGATGATGCGGTCGACATCGGGACGAATGGCCTTGGCCCGCGGAAGCGTGGTCTTGATACGGTCGTTCGCAAGGAGGGCGCCGACGAGGCTCCTCTTCATGGCCTTGGTATGGCTCGCGTCGGTGCCGAGCTTCATGCCCTTCTTCTTGTTGTGCCTCATGCTTGTTGCTCCTAAAGGGTTTTCTACAGCGTGCTAGGCCTTGAGGCCCAGCCCCATCGACTCGAGCTTGTCCTTGACTTCCTCGATCGACTTGACGCCGAAGTTACGGATGTTGAGCAGGTCGTTCTCCGAGAACTCCACGAGCTGACGCACGGAGTGGATGCCGGCGCGCTTGAGGCAGTTGTAGGAGCGGACGGAAAGGTCCAGGTCCTCGATCTGCTTGTCGAGCTCTGAGTTATCGTCCTCCTCGCCCTGGGCGAAGATGGAGGAGTCCTCCTCCGGCGCATCCTCCTCGGCCAGCGTCATGAAGGCGCTCATGTGCTGGTTGATGATGTTGGCAGCCTCGACCACGGCATCCCTCGGCGTGATGGCACCGTCGGTCTCGATCTCGAGGACGAGACGGTCGTAGTCGGTATGCTGACCGACGCGGCAGGGCTCCACCGACTTGGCGCAACGACGCACAGGCGAGAACAGCGAGTCGACGTCGATGATACCGATAGGGTCATCGTCGCGCTTGTTGTTGTCTCCCGAGACGTAGCCGCGGCCCACACCGATGCGCATATGCATGGTGAGGTGGGCTCCCTCGCCGAGCGTGCAGATAACATGCTCGGGGTTGATGAGCTCGAACTCGGCAGGGACCTTGAAGTCGCCACCGGTGACCGTTGCAGGGCCATCGATGGAGATGCTGGCCAGGGCCTCGTCACCGGTTCCCATCGAGGCGAACGTGAGTCCCTTGACGTTGAGAACGATGTCGGTGACGTCCTCGAAGACGCCTTCGACCGTCTGGAACTCATGCTGCACGCCATCGATCTGGATGGCCTCGACGGCCGCCCCCTCAAGAGAGGAGAGCAGGACGCGACGGAGCGAGTTGCCGAGCGTGTCGCCGTAGCCCCGCTCCAGCGGTTCTACGGTCACGCGAGCTAGATTGTTCTTGACCTCTTCTACCGACACTTGCGGTCGGATGAATTCGGACATGTGTACCTCCAACCGGGTGCGGGCTACTTGGAGTAGAGCTCGACGATGAGCTGAGCATCGATGTCGAGATCGATCTGGTCGCGCGTGGGAAGCTGCAGGACTGAGCCTTGGAGCTTCTCGATGTCGACCTCAAGCCACGCAGGCACGGCCATGTGCTCGGTGGAGATGAGGGACTCCTTGATGGGAAGGAGCTCCTTGAACTTCTCGCCAACGGCCACGACGTCGCCAGCCTTGACGCGGTACGAGGGGATGTCGACACGCTTGCCGTTCACGGTGATGTGACCATGACGGACGGTCTGACGAGCCTCCTTGCGCGTACGGGCGAAGCCGAGACGGAACACGACGTTGTCGAGACGGGTCTCGAGAATGACCATGAGGTTGTCGCCAGTGACACCCTCGAGCTTGAGTGCCTTCTCGTAGTAACCACGGAACTGGTCCTCGAGGACGCCATAGATGAACTTGGCCTTCTGCTTCTCGCGAAGCTGATGGCCGTACTCGCTCTCCTGGCGACGCTGACGCTTGGGCTGACGGTTCGACTTCTTGTTGATCCCCATGACGATGGGGTCAATGTCAAGGGACCTGCACCTCTTCAGGACAGGGGTCCTATCAACTGCCATTGCTTGGTTCCTTCCTGACTACACGCGACGACGCTTGCACGGACGGCAACCGTTGTGCGGGATTGGGGTCTTGTCCTGGATGCTCGAAACCTCGAGCCCTGCTGCCTGAAGCGAGCGGATGGCCGTCTCGCGACCGGAGCCGGGGCCCTTGACGAAGACGGCGACCTTGTGGACGCCGTGCTCCATGGCTGCCTTGGCGCATGCCTCGGCTGCCATCTGAGCTGCGAACGGGGTGGACTTACGCGACCCCTTGAAGCCCACGGTACCCGCGGACTGCCAGGAAATAACGTTGCCCTGGGGGTCCGTGATAGAGATGATCGTGTTGTTGAACGTCGACCGGATGTGGGCCTGGCCCACGGCGATGTTCTTGCGCTCGGAACGCTTGACTCGAGTGCTCTTCTTAGCAACTGCCATGTGTATTCTCCCTTAGACCCTCTTCTTGGCACCGATCTGACGCTTCTTGCCCTTACGGGTGCGAGCGTTAGTGTGGGTGCGCTGGCCACGGACAGGGAGACCCTTGCGATGGCGAAGGCCACGATAGCAGCCGATCTCCATCATGCGGGAAATGTTCTGCTTGGTGTTGCGGCGAAGGTCACCCTCGACGACGTAGTTAGCGTCAATGTAGTCGCGGATCTTGGTGACCTCGTCCTCAGTGAGATCGCGGACGCGGGTCGCAGGGTCCACGCCACACTCGGCGCAGATCTTGGAGGCAGTCGTACGACCGATGCCGAAGATATAGGTGAGGCCGATCTCAACGCGCTTCTCGCGCGGGAGGTCGACGCCGTTGATACGTGCCAACCTGGTGCTCCTCTCTAGCCCTGGCGCTGCTTGTGGCGCGGGTTCTCACAGATGACGTAAACCTTGCCATGGCGACGGACGATCTTGCACTTGTCGCACATCTTCTTGACCGAAGGGCGTACCTTCATCGATCTTCCTTTCGGTAGCGCTGATACGAACTTATGTCTTCGCCCAGCCGCTGGCGTGAATATCCTAGGCTGAATGGTGCAACGCGCCCACCCTACTTGTAGCGGTAGGTGATTCGGCCGCGCGTGAGGTCGTAGGGACTCATCTCTACGACGACCTTGTCGCCGGGGAGGATCCTGATGTAGTTCATTCGGATCTTGCCCGAGATGGTGCAGAGGATGGTGTGGTCGTTCTCGAGCTCCACCTTGAACATGGCGTTAGGCAACGGCTCTACGACCGTGCCCTCTAGCTCGATTGCGTCTTGTTTGCTCAAATTCCGTACCCTCTCCTCGCACCATGACAGCGATAGAACATCTTACAGAAGAACCGAGCACAAGTCCACTGTAGGCAGACCCCGACAAGGAATCTCCCCAAGAGGCCTATTCTGCGGCCTCGCTCCCACCTTCGAGCGGGCACCAAGAGCCCTCGTCATCGGTGGTGAGGATCACGGGACCGTCCTCGGTGATGGCGATGGTGTTCTCATAGTGCGCAGCGCTCTTGTGGTCAGCGGTGACCACGGTCCAACGGTTGGGCATGACGTCACACTCATAGGTGCCGAGTGTGATCATGGGCTCGATGGCGATGACCATGCCTGCCTGGAGCCGAACACCCCTACCGGCCTTGCCGTAGTTGGGGACGTTGGGATCCTCGTGCATGTCATGACCGACACCGTGTCCCACATACTCACGGACGACGCCGAAGCCGTGACGCTCAGCGAGCTCCTGGACGGCATGGCCGATGTCACCGAGGTGATTGCCGGGGACGGCCTGCTTGATGCCGGCCTTGAGGCAGTCGCGCGTGACCTCGCAGAGGGCGCGCTGCTCGCGGGAGGGCTCGCCGCAGAAGAAGGTCCATGCGTTGTCCCCGACCCAATCGTCGACGATGGCACCCGTGTCGATGGAGACGATGTCGCCCTCCTCGAGGATGACGCCCTCGGAGGGGATGCCATGGACGACCTGCTCGTTGATGGACGAGCAGATGGTGCCAGGGAAGCCGCCGTAGCCCTTGAAGGCAGGAATCCCGCCGTGGAGCCGGATGAGACCCTCGGCCGCGCGGTCAAGCTCGAGCGTAGACACGCCAGGCTCGATCATCTGGCCGACACGACGAAGGGCCATCTTCGAGAGGGAGCCTGCAGGCTTCATACCCTCGATCTCAGTAGCTGTCTTGATTTTGATCATAGTGAAAGACGCGCCTTCACGTCGGCGTAGACATCATCAACGGGACGGTCGCCGTCGACCTTGACGAGGATCCCATGACCGAGGTAGTACTCCACGAGCGGTGCCGTCTGCGACTGGTAGACATCGAGACGATGCTGGATGGTCTCAGGCTTGTCGTCGTCACGCTGGTACATCTCGCCGCCACAGGCGGGGCAGACGTCCACACCTGCAGGAGCGGTGTATCCGCACGAACGGCAGGTACGACGGGACGAGAGACGCCCGACGATGACCTCGGGGGCCACATCGACGAGCAGCGCGGCATCGAGCGACTTGCCGAGGTCGGAGAGCTCCGAGTCGAGCGTGACCGCCTGAGCCGTGTTGCGAGGGAACCCGTCGAGGATGAAGCCGCCCTGGGCGTCATCTGCGTCCAGGCGCTCCTTCACCAGGTCGATGACGAGCTTGTCCGGGACCAGCTTGCCCTCGTCCATGTAGGACTTGGCCTCGCGGCCGAGCCGGCTCCCCTCCTTGACGGCGGCACGGAGCAGGTCACCCGTCGAGATGTGGGCGATGCCGAAGTCCTCCACGAGCTTCTGTGCCTGGGTGCCCTTGCCGGCACCGGGGGCTCCGAGCAGAACGATGTTCATCGGATATCCTCCCAGCTCTACTTGAAGATGCCCTCGTAGTCGTGAGTCTTGAGCTGACTCTCGAGCTGCGAGATGGTGTCGAGCGCGACGCCCACCATGATCAGGATCGAGGTTCCGCCGAAGGCCTGGATGAGCGAGTTCGACGTGAAGGTGAAGATGATGGAAGGCACGACGGCGATGACTGCCATGAAGAGTGCGCCCGGCAGCGTGATATGGCTCAGCGTCGACTTGATGTAAGCCGCAGTGGCCGCACCCGGACGGACGCCGGGTATGAAGCCGCCCTGCTTACGGAGCGTGTCCGCCGTCTCCTCGGGGTTGAACACCATGGAGGTGTAGAAGTACGCGAAGAAGACGATGAGCACGACCGAGAGGATCCAGTTGACCCAGCCGGACGAGACGGCGTTGGCGAAGGTCTGCATCCAGTCGATGCTAGGGAAGAACACGGCGATCTGCGCGGGGAAGTACAGCAGCGCGCTCGCGAAGATGATGGGGATGACGCCGGCCGTGTTGACCTTGATCGGCAGGTACGTTGCCTGCCCGCCCATGACGCGCCGTCCGACGACGCGCTTGGCATACTGCACGGGAATCCGTCGCTGGCCACGCTCGATGAAGACGATGAGCGGGATAATCGCGAGGATGACCACGACGATGAGGATCGTCATGATGCCGCCGTTGTCAGAGTTCTGGAACGACTGGATGATGGACGTGGGAAGCCCGCTCATGATGTTAGCGAAGATGATGAGCGACATGCCGTTGCCGACACCACGCTGCGTGATGACCTCGCCAAGCCACATGATGAGGATTGCGCCCGCGAGCATCGTCACGACGACCATGATGTCCATGAGCACGCCAGGGACGCCAGTGGAGTCCCAGCTGATGCCGTACGAGTCGCTCTTGAAGAGGAACAGGTACCCGATGGCGTTGAGAAGTGCCAGGCCTACCGTGAGGTAGCGCGTGTACTGCGTGATCTTGCGCTGACCGGACTCGCCTTCCTTGGCCATGTCTCCCAGAGAGGGAACCACCGACTGCATCATCTGCATGATGATCTGGGCGGTGATGTAGGGCATGATCCCGAGCGAGAAGACCGACATACGCGAGAGCGCGCCGCCGCTGAACAGGTTCAGCACGGCGACGGCACCCGTCGTATCAGCGGAGTTCTGGTACTGCGTGAGCATGTCCGAGAACGGGATGCCCGGCACGGGCAGGTAGGCACCCACCCGATACAGCACCAGGATACCGATCGTGATCAGGAGCTTGCGACGAAGCTCCGGAACGCGGAACGCGTTGAGTATCCCATTTAGCACGGGAGCTCGACCTTTCCTCCGGCCGCCTCGATCTTGGACTGAGCGGAGGCGGAGACCTTGTCCACGCGCACGGAGAGCTTCTTGGTGAGCTCACCGTCGCCGAGGACCTTGACAGCCACATCGGTGCTCTTGATGATGCCCTTGGCCTTGAGTGCCTCGGCATCGACGGTATCGCCGTCGGCGAAGTTCGCCTCGAGGCGGCTCACGTTCACGGGCGCGTACTCGACCCTGTTCACATTGCGGAACCCGGGGAGCTTGGGGAGGCGCATCGCGAGAGGCTGCTGCCCGCCCTCGAAGCCAGCACCCTTGCCGCCGCCGGCACGGGAAAGCTGACCCTTGGTGCCGCGGCCGGCAGTGGTGCCATGACCGGAGGCGTTGCCGCGTCCGATGCGCTTGCGGGACTTCTTCGAGCCCTCCGCGGGATGGAGATCGTTGAGCTGCATTTGGAGACTCCTAGTTCTCTTCCACGTCAACAAGGTGCTTGACCTTGAAGACCATGCCACGGATGGACTCGTTGTCAGGCTGCTCCACGACGTCGCCGATACGGCGGAGGCCGAGGGCTGCGCACGTGGCCGTCTGATCGTGCTTGACGCTCGCGACGGCACTCCTCACGAGCTTGATCTTGAGGGTCTTAGCCATCGTTAGTTCTCCTTCCCGACGAACATCTCGGCGACGGTGATGCCGCGACGGTCGGCGGTGTCTGCGGGGCTCGACAGGCGCTTGAGACCGTCTGCAGCCGCCTTGATGCTGTTAAGCGAGTTGGACGTCCCGAGCGACTTCGAGAGGACGTTCTTGATGCCAGCGAGCTCGAAGAGCGGACGAACCGGGCCGCCGGCGATGACGCCGGTACCCTCGATTGCCGGCTTGATGAGTACGCGACCGGCACCGAAGTGCCCGATGACCTCGTGGGGGACGGTTCCGGTGTCAGTGACGGGCACCTTGAACATGTTCTTCTTCGCGTCGTCTACGCCCTTCTGGATTGCCAGGGGCACCTCGGCTGACTTGCCCATGCCGAGCCCGACGTTACCCTTGCCGTCACCCACGACGACCATCGCGACGAGCGAGTAGCGACGACCGCCCTTGACGACCTTGGACACGCGGTGGATGAAGACGACGCGCTCCTGAAGATCGGAGTCCTCGTTGCGCCTTTGGTTACGAGCCATGTGATTCCTCCTAGAACTTCAGACCCGCGGAGCGGGCGCCGTCAGCGAGTGCCTTGACACGACCGTGGTAGATGCGGCCGCCGCGGTCGAACTTGACCTCGGTGACACCTGCATCCATCGCACGCTTGCCCACGAGCTTGCCGACCTTCTCGGCAGCCTCGCAGTTCGAGCCGACCTTGCCGTCAGCCTTGATCTCGGCGTCGAGCGTCGAGGCGGTGCAGACCGTCTTGCCGTCGACGTCATCGATGATCTGCGCATAGATGTGCGCGTTCGAACGATGCACCGAGAGGCGCGGGCACTCGGCGGTGCCGCAGATCTTCGAACGGACCCTGCGCTCGCGGCGCTTGAGCCCGGCCTTCTTTGCCTTCTGCTTGTTCATTCCCTAGCTCCTTCTTCACGCCGCCACCTGACGGGGTGACGGACTTGCGACGTGGGACGATGCGCTACTTGGCAGCCTTGCCGAGCTTGCGACGGACATGCTCGCCCTCGTAGCGGATGCCCTTGCCCTTGTAGGGCTCAGGCGGACGCTTGTCGCGAATCTCGGCCGCGACCTGGCCGACCTGCTCCTTCGAGATGCCCTTGACGACGATGTGCGTGTTGTCCGGGACCTCGTAGGAGATGTTCTCGGGGGCCTCGACGATGACGGGATGCGAGTAACCCAGCGAGAGGTCGAGGCTCTTGCCCTTGAGGGCGGCACGATAGCCGACGCCCTGGAGCTCGAGGTTCTTTGAGAAGCCCTCGGAGACGCCCAGGACCATGTTATGGATGAGCGTGCGCGTGAGGCCGTGCTGCGAGTTGGACTCGCGCGAGTCGTCGACGGTCTCGACGATGACCTGCTCGCCCTCCTGCTTGATGGTCACGAGGTCCGAGAACGAACGGTCGAGCTCGCCCTTGGGGCCCTTCACGTGGATGCTGTTGCCCTTGACTGTCGCGGTGACTCCGGCGGGAATCTGGACAGGCATTTTACCGATACGGGACACGGTGGTCTCCTTTCCTTGTCCTGCCGTTGTTACCAGACGTATGCGAGAACCTCGCCGCCGACGCCGGCGGTACGGGCGTCGCGGTCGCACATGACACCCTTCGAGGTCGAGATGATGGCCGTTCCGAGCCCACCGAGGACGCGGGGAAGCTCGTTGGCTGCGGAGTAGATGCGCAGGCCCGGCTTGGAGATGCGACGGATGCCGCGGATGATGCGCGAGCGACGGGCACCATACTTGAGCGTGATGGTGAGCGTCTTCTGGGGCTTCGTGTCCTCGACGGCATAGCCCTCGACGTAGCCCTCCTCGCTGATGACGCGTGCGATCTCGACGAGCACCTTGCTCGACGGCATCGACACCGTAGCCTTGCCGGCGGAGTTGGCGTTGCGGATGCGCGTCAACATGTCGGCGATTGGGTCAGTAACGTTCATGCAGATTCTCCTTTGTCTGAGATGAATCCTCTGCGTCTGGTTCGGTCATGCCCGTGGCACGGTCGCCTGGACGCGGGTGCTTCAGCGCGCCGAGCCTACCAGCTCGACTTCTTGACGCCAGGAAGCTCGCCCTTGCTTGCCAGCTCGCGGAAGCAGACACGGCAGAGCCCGAACTTGCGATAGACGGAGTGGGGACGCCCACAGCGCTGGCAGCGGTTCTGGGTACGCGTGGAGTACTTAGGCTCACGGTTTGCCTTGACGATCATCGATGTCTTAGCCACAGATCCTCCTTCTTGTGCACGCCTCGGACCCTTGTCCGGGACGGGGTTGCCTGACTTGTCTCTACTTGTCTGCGAACGGGAAGTTGAAGGCCGAGAGGAGCGCCTTGCCCTCCTCGTTGGTGGGGGCACTCGTCACGATCGTGATGTCCATGCCGCGGACGTGGTCCATCTTGTCGAAGTCGATCTCGGGGAAGATGAGCTGCTCGGTGACGCCCATGGAGAAGTTACCATGGCCGTCGAAGCTCTTGGGCGAGACGCCACGGAAGTCGCGGATACGAGGGATCGCGACCGAGATGAGGCGGTCGAAGAAGTCCCACATGCGGTCGCCACGAAGGGTCACCTTGGCACCGATGGCCTGGCCCTCGCGAAGGTGGAACGTTGCGATGGACTTGCGGGCACGGCAGATGGCCGGCTGCTGTCCGGTGATGGTACGCAGGTCCGCGATGGCGCCGTCGATGGCCTTGGCATCCGTGGCAGCCTCGCCGACGCCCATGTTGACGACGATCTTCTCGAAGCGCGGGACCATGTGCGGGTTGGTATAGCCGAACTGCTTGACGAGGACGTCACGCACCTCGTCGTTGTACTTGGTCTTGAGGCGAGGGACGTACGTGCTCGCGGTCTCCTCGACCTTCTTGTCCTTCTTATCAGCCATGCTTGTTCTCCAGTTCCTAGGGTACGGGGCTTTGGGCACGGGGTTGTTGCCTCGTGCCTCCCAGACGGATGCCTGGGAGCCTGGTCCCTCCGCGACGCATGGGCAGAATACTCCCTGCAGAGAGACGCAAGTTCAAATAGTACGTTTTCCTACGCGCGATTACCAGGTCACCAGCGAAAAAAGACGTCTCTGTGGAATTCTCCACAGAGACGTCAGGAACTGACGCGCGATGGGCCGTGCCTTAGAACTCGGCGCCGCACTTCTTGCAGACGCGGACCTTGCCCTCGGTCGAGGTGCCACGGGCGACGCGAGTCGCCTTGCCGCACTTCGGGCAGACGAGCATCACGTTAGAGACGTCGATGGCCGCCTCCTGCTCGATGATGCCACCCTGCTGGTTGGCCTGGGTCGGACGCTGGGCCTTCTTCACGACGGCCACGCCCTCGACGACGACCTTGCCCTCGGCGGGGATGCAACGCAGGACCTTTGCCTGCTTGCCAAGGTCCTTTCCGGAGATGACCTCGACGAGGTCGCCCTTCTTGACGTTCATGGTGGTCACTCCTCTACAGGGTCTCGGGTGCGAGCGAGACGATCTTCATATACTTGTGGTCGCGCAGCTCACGAGCGACAGGCCCGAAGATACGCGTGCCGACGGGGTTGCCGTCCTTGTCGACCAGCACGCACGCATTCTGGTCGAACTTGATATAGCTGCCATCCTTGCGGCGGCACTCCTTGACCGTGCGGACGATGACGCAACGAACGATGTCGCCCTTCTTCACGGAGCCACCGGGGGTGGCCTCCTGGACGGCACAGATCACGATGTCGGCGAGGCCGGCATAGCGACGCTTGGAGCCGCCCATAATCTTGATGCACTTCACTCGACGGGCGCCGGAGTTATCGGCGACGGCGAGCATGGTCTCCATCTGAATCATTGGTTCCTCCGAACCTTGTCCGACCCCAGAGGTGCGCCCACGCGTGCGGCGCACATGTGTCGAAGCGGCCTACGATTGATGCAGCCTACTTGGCCTGCTCGACAATCTCCACGACGCGCCAACGCTTGGTCTTGGAGAGGGGACGGGTCTCCATGACGCGGACGGTGTCGCCAACGTGGGCGGCGTTCTCCTCGTCATGGCAGTGGAGCTTCTTGGTGACGGTAATCATCTTGCCGTACTTGGCATGGCGCTTGCGGTCGGTGATCTGGATGGTCACGGTCTTGTCGCCAGAGATGGCGGTGACGATTCCGGTACGGACCTTGCGCTGGTTGCGGGTATCGCTTTCGCTCATTTGTCTTCTCCTGCGCTCTCTACTTCGTGGCGGACGCGGCGTCCGCTGCGATCTGACGTGCGCGCATCTCGGTCTGGACGCGGGCGATGTCGCGCTTGACGGTTGTGACGCGAGCGGTGTTGTCGAGCTGGCTCGTTGCCATCTGGAAGCGCAGGTTGAAGAGCTCGGAGCGGCCTTCCTCAAGCTTCTTGGCAAGCTCGTCGTCCGTGAGCTCGCGGATCTCGGTTGACTTCATATCTACTTTTCCTCCCCGTCCTGGTCGGCGCGGGTGACGATCTTGGTCTTGATCGGCAGCTTGTACTGTGCGAGACGAAGGGCCTCCTTGGCCGTTTCCTCGTCTACGTCACCAAGTTCGAACATGATGCGGCCAGGCTTCACGACGGCCACCCACTCCTCGGGGTTACCCTTGCCCTTGCCCATGCGGGTCTCGGCGGGCTTCTTGGTGATGGGCTTGTCCGGGAAGATGGTGATCCAGACCCTACCGCCACGCTTCATGGCACGCGTCATGGCGACACGGCAGGCCTCGATCTGGCGGTTGGTGATCCAATGACGGTCGAGGGCCATGAGGCCATAGGTACCAAAGTGCAGCTCGGTGTTGCCCTTTGCCTGGCCCTTCATGGAGCCACGCTGCACCTTCCTATGTAGAACACGCTTAGGGGCCAGCATTAGTTGCCCCTCCTCTCGTTGCGGCGACGAGGACGGCTCGAGCCCTCGAGCTGAGGCTGGGGCGCGGGCTGACCAGGGAGCTTCTCGCCCTGGTAGATCCAGACCTTCACGCCGCAGGCGCCCATGGCGGTGCGAGCGGTGGCCTCGCCGAAGTCGATCTTTGCACGAAGGGTGTGCAGGGGCACGCGGCCCTCGCGGTACCACTCGCGACGGCCCATCTCGGCACCGCCGAGACGACCGGAGCACTGGATACGGATGCCCTTGGCACCGGCCTTGCGGGCGGACTGCACGGCCTTCCTCATGGCACGACGGAAGGCGATGCGCTGCTCGAGCTGCTCGGCGATGGACTGGGCCACGAGGCTGGCGTCGAGCTCGGGGCGCTTGACCTCGATGACGTCGACCTTGACCTGACCCTTGCCGACCTTCGCGATCCTCTCGAGGTCAGCACGAAGGTTGTCGATCTCGGAACCCTTCTTGCCGATCACGATGCCCGGACGGGCGGTGTAGATGGTGACGGTGACCTTGTCGCCGGCGCGGTCGATCTCCACGCGGGAGAGGGCGGCGCGCTCGAGCTTCTTCGAGAGGAACTTGCGGATCTCGAGGTCGTTGCCGAGCGTGGTGGCGTAGTCCTTGTCGGCGTACCAGCGGGAGCGCCAGTTCTCGGTGATGCCGAGACGGAAACCGGTAGGTGAGACTTTCTGGCCCATGCTTCCCCTACGCCTCCTTTCGAGGTGCGACGGTGACAGTGATGTGGCTCGTGCGCTTGTTGATACGCGATGCGGAACCCTTTGCGCGAGGACGGATGCGCTTCAGCGTGGGTCCCTCGTCGACGTGGGCCTCGGCGACGACCAGGTCGTCGGCACGAAGGCCGGCGTTGTTCTGGGCGTTGGCCACGGCGGAGCGGAGGACCTTCTCGACGTCCTCGGCGACGGCACGCTCGGAGAACTGGAGGGTCTCCATGGCTGCCTCGACGGACTTGTTGCGGATCTGGTCGATGACCAGACGCGCCTTGCGCGGGGCGACGCGGACGTACTTCGCGGTCGCGGACACGCGGTTTGTGTTGGTGCTCTTAGGCATTGTCTAGTTCCCTCCCCTACGCGGTCGGCGCGGAGTTGATCTTGTGACCACGGAAGGTACGGGTGGGCGCGAACTCGCCCAGCTTGTGACCGACCATGGACTCGGTGATGTACACGGGCACGTGCTTGCGACCATCGTGGACGGCGATCGTGTGACCGACCATCTCCGGGAAGACGGTGCTGGCGCGCGACCAGGTCTTGATGACCTCCTTGGTGCCTGCCTCGTTCTGCGCGGCGACACGCGTGAGAAGGCGAGTCTCCACGTAGGGGCCCTTCTTGAGACTTCTGCTCATTGGTTCTATCTCCTCTTACTTGACGTGTGCCGTGTGCTACTTGGTCTTGCGACGACGGATGATGAGACGGTTCGAACCCTTCTTGGGCTCGCGCGTCTTGTAGCCCTTCGAGGGCTTGCCCCAGGGCGACAGCGACGGACGGCCGGAGGTGTGGTTCTTGCCCTCGCCACCGCCGTGCGGGTGGTCGACAGGGTTCATGACCGTACCGCGGACGGTAGGACGGACGCCCTGCCAACGCGTACGACCAGCCTTGCCGCCGGAGATGTTGGAGTGATCGGCGTTGCCGACCTCACCGATGGTGGCGCGGCAGTCGAGAGGCACACGACGCATCTCGGAGGAGGGCATGCGCAGGACGGCATAGCCGCCCTCCTTGCCCATGAGCTGGATGGAGGTACCGGCCGAGCGGGCGATGGCAGCCCCCTTGCCAGGCTGGAACTCCACGGCGTGCACGAGCGTGCCGACGGGGATCTCGGAGAGCGGCATGGCGTTTCCGGGCTTGATGTCGACGCCGACGCCGGAGACGACCGTGTCACCCACGGAGAGGCCCTTGGGCGCGAGGATGTAGCTCTTGGCGCCGTCCGCATAGTGGAGCAGCGCGATGCGCGCGGAGCGGTTGGGGTCGTACTCGATCGTGGCGACCTTCGCAGGCACGTCGTCCTTG
Source organism: Atopobiaceae bacterium (assembly GCA_022483015.1). NCBI lineage: Bacteria > Bacillati > Actinomycetota > Coriobacteriia > Coriobacteriales > Atopobiaceae > Atopobiaceae bacterium. Next base: position 682,776 of record JAKVOB010000001.1, on the reverse strand, counting down.
TTGCGCTTGAAGTCGATGCGACGGTACTGACGCTTGTGGCCGCCGCCCTGGTGCCTGGTGGTGATGCGACCATTGTTGTTGCGGCCAGCCTTGTTGGGCAGCGGCTCGAGAAGTGACTTCTCGGGGGTGTCCGTCGTGATCTCCGCGAAGTCGGAGACCGTCTGGAAACGCCTGCCTGCACTGGTCGGCTTGAGGTGCTTGACTCCCATAACCTGTTCCCTTCTGTTTCCGTTGGCCAAACCCGTTGAGGGATGGGCCCTTGGGCCGAACGGGTTGACGCCGGATTACCACGGTACCGCGCGTATCCATAACACGTACGGCACCACTCCTGTCCTCCCCGAGTGGGGAGGACACTGGATGCTGACTTACTCCTCGGCGGCCTTCTGGTTGCCGAAGATCTCGATGGTGTTGCCCGGAGCGAGGGTCACGATGGCCTTCTTCCAGGAACGGGTGTTACCGAGCGCATAGCGGACGCGCTTCTTCTTGGGCTTGACCGACATGGTGTTGACCTTGGTGACGGTCACGTCGAAGAGCTTCTCGATCGCGTCGGCGATCTCTCCCTTCGAAGCGGCAGGAGCCACCTCGAAGGTGTACTTGTTCTGGCTCATGAGATCGAACGAGCGCTCGGAGACGATCGGCTTGACGATGACGTTGTAGACGGAGTTCATTTAAGCGAGCACCTCCTCGAGCTTGGTCGCGACATCCGCGCACATGAGCAGGGCGCCGTTGTCGATGAGGTTGTATGCGGTGGCCTCGCCGACGCCGATCACGTTGATGCGGGCGACGTTGCGGAACGAGAGGTACGTGTTGATGTCGTCATCGGACACGACGACGGTCACGCGCTTGCCCGTGAGGCCAAGGGCCTCGAGCAGGGAAGCGGCCTGCTTGGTCGACGGCTTGTCGAAGCCATAGGCGTCGACGACGAAGAGCTCGGAGTCAGCGAGCTTGCCGGAGAGCACGGAGCGCATGGCAAGCTTGACCTCCTTGTTGTTGGTACGACGTGCGTGGCTGTGCGGGGTGGGCCCGAAGACGACGCCACCGCCGACCCACTGGCCAGCACGGATGGAGCCCTGGCGGGCACGGCCGGTGCCCTTCTGGCGCCAAGGCTTCGCGCCGCCGCCGGAGACCTCGGAGCGACCCTTGGTGCTATGGGTGCCCTGACGGAGGCTCGCGAGCTGGCAGGTGACGACCTGGTGCGTGACGGGAATGTTCGGCTCGATGCCGAAGACGCTCGAGGAGAGCTCGGCCGTCTTGACCTTCTTCCCCTCCGCGTTCTTGATTTCGATCTGTGACATCTTGTTCTCCTTGGTAGCCTAAAGGTTGTGAGTTGTGATGAGGCCCTTAGGCCATGCGGATCGAGACGAACGCGTTCTTGCCGCCGGGCACGGCGCCCTTGACGAGCATGAGGTTCTGCTCGGCGTCGACACGGACGAGCTTGAGGTTCTTGACGGTCACGCGCTCGTTGCCCATGTGGCCGCACATATGGAGGCCCTTGCGGACGCGCGCGGGATAGGCGCACTCGCCGATGGAGCCAGGACGGCGCTGGTTGCGGCAGCCGTGCGTCATGGGGCCGCAGGCGAAGTTCCAGCGCTTGATGGTGCCCTGGAAGCCCTTGCCCTTGGAGGTGCCCGTAACGTCGACGGTGGTGACCTCGGAGAAGTCAGCGACCGAGACGACGTCGCCGACGTTGTGCTCCTCGCCGGAGACGGTCTTGACCTCGCGGAGGAAGCGGCAGGGCTCGACGCCAGCCTTCTTGAAGTGACCCGCCATGGGCTTGTTGACGTGCTTTGCAGAGATATCCCCGAAGCCGATCTGGACGGCGTCATAGCCGTCGGTGGCCTGGGACTTGACCTGCGAGACGACGCAGGGGCCTGCCTGGATGACCGTGACGGGCACGACGTTGTCGTCCTCGTCGAACACCTGGGTCATCCCGATCTTGCGGCCGAGAATGGTGCTGACCATACGCGTTCCTTACCCTCGGCGGTCATGGGACCTGTCGGGGCGCACCCTGCGCCCTTCCCCAGCGGACCGCAACCGATATGCTGCCTCGGGCCATACCACACCCAAAAAAGGGCAGCCGTACGAGTGTACACTCGCACGGCTGCCCAATCAACGCGATAAACAGGAATTACCAGTCTTCCGAACCTCTCCACATTCGAGAGGGGCCTACGACTCCTAGAGCTTGATCTCGATCGCGACGCCCGCGGGAAGCTCGAGGCGGGTGAGCGAGTCGATCGTGGAGCTCGTGGGGTCAAGGATGTCGATGAGACGCTTGTGCGTGCGCATCTCGAACTCCTCGCGAGAGTCCTTGTCCTTGTGGGGCGAGCGGATGACGCAGTACATATTGCGCTCGGTGGGCAGGGGGATGGGGCCCGAGACGCGGGCGCCCGTCTTCTGCGCGGTGTCGACGATCAGCTTGGATGACTGGTCGACCACCTCGTGATCGTAGCCCTTGAGCCGGATCCTGATCTTCTTCTGGGTAGACAACTTGGTACCTCCATCGACGAGCCGCAATGGCTCAACTGATTCCTGTCGTTATGCGTTGCCGCCGGCCTTGCTGACGATCTCGTCAGCAACGGCCTTGGGAACGGGCTCATAGCTCGCGAACTGCATGGTGTAGTTGGCACGGCCCTGCGACTGCGAACGAAGGTCGGTCGCATAGCCGAACATCTCGCCCAGGGGCACCTTGGCGCGGATGACCTTGGCGTTGCCGCGGTCCTCCATGCCCTCGATCTTGCCACGACGGCTCGAGAGGTTGCCCATGACGTCACCCATGTACTCCTCGGGCGTCTCGACCTCGACGTCCTCGACGGGCTCGAGCAGGACGGGATCGGACTTCCTGAGGGCGTCCTTGATGGCCATGGAACCAGCGATCTTGAAGGCAGCCTCGGAGGAGTCGACCTCGTGATAGGAACCGTCGACGAGCTTGACGTGGATGTCCATCACCGGGTAGCCGGCGATGACGCCCGTCTGGAGCGCCTCCTGGATGCCCTTGTCGATGCTGGGGATGAACTCCTTGGGGACGACGCCGCCGACGATGGCGTTCTCGAAGACGTAGCCGCTGCCCTCCTCGCCCGGCTCCATGTCGATGATGGCGTGGCCGTACTGGCCACGACCACCGGACTGGCGGATGAACTTGCCCTTCGGCGTGCTCGACGGCATGGCCCGCGGTCTCACGGTAGGCGACCTGAGGCTTGCCGACGTTGCAGTCGACGTTGAACTCACGACGGAGACGGTCGACGATGATCTCGAGGTGCAGCTCGCCCATGCCGGCGATGATGGTCTGGCCGGTCTCCTGGTCGGTGTGGACCTGGAAGGTCGGGTCCTCCTCGGCGAGCTTGGCGAGGCCGACGCTCATCTTGTCCTGCTCGGCCTTGGTCTTAGGCTCGACCGCGACGTCGATGACGGGGTCGGCGAACTGGATGGACTCGAGGATGATGGGGTGAGCCTCGTCGCACAGCGTGTCACCGGTACCCGTGTCCTTGAGACCCACGGCTGCGACGATGTCGCCGGCGTGGCAGGCCTCACGGTCGACACGGTCGTTGGCGTTCATCTCGAGGATGCGGCCCAGGCGCTCGCGCTTGTCCTTGGTGGCGTTATACACGTAGCTGCCGGCCTCGGCATGGCCCGAGTAGACGCGGAAGTAGGTGAGCTTGCCGACGAAGGGGTCGGTCATGATCTTGAATGCCAGCGCCGAGAAGGGCTCGTTCGCATCAGCCTTGCGAGTGATGGTGTTGCCGGTCTTGGGCTCGGTACCCTCGACGTCGGGCACGTCGAGCGGGCTGGGGAGATAGTCGACGACAGCGTCGAGGAGCTCCTGGATGCCCTTGTTCTTGTAGGCGGAGCCCACGAAGACGAGGTTGAGCTTGTTGGCGATGACGCCCTTGCGAAGGGCCGCCTTCAACATGTCGACGGGGATGTCCTTCTCCTCGAGGGCGAGCTCCATGACCTCGTCGGAGAAGTCAGCGGCCGCGTCGAGAAGCTCGCTGCGCTTGGTAGCCGCGAGCTCGGCGAACTCGTCGGGGATGGTGTCCAGGGGCTCAGGATAGATCATGCCCTTGTCGTCTTCCTTGAAGTCCCAGGCGGTCATCGTGACGAGGTCGACGAGACCCCAGAACTTGTCCTCGGCTCCCATGGGAATCTGGGCCGCGACGGCAGGTGCGCCCAGGCGATCCTTCATGGTGTCGATGGCATGGAAGAAGTCCGAGCCCACGCGGTCGTACTTGTTGATGAAGGCGATGCGGGGGACGTTGTAGTTGTGGGCCTGGCGCCAGACCGTCTCGGACTGGGGCTGGACGCCTGCGACGGCGTCGAAGACCGCGACGGCACCGTCGAGGACGCGCAGCGAGCGCTCGACCTCGGCCGTGAAGTCGACGTGACCCGGGGTGTCGATGATCTGGATGACGTGGTCCTTCCAGAAGCACGTCGTAGCAGCGCTGGTGATGGTGACGCCGCGCTCCTGCTCCTGGACCATCCAGTCCATGACGGCAGCGCCGTCGTGGACCTCGCCGATCTTATGGGTCTTGCCGGTGTAATACAGGATTCGCTCGGTGGTCGTCGTCTTGCCGGCATCGATGTGCGCCATGATGCCGATGTTACGCATGTCCTTGAGCTTGTACTTGCTCTGTGCCATGGGTTTCTACTCCTCGGTCAAGATGGTCTTAGAAGCGGTAGTGCGAGAACGCGCGGTTGGCCTCTGCCATCTTGTAGAGGTCCTCACGGCGCTTGACGGAGGCACCGACACCGTTGGAGGCATCGATGATCTCTGCGGCCAGGCGCTCGGCCATGCTCTTCTCCTTGCGGGCGCGCGAGAAGGTGACGATCCAGCGGATTGCCAGCGTGGTCGCACGACGGGAGTTGACCTCCATGGGCACCTGATAGGTGGCGCCACCGACACGCTTGGGCTTGACCTCGAGCGTAGGACGGACGTTATCCATGGCCTTCTTGAAGACGGTCAGGGCGTCCGACTCGGTCTTCTCGGCCACGATGTCGAATGCGCCATAGACGATGCGCTCCGCGGTGGCCTTCTTGCCATCGAGAAGGACCTTGTTGATGAGCTGGGTCACCAGACGGTTGTTGTAGACGGCGTCAGGCGTGACCTCACGACGGACTGCTGCTGCACGACGCGGCATGTTTGTCTCCTCAGTGCTTGGACCCCGGGGCCGTATGGCACTCCGGGCAAAATCGGATGATTAGGTCTGGCCAGCTAGTCGCGCTTGGCGCCGTAGCGGGAGCGGGACTGCTTGCGGTCGGAGACTGCAGCGCAGTCGTAGCAGCCACGGATGATCTTGTAACGGACACCGGGGAGGTCACGGACGCGGCCGCCGCGGAGCAGGACGATGGAGTGCTCCTGGAGGTTGTGGCCCTCTCCGGGGATGTAGGCCGTGACCTCAATGCCGTTGACGAGACGGACACGGGCGACCTTGCGGAGTGCCGAGTTAGGCTTCTTCGGCGTGGTGGTGAAGACACGGGTGCAGACCCCGCGCTTCTGAGGGTTATGCTTGAGAGCGGCATTCTTGGACTTGGCCTTGGTGGTGACGCGGCCCTTACGGACGAGCTGGTTGATGGTAGGCAAAGCTTCTCTCCTTCGTACCTATCGAATGATCCTACATGCGTGAAGGCGGCACAGCACGACACCGCCCCGAATTGGCGCGAGAAAGAACTTTACGCGCCGACACCTGCGCTGTCAAAACGCCACGGTACCGGGCGTATCCATATCACGCTTTTACCACATTCCGACTGACGGGGAAACGGACTGCCCGATGCGCCATGCGATGGCCCGGAGGGAAGCCCAGCGGCTGCGTTAGCCGTTCGCCCTGCAAGGACGGCCGCGCTTCTTTGGCCTCAAGGCCTCGGCGCCCTCGCGACGATATTGGGAGCACCAGCGGAAGAAGGCGCTCTTGCTCTCGATGCCGCCCTTCTTCATGGCCTCGTTGACCGAGACGCCGTCCTCGACGTGAGCCTGTACGGACGAGAGCTTCTCGTCGTACGTGTAGTTCCTCCTGTGGTCGATGCTATCCATGAGTCTCCCATGTTCAGCGTGCCTGCCTTGACGTGCGTACGATCCTTGCCAGCCTGACAGACCCAACATATCCTCATACGCAGTATATCTTACGTTCTTTATATCGTGAGGTAAATCGCGAACATGCATTCATCTCAAATGTTGTCGTCTTGTAATCACGCTGGTGAATACCTGCTGAAGGAAATGCCAGTCTTTCGTATTTCAGTAACCCATGGTCATGGACCAGGCAATACCTTGGTTCTCACATATATGCAGAACACGGCGGGAGCCGTTGAAAACCAGCTCCCGCCGTGTTCGTGGTCACACCATGCGACGTGAGGCTACGCCTCGTCGTCGTCCGCGCTACCGAGAGCGTCCTCATGACGCACGACCTCGGTCAGGAGATCATCGAGCGAATCGATGTCCTCGTTGATGACCTGGGTGTCCTTGGACTGCTTCTTGTCGTCCCCTCCGATGAGCTCGTCATCGAAGTGGTGCTTGGAGGGCGCAGCAGGCACCAAGCATGACGTCGTTGTCCGCATCGGGGCTGAACACCATGTTGAGGAGCTGCGAGAGGTCCTCGTCTGCAGCCATGTCGTCCTCAGGGCTCGAGGATGTAGAGGAGGTTGTGGCTCTCGAGGCCGTCGCGAAGCTCCTCGATGGCCTTCGCGCCGATGCCATCGATACGAAGCAGGTCGTCCTCGGTCTTGCCGATGAGGTCACCGACGGTCTCGATGCCGACCTCGCCGAACTTGTTGGTCCAGCGCTGTGAGACCCCAAGGTCGTCGAAGAGGTACAGCTTGGCATCCTCGCTCGAGAGGGTCCGGCCATTCTTGGAGTAGACGCCGCCCAGACCGTAGTCGTCGCCGACCCAGTCAAGCTGCTGCGGGAGCTGCTCCTCGATGTCCTTGAGCTCGTCGGGGGCCCACTCGGGAAGGCTCTGCGCCATGGGCGACGTAGGCCCGTCGATGCGCTGGCCGTGATAGGTGAGCTTGACGTCGCGATAGGCGTCGAGGCCGGTGCCTGCGGGAATCTGCTTGCCCACGATGACGTTGGACTTGAGGTCCATGAGGTTGTCGACCTCACCCTTGATGGCAGCCTCGGTGAGGACGCCTGCGGTACGGATGAAGCTGGCGCTCGAGAGCCAGGAGTCGATGGAGCTGGCGACCTTGAGGGTGCCGAGAATGACCGGCTCGGCCTCGGGAGGCGTGCCGCCGGCCATCGTGACCTTGCTGACCTCGTCGGCGAAGTCGTAGCGGTCGACATACTGGCCGAGCAGGTACCCGGAGTCGCCAGGATCGGTCACCTGGACGCGGCGGAGCATCTGACGGGCGATGACCTCGATGTGCTTGTCGTTGAGCTCGACGCCCTGGGACGTATAGACGTCCTTGACCGACTCGACGAAGGTGTGCATCGTCGACTCGATGTCGGTGAGCTTGCGAAGGTTACGGAAGTTGACGAAGCCCTTCGTGAGCTGGTCTCCGGCGCGGACGTCGCAGCCATCCTCGACGCCAGGCATGAAGCGGACGGAAGCGGGGATGCGCTTCTCGGAGAGGATGCGCGAGTCGTCATCGGGGTCGATGATCTGGACGAGGTACTGCGTCTGCTCGGGCGTGACGCGGAGCGTGCCCGTGACGGAGGCCAGGTCGGCCTCACGTCCCAGGATCTTCTCGTTGACGTTGCCGACGACGTCGAACATGCGCCCGACGGTCGGCAGGCCCTGCGTGATGTCGTCGGCGCCGGCGACACCGCCAGAGTGAATCGTACGCATCGTGAGCTGGGTGCCAGGCTCGCCGATCGACTGTGCGGCGATGATGCCCACGGCCGTGCCGATGTTGACGGGACGCCTCGTGGAGAGGTCCCAGCCATAGCACTTCTGGCAGACGCCGTCCTTGGAACGGCAGGTGAGAAGCGCCCTCAGCACGACCTTCTTGAGGCCGGCATCGACCATGGCCTGGAGCTGGTCGGTCGACTCGACATAGGTGCCGCCAGCGACGATGACCTCGCCGGTGTCGGGAGCCACGATGTCCTCCAGGGCGCAGCGACCGACGAGGTCGGCGTTGAGCTCGTGGGTGCCAGGCTTCAGGAGGAGGTAGGTGACGCCCTCCTTGGTGCCGCAGTCATCCTCGCGGACGATGACGTCCTGCGCGACGTCGACGAGACGACGCGTGAGGTAGCCGGAGTCAGACGTGTGCGAGGCCGTGTCGACGAGGCCCTTGCGCGCGCCGAAGGACGAGATGAAGTACTCCAGCGGGAGAAGGCCCTCGCGGAAGTTCGCCTTGATCGGCAGGTCGATCGTGTCGCCTGACATGTCGGCCATGAGGCCACGCATGCCGGCGAGCTGACGGAGCTGCGTCTTGGTACCACGGGCACCGGAGTCGGCGAGCATGTAGATCGGGTTGTCCTCGGTGAAGCCGTCGAGCATGACGCGGCCGAGCTCGTCGGTGCACTCGGTCCAGGCGTCGACGACCTCCTTATGGCGCTCGGACTCGGCGAGGAAGCCGTTCTCGTACTGGTCGTTGATCTGGTCGACCTGCTCCTGCGTGCTGTCGAGCATGTCCTGCTTGCCCTCGGGGATGACGGCATCCCAGAGCGAGACGGACAGGCCGGCACGCGTGGCGAAGTGGAAGCCGGCGTACTTGATGGCGTCCAGGATGGGCTCGACGTCCGCGAGCTTGTAACGGTCGCAGCAGTCGTTGACGAGGCGGCCCATGTCGCTCTTGATCATCTTGAAGTTCATGAAGGGGTAGTCGGCAGGGAGGCACTGGCGGTTGAAGATGATGCGGCCGGCGGTGGTCTCGAAGCGCACCGGACCGTCGGTGACGTCATAGTCCTTGGCCTCGCCGCGAGCCTCCATGACGCGGAACAGCTTGCGTCCGTCCTGCTCGGTGTTGGCGTCGTCGGCGCTCACGCGCACCGTGACCTTCGCCTGGAGGTCGAGCTCCGTGCGGGCGTCATAGGCGTTCATGACGTCGTTGAAGTCCGCATAGATGTGGCCCTCGCCCTTGGCGCCGGCAAGCTCGGTCGTGAGGTAGTACACGCCGAAGACCATGTCCTGCGAGGGGACCGTGAGGACCTTGCCCGATGCGGGCGAGCGCAGGTTGTTGGACGAGAGCATGAGGACGCGGGCCTCGGTCTGCGCCTGCGTGGACAGCGGCACGTGCACGGACATCTGGTCGCCGTCGAAGTCGGCGTTGAAGGGCGCGCAGACCAGCGGGTGCAGGTGGATTGCCTTGCCCTCGACGAGCACGGGCTCGAAGGCCTGGATCGAGAGGCGGTGGAGGGTAGGTGCGCGGTTGAGCAGCACCAGGCGGTCCTTGATGACCTCCTCGAGCACGTCCCACACGCTCGAGCTCGAACGGTCGATGGCGCGCTTGGCACCCTTGATGTTCTCGACCTTGCCGAGGTCGACGAGGCGGCGCATCACGAAGGGCTTGAAGAGCTCCAGGGCCATCGTCTTGGGGAGGCCGCACTGGTGGAGCTTGAGCTGCGGGTCGACGACGATGACGGAACGACCGGAGTAGTCGACGCGCTTGCCGAGCAGGTTCTGACGGAAGCGGCCCTGCTTGCCCTTGAGTGCCTCGGCGAGCGACTTGAGGGGCCTGCCGCCACGGCCGGTGACGGGACGTCCACGACGGCCGTTGTCGAACAGGGCGTCGACGGCCTCCTGGAGCATGCGCTTCTCGTTGTTGACGATGATCGCAGGCGCGTCGAGGTCGAGAAGGCGCTTGAGTCGGTTGTTGCGGTTGATGACACGACGGTAGAGGTCGTTGAGGTCGGACGCCGCGAAGCGGCCACCATCGAGCTGCACCATGGGGCGCAGGTCGGGCGGGATGACCGGGATGACGTCGAGGATCATGTTGGCCGGGTCGTTGCCACCCTTGAGGAAGGAGTCCACTACCTCGAGGCGCTTGACGGCCTTCTCGCGCTTCTGCTTCTGGCCCTTGTCGTTGGCGATGATGTCACGAAGCTCGCCAGCGGTCTTCTCGAGGTCGATACCACGGAGAAGCTCGCGGATGGCCTCGGCGCCCATGCCGCCCTTGAAGTAGATGGAGTAGTACTTCTTCATCTCGCGGAAGATGGTCTCATCGGCGATGAGCTCACGCTCCTCGAGCTGCATGAACTTGTCGTAGGCCTCCTGACGGATCTGCTTGTCCTCGGCAGACTCCTCCTCGAGGTCGGCGATCTCCGCACGGATCTCGTCGTCGGTCTTGGGCTCGGCGTCATCGAACTCGTCGGCCTCGGCGCCGCCAAGCTGCGCACGGAGGTTCTCGATCTGCTCGTCGCGCTCGGCATCGAGCTGCTCGAGGTCGGCAGCCAGCTCCTCCTTGAGGTCGGCGGCATCAGCCTCGCGGCCCTCGGTATCGACGCTCGTGATGATGTAGCTCGCGAAGTAGAGGACCTTCTCGAGGTCCTTGCTCTTGATGTCGAGCAGGCGCGAGAGCGGGAAGCTCGTGGGGCTCTTGAAGTACCAGATATGGCTCACGGGTGCCGCGAGCTCGATGTGGCCCATGCGCTCACGACGCACCTTGGCGCTGGTCACCTCGACGCCGCAGCGCTCGCAGGTGATGCCCTTGAAGCGGATGCCCTTGTACTTGCCGCAGGAGCACTCCCAGTCCTTGATGGGGCCGAAGATCTTCTCGCAGAAGAGGCCGTCCTTCTCGGGCTTCAGCGTGCGGTAGTTGATGGTCTCGGGCTTCTTGACCTCGCCGTGGGACCAGCTGCGAATCTGGTCGGCCGAAGCCAGCGAGATCTTGATTGCGTCAAAGTCAGTGGTATCGAAGTCTGCCACGGTTCGCTACTCCTTCTCGTTCTGGATGTCGCCCACGAGGGACTCGACGGCAGAGGTGTCGCCAGAGGTGATCCCCCCGATGAGGTCATCGGCGGATGCGGCGTCGGCAAAGACGTCGAGCGGGTTCTCCTCGGCCACGGCACGTGCGTGCTCCTTGGCCTTGTCCTCGGCCTCGCGCTTGTAGGAGATGGGCTCGATGTCGAGCGCGAGCGAGCGGATCTCCTTGACGAGGACCTTGAAGGACTCGGGGATGCCAGGCTTGGGGACGTTCTCGCCCTTGACGATGGCCTCGTAGGTCTTGACACGGCCGTTGGTGTCGTCGGACTTGACCGTCATGATCTCGTGGAGGACGTTGGCCGCGCCGTAGGCGTAGAGGGCCCAGACCTCCATCTCGCCGAAGCGCTGCCCGCCGAACTGTGCCTTGCCGCCCAGCGGCTGCTGGGTCACGAGGCTGTACGGGCCCGTGGAACGGGCATGGATCTTGTCGTCGACCATATGGCCGAGCTTCAGGATGTAGCTCGTGCCCACCGTGATCTTGTCGCGGAACGCCTCGCCGGTACGGCCGTCGTAGAGCGTGGTCTTGCCGGAGCCGTCGAGCTGCGGGACGAACTCGTCGCACATGTGGTCGCCGTAGTCCAGCTTGGCCTTGTTCATGAGGTTGATGTTGGAGCGACGAATGCACTCCGCGACCTCGTCGCCCGTGGCACCGTCGAAGACCGGGGTGGCCACGCGGATGGGACCCGGGACGTAACGCTCGGACTTGTCGGACTCGGTGTCCCAACCGCAGCGTGCGGCCCAGCCGAGGTGGCACTCGAGCAGCTGGCCCACGTTCATACGGGAGGGGACGCCCAGGGGGTCGAGAAGGACGTCGACAGGCGTGCCGTCCGCCATGTAGGGCATGTCCTCGACGGGGAGGATGCGGCAGACGACGCCCTTGTTGCCGTGACGGCCGGAGATCTTGTCGCCCTGCTGAATCTTGCGGCGCTGGGCCACGAAGACACGAACGAGCTCGTCGACTCCGGGCGGGAGGTCGTCGCCGGCCTCGCGGCTGAAGCGGACCACGTCGACGACGCGGCCATACGAGCCGTGAGGCATCTTGAGAGAGGTGTCACGGACGTCGTGGGCCTTGGCACCGAAGATGGCGCGAAGCAGGCGCTCCTCGGCCGTGAGGGCCGTCTCGCCCTTCGGCGTGACCTTGCCCACGAGGATGTCGCCAGGGCCGACCTCGGCGCCGATGCGGATGATGCCGTCATCGTCGAGGTTGGCGAGCATGTCCTCGGACAGGTTGGGAATCTCGCGGGTGATCTCCTCGGGACCGAGCTTGGTCTCGCGTGCATCGAGCTCGTGACGGGAGATGTTCACGGAGGTGAGCAGGTCGTCCTCTACGACTCGGTCGGAGATGATGATGCCGTCCTCGTAGTTGTAGCCCTCCCACGGCATATAGGCCACCGTGAGGTTGGCACCGAGCGCGAGCTCGCCTTGGTCGATCGAGGGGCCGTCGGCCAGGGGCTGGCCCTCAGCCACGTGCTCGCCGGCGTGCACGACGGGACGGTGGTTGATGCAGGTCGACTGGTTGGAGCGCTCGTACTTGGGGAGGTCGTAGCGCTCGTCGCCATCGGCGGTGGCCACGACGACATGCGCCGCGTCGGCCTCCTTGACGTCACCCTCGTGCTCGGCGCAGATGATCTCGCCGGAGTCGAGCGCAGCACGGCGCTCGAGGCCCGTGCCCACGAGCGGGGCATGGCTGGTGATGAGGGGGACGGCCTGACGCTGCATGTTCGCGCCCATGAGGGTACGCTTGGCGTCGTCGTGCTCGAGGAACGGGATGAGGCAGCCTGCCACGGAGAGCAGCTGGCGAGGCGAGACGTCCATGAAGTCGACGTCCTCCACCGGGCACTCGGCAGGTGCGCCGAAGACGCCGTCGTAGCCCATGGTACGGGCGACGATGCGCTCGGGGTTCACGAGCTTGCCACCCCTGAGCTCGACAAAGGCGCCGGTCTTGGAGTCGATGGGCGTGTTGGCGGGAGCGATGACGTGCGTCTCCTCCTCGTCTGCGGTCATCCAGACGATGTCATCGGTGGCCTTGCCGGCGACGACCTTGCGATACGGCGCCTCGATGAACCCGTAGGGGTTCACGTGCGCATAGAGCGCGAGCGAGCCGATGAGGCCGATGTTGGGGCCTTCGGGGGTCTCGATCGGGCACATGCGCGAGTAGTGCGAGTTATGGACGTCTCGGACGGCCACCGGCACGTTCGTACGACGGCTCGAGCCGGACTTGTGACCGGCGAGGCCGCCAGGGCCGAGGGCGGAGAGTCGACGCTTGTGCGTGAGGCCGGCAAGGGGGTTGGACTGGTCCATGAACTGCGAGAGTTGGCTGGAGCCGAAGAACTCCTTGATGGCCGCCACGATCGGGCGGATGTTGATGAGGGACTGCGGCGTGATGTCGTCCACGTCCTGCGAGGCCATGCGCTCGCGGACCACGCGCTCCATACGGCTCATGCCGATACGGAACTGGTTGGCGACGAGCTCGCCCACGGTACGCACGCGACGGTTGCCGAAGTGGTCGATGTCGTCGACCTTGCAGGTGGGGTCGCCCGCATGAAGGGCCAGCAGGTACTGGAGGGCCGAGACGATGTCCTCGTTGGTGAGGACCGTCTCCTTGGCGTCGATGTCGAGGCCGAGCTTCTTGTTGATCTTGTAGCGACCGACCTTGGCAAGGTCATAGCGCTGCGAGTTCAGATAGAGGCCCTCGATGAGCGAGCGCGCGGAGTCGACCGTGGGGGGCTCGCCGGGGCGCTGACGGCGGTAGATCTCGACGAGGGCGTCCTCTCGCGTCTGCGCGACGTCACGCTCGAGCGTGGCACGCACGACGTCGGAGTCGCCGAGGAGGTTCAGTATCTCATCGTCGGTGGTCGCGATGCCGAGGGCACGGAGCAGGAGCGTAGCCGACTGACGACGCTTACGGTCGATGGACACGACGAGCTCGCCGCGCTTGTCGACCTCGAACTCGAGCCAGGCACCACGCGCGGGGATGAACTGGACGCGATGGACCTCGACGCCGTTGTCCATTCCCTCGGCGAAGTAGACGCCAGGGGAGCGGACGAGCTGAGAGACGACGACGCGCTCGGTACCATTGATGATGAAGGTGCCTCGGTTGGTCATGAGCGGGAAGTCACCCATGAAGACGAGCTGCTCCTTGATCTCGCCGGTCTCCTTGTTGACGAACCGGACGTCCACGAGGAGGGGAGCCTGGTAGGAGATGTCCTTGGCGCGGCACTCCTGGATGGTGTGCGCTGGGTCTCCAAACTGGTGCTCGCCAAACGTGATCTCCATCGTGCCGGCGGCGTTCTCGATCGGGCTGGACTCCTCGAAGGCCTCGTCGAGGCCCTCGTCCATGAAGCGTTCGAAAGACTCCTTCTGGACGCGGATGAGGTTCGGCAGCTCCATGGCCTCAGGGATCTTGCTGAAGCTCACACGGTCGGAACTCGTGGACGCGGAGGTGGTAGTGGAAGACTTTGCGGTACGCACCAGGCATTTCCTCCTTCAAGACGGCATAACGCGGCAGTTGTCGCAAACTAGTAATCTATCGAAGCCGGGCTCCCTAGTCAACGAAAAGACTTGACTTCCTCGCCATCTTCAACTAGATTTCCGTACTTTTAGGCATAAGCGCTGCACAGACTCCCTCCTCGACACCTGTGGAGAAGGTGTGCAGGGTCGCCTCGCCATTCACACGCAAAGGGAGGCCGCCCAGACGGACGGCCTCCCAGACGAGCATGTGGCCCGAAGGCCTTGGACTACTTGAGGGTGACGGAAGCGCCAGCAGCCTCGAGCTTCTCCTTGGCGGCGTCGGCGTCCTCCTTCTTGGCACCCTCGAGGATGGCCTTAGGGGCGCTCTCGACGAGGTCCTTGGCCTCCTTCAGGCCGAGCTGGGTAAGCTCGCGGACGACCTTGATGACGGCGATCTTGTTGTCGCCGAAGCCCTCGAGGACCACGTCGAAGTTGGTCTTCTCCTCCTCGGGCGCTGCGCCGGCGGCAGGGGCCGCTGCGACGGCGACGGGGGCGGCGGCGGACACGCCGAAGGTGTCCTCCAGCTCGTGGACGAGCTCGGAAAGCTCGAGGGCGGGCATGGCCTTGATGGCCTCGATGATGTCTTCCTTGGTGGCAGCCATGTGACTACTCCTTCTGTGTTGGGGCGCACGTGTGCGCCCGCTGATGGTTCGAAAGTGGCGAGCGTCGCGCTAGGCGGCGTTCTTCTGGTCCACCACCGCGGAGAGCGCGGTGACGAGGCCTTGGTTGATCCCGTTGAGGGCACGGACGGTGCCGGAGAGCGGGTTCGAGAGGGTGCCGACGAGCTTGGCGAGGAGCTCCTCGCGGCTGGGCAGATCGGCGATGGCGAGCGCCTCGTCGTGCGAGACGATCTTGCCGTCCGCGATTCCACCGAGGAACTCGATCTTGCCGAGCTTCTTGGAGGTCTCCTTGACGGCCTTGGCAGACTCTACCGGGTCATCCTTGTAGAAGACGCAGGCGCACGGACCGACGAGCATATCGTCGATGGCGGGCATCCCAGCCTTGTCGAGGGCGATCTTGACGAGGTTGTTCTTGTAGACCTTCATGTGCGCACCGGACTCACGGAGCGAGCGGCGCAGCTCCTGGGCCTCCTTGACGGAGAGTCCACGGTAGTCGATCACGAACATGCCGTCGGAGTCGTCGAGGGACGCGCTGATCTTGTCGAGCATGTCGACCTTTGACTGTGCAGGCATTGATACACCTCCTTTGCATGCGAATCGGGCACGAACCGCCGTTGACGGCGGGCCCTCGCGCATGCGAAGACCCCACCTGGGCACTTGCACCAGATGGGGTCTTGAAGACGAGTCTTGAAGACCACCTCGGCAGGCGGGACGAATCCCCTTGGGCCAACGATCGGCACCGGCTGTCTCTGGCAGCGGACGTGCGTGTGGTACTGGTCGCCCTTACGGGCATGGAGCATTCTCTCAGCCTGGACGCGTGCTGTCAAGCCGGGAGCCGAGCCAGGCGCGCAAACACCACGCCCGTGGCGGGGAGAGTTAGTCGTCCAGCAGCGAGCGGGTCTTGGACGGGTCGATGCGGACGCCCGGGCCCATGGTGGAGGAGACGGCGATGGACTTGAGGTAACGGCCCTTCGAGCTGGCAGGCTTCACGCGGAGGAGCTCGGTGAGGAGCGCACCGTAGTTCTCGACGAGGTCCTCCATCGAGAAGGACACCTTCCCCATGGGGACATGGCAGATGCCATAGCGGTCGGCACGGTACTCGACACGACCGGCCTTCAGCTCGTTGACCATCTTTGCGACGTCCATGGTGACCGTGCCGAGCTTCGGGTTAGGCATGAGCCCACGGGGGCCCAGGACCTTACCGAGACGACCGACCTTGGCCATCATGTTGGGCGTGGCGATGGCAGCGTCGAAGTCGATGGTGCCAGCCTGGATCTGCTTGACCAGCTCGTCGGAGCCCACCAGGTCCGCACCGGCCTCCTCGGCCTCGCGGGCCTTCTCGCCCTCGGCGAAGACGGCCACGCGGACGGTCTTGCCGGTGCCGTGGGGCAGCGAGATGGAGCCACGGATGTTCTGGTCGGCCTTGCGCGGGTCGATGCCCATGCGGAAGGTGACCTCGACGGTCTCGTCGAACTTGGCGGACGCGACGTCCTTGATGAGCGTCATGGCCTCCTTGGGCGTATAGAGCTTGCCCACCTCGACCTTCGCGTCAGCGTTGCGGTAGTTCTTTCCATGCTTAGCCATGATACGAACCTCCTGTGGTAAGCGGGCGGCTTGGCCCTCCCACGTTTTCGGCGGTCTCCCGCCAGGTTATCTGGCCGCGCCTTGGCGCGGTGGTGCGACTACTCGGCAGGTGCGGCCTCGGGAGCGGCCTCGGGAGCGGGCTTGGGCTTCTTGACGGCCTTCTTGACAGGCTGCGGCTTGCAGGGGATGCCCTCGATGGTGACGCCCATGGAGCGTGCGGTGCCGGCCACGATCTTCTTTGCGGCATCGATGTCGTTGGCGTTGAGGTCCGGCATCTTGATCTCGGCGACATGCGTGAGCTGCGCATCGGTGAGCTCGCCGACCTTGGTCTCCTGAGGAACGCCGGAGCCGCTCTTGAGCTTGAGCTCCTTCAGGATCAGCTGGGCTGCGGGCGGGGTCTTGCAGACGAACGTGAACGAGTGGTCCTCATAGACGGAGATCTCGACAGGGATGATGTCCCCGGACTGCTCCTTGGTCTGCGCATTGAAGGCCTGGCAGAACTGCATGATGTTGACCTGCGCAGCGCCCAGCGCGGGGCCGACGGGAGGTGCGGGGTTGGCAGCACCAGCAGGAATCTGGAGCTTGATGAAGTTGATGACGTTCTTGGCCATGGTCGTGCCTTTCTCGTGCTTGGTCATGGGTTGGGGTGCTATGCGTGCGCGGTCCTCAGAAGCATTCCTCACCGAACGAGGAGCCGCGCGGGGTTGCTAGTTGATGGTGGCCACCTGGTCGAGCGTGAGCTCGACGGGCGTCTCGCGACCGAAGATCGTGAGCATGACCTTGACCTTGCCCGTATCGGACATGACCTCGGAGATCTGACCGTCGAAGTCCGCAAGCGGACCGGAGACGACGCGCACCGACTGACCGACCTCGAGGTTCGTGGAGACGCGACGGACGGGGGCCTGCTCGGCGCTGCGAGGGCTGGTGCGACGCATGATCTTGTTGAACTCGTCACGCGAGAGAGGCGCGGGCTTACCGTCGATGCCGACGAAGCCGGTAACGCCAGGCGTGTTGCGGACGACGGCCCACGAGTTGTCGTCGAGCTCCATGCGAACGAGGACGTAGCCCGGGAAGACCTTCGACTCCTTGGTCTCCCGCTTGCCGCCCTCCTTGAGCTCGGTGACCTCCTCCGTGGGGATCTTGATGTCGAAGACGGCGTTCTCGAGGCCGAAGGTCTCGATACGATGCTCGAGGTCAGCCTTGACCTTGTTCTCGTAGCCGGAGTAGGTGTGGATGACGTACCAATGCTTAGCCATGTTATCCCCTCAGGGTGACGAGGCCGGCAAAGCCCGCGACGACACCGGTGTCGATTGCCCAGATGGCGACACCAAAAATCACGAGCATGACCGTGACGGCCATGCTGTAGTTCTTGAGCTCCTCCTTGGAGGGCCAGGTGACGCGGCGCATCTCGGTGCGGACGTCGACGAAGTAGTTCTTGACTCGGGCGATGATGCCGGTCTTCTTGGGGGCGGCCTTCTTCGCGTCATCCTTCTTGGGGGACTCGACGTCGGTGCCAGTGACCTTGGCCTTCACCTTCGAGACAGCCGAGACCTTCGTCTTGTCTGCCTTGGCGGAGTCCTGCGAGGAGGGCGCTGCGGCCTCCTGGGCCGCCTCACGCACGGCGCGCTCTGCTGCGCGTGCCTTGCGGGCGCTTCTCTTGTTGCGGTCCTTGTTCGCCATCCTTCTCAGTCCCTCCGAGGGCATACGCCCCGTACGTTCATGGAAACCGGCCTCCCCGAGGGGGGACCGGCAGTGAAATCTGGCAGGCCAGGAAGGATTCGAACCCTCAACAAACGGTTTTGGAGACCGCCGCTCTACCGTTGGAGCTACTGGCCTGTGCGGACACCCGGCCTAGCGGGTCTCCTTGTGCACGGTGTGCTTGTGGCACCAAGGGCAATACTTCTTCAACTCCATGCGATCGGGGTTGTTGGTCTTGTTCTTGGTGGTCGTGTAATTGCGGCGCTTGCACTCGGTGCAAGCGAGGGTAACCAGAGTACGCATTGATCCTCCATTGCCATGTCGTGGCCGAGACTTTTCCCAGCCACGGCGCGGTGGGATACGTTACCATCCCGTGGCTCATTCTGTCAAGCGGAGGCCCCGCGACAGCGGTAGCTGTCACAAGAACCACGTAGTACGTGATGCCGCGACCGAATCCTCATGAGAAGAGCCCGGCACCCCTTGGGGCACCGGGCTCTTATGAGAGCAGACGCGAAGCTACTCGATGATCGTGGCCACACGACCGTCGCCCACGGTGTGACCGCCCTCGCGGATTGCGAAGCGCAGCCCCTCCTCCATGGCGATGGGGTGAATGAGGTCGGCCTCGATGGTGACGTGGTCGCCAGGCATGGCCATCTCGACACCCTCGGGAAGCTTGATGTTGCCGGTGACGTCCGTCGTGCGGAAGTAGAACTGCGGACGGTAGCCGTCGAAGAACGGCGTGTGACGGCCGCCCTCCTCCTTGGTCAGGACATAGACCTCGGCGGTGAACTTGGTGTGGGGCGTGACCGATCCGGGCTTGCAGAGGACCTGGCCGCGCTCGACGTCCTCGCGCTTCATACCACGGAGAAGGATGCCGACGTTGTCGCCAGCCTCACAGAAGTCCATGGTCTTGCGGAACATCTCGATGCCCGTGGCCGTGGAGGTCTGCGTGGGCTTGATGCCGACGATCTCGACGGTGTCATTGAGCTTGAGCTCGCCGCGCTCGACACGACCGGTGGCGACGGTGCCACGGCCGGAGATGGTCATGACGTCCTCGATGGCCATGAGGAAGGGCTTCTCGTTGTCGCGCTTGGGCGTGGGGATGTACTCGTCGACGGCCTTCATGAGGTCGCGGACGGACTGGACCCACTTCTCCTCGCCGTTGAGGGCGCCGAGTGCGGAGCCGCGGATGATGGGGATGTCGTCTCCGGGGAAGTCGTACTCGGTGAGGAGGTCGCGGGTCTCCATCTCGACGAGGTCGATGAGCTCCTCGTCGTCGACCATGTCGCACTTGTTCAGGAAGACGACGATGTAGGGCACGCCGACCTGACGGGCGAGGAGGATGTGCTCACGCGTCTGGGCCATGGGGCCGTCGGTGGCTGCGATGACCAGGATCGCGCCGTCCATCTGGGCAGCGCCCGAGATCATGTTCTTGACGTAGTCAGCGTGGCCGGGGCAGTCGACGTGGGCATAGTGACGGGTCTCGGTCTCGTACTCGACGTGGGCGACGGAGATGGTGATGCCGCGCTCGCGCTCCTCGGGGGCCTTGTCGATGTCCTCGAAGGCCTCGAACTTAGCCTTGCAACCAGGGGTCTCAGAGAGGACCTTGGTGATGGCCGCCGTCAGGGTGGTCTTACCGTGGTCGACGTGACCGATGGTGCCGATGTTTACATGCGGCTTAGTGCGCTCGAACTTCTCCTTGGCCATTGCCAACCTCCTTCTAGGACGACCGGGTGGCCGTCCAAATCCTGTGGTACCTCTATGCCCAACGGCCCGAAGGCCGCATGAACTGCTGGTAGCGGTGACTGGATTCGAACCAGTGACGCCGCGGGTATGAGCCGCGTGCTCTAACCAGCTGAGCTACACCGCCATGCTTGAAATGGAGCCCGCGACCGGATTTGAACCGGTGACCTCTTCGTTACCAACGAAGTGCTCTACCGACTGAGCTACACGGGCAATGGTGGGGATGCCTGGACTCGAACCAGGGAACTCGAAGAGAGCGGATTTACAGTCCGCCGCAGTTGCCGCTGTGCCACATCCCCGTCAGTTTTCAAGCCACCTGCTCAGGCCGCAACCCTTGCAAGCGGAGGAAATGTTACGACGGCACCCCAAGGATGTCAACGCATACCACCCTGCCGGGCGTTGCCCTCCTCACGATTCCTGCACAAGCCACGGCCCGCACCACGCTCCCCGAGTGGGTCGATCTGACGCAAAAGAGGGCCGATCGCAGAAGCGACCGGCCCTCCTACCTCGCATGGAGCCAGCGGACGGGCTCGAACCGACGACCCACGGTTTACAAAACCGTTGCTCTACCAACTGAGCTACGCTGGCGCTCCCGCTCGCGCGGGTGAGGACATGGTACCACGGAGTCCTACCGCTGCCAGCGCCTGTCGGACACGGCCCTCGGGCCCTCTACTTGCTCTTCTCGGCCTCCGAGAGGAGCAAGTTGTACCAGCGGACCTTCGATGCCGGAAAGCCCCTCCTGTGGTCTCCCTCGGGCAAGGCGTCCAGCGACGCCTGGGCCTCGTCGCGCAGCTTCGTGATCTCGTCGGCCTTGATGGAGGCCGTGTTGTGTGCGTGGTCGGCGATGACGACGATGCGGTCGTTGGCGACCTCGGCATACCCGCCCGAGACTGCCACGCGATGTGTCTTCCCGTCGTCCTCGCCACCTGATACGACGTAGCGCATGACGCCCTCGCCAAGCGCGCAGATCTCTGCGGCGTGGCCGGGGTAGATGCCCATCTCGCCGGTCCTCGTGACGAGGACCGCACTCGAGCACTCGCCCTCGTAGAGGCGTTTGTCCGGACGCACGATCTGTATGGTGAGCGTAGCCATCATGTCCCTACTTGGACGCCGTCACGGCGTTGCCCGTGGTGTTCTTGTCGTCATCCTTGGCCTTGCCGATGCGCGGCAGGACCTCGGGCTCCTCCTCCTGGACGGGCTTGCCGGTGAGCTTTGCGGCACGCTCACGCACGTCGTCGATGGTGCTCGCGTAACGGAAAGCCTGCTCGGGAAGATCGTCGACCTTGCCGTCGATGATGTCGGCGAAGGAGCGCACGGTGTCGTCGACATGCACGTAGACGCCGGGGTTGCCCGTGAACTGCTCGGCCACGTGGAAGGACTGCGAGAGGAACTGCTGCAGCTTGCGGGCACGGTTGACAACTGCGCGCTGCTCGTCGGAGAGCTCGTCGATGCCCAGGATCGCGATGATGTCCTGGAGGTCGGAGTACTCCTGCAGTATCTCCTGCACACGCACGGCCACACGGTAGTGCTCGTCACCGACGACCGCGGGGTCGAGGGCGTCCGAGGAGCTCGCCAGCGGGTCAATGGCCGGATACAGGCCAAGGTCGGAGATCGAGCGCGAGAGGACCGTGGTGGCGTCGAGGTGCGAGAACGTCGTCGCGGGGGCCGGGTCGGTGAGGTCGTCGGCAGGCACGTAGACGGCCTGCACGGACGTGATGGACCCTTCCTTGGTGCTCGTAATGCGCTCCTGGAGGTCGCCCATCTCGGTGGCCAGCGTGGGCTGGTAGCCGACGGCAGACGGCGTACGGCCGAGAAGTGCAGAGACCTCGGAACCCGCCTGCGAGAAGCGGAAGATGTTGTCGATGAAGAGGAGCACGTCCTGGCCCTGGTCACGGAAGTACTCGGCCGTGGTGAGACCGGCAAGGCCGACGCGCATACGGGCTCCGGGCGGCTCGTTCATCTGCCCATAGACCAGGCAGGTCTTCTCGAGCACGCCGGATTCCTTCATCTCGAGGTAGAGGTCGGTTCCCTCGCGGGTACGCTCTCCGACGCCGGTGAACACCGACGTTCCGCCATGCTCGATGGCGAGGTTGTCGATGAGCTCCTGGATGAGGACCGTCTTGCCCACGCCGGCACCGCCGAACAGGCCGGTCTTGCCGCCACGGATGTAGGGCTCGAGCAGGTCGACCGCCTTGATGCCCGTCTCGAAGATCTCGGTCGAGGTGGTGAGGTCGTCGAACGCAGGTGCCGAGCGGTGGATCGGGTAGTACTCGATGCCATCGGGGATGCCCTTGCCATCGACATCCTTGCCCAGAACGTTCCAGACGCGCCCGAGGGTCTGCGGACCCACCGGCATCATCATGGGCCTACCCGTGTCGGTGACCTCGATGCCGCGCTGCAGGCCATCGGTCGACGTCATGGCGACCGTACGCACGACGTCGCCGGGCAGTTGGCTCTCGACCTCGAGCACCGTGGAAAGGTGCCCGATGGGCGTGTCGGCATCAACGGTGAGGGCGTTATAGATCGCCGGCACGTGCCCGTCGAACTTCACGTCGATGACGGGGCCGACGATACGGACGATCGTGCCCGTCCCGACGCTCTTCCCCTGGTGCGTGCCCTCGGCGACGGGCGTGACCGTCTCCTTGGGCTTCGTGATTTTCTCTGCCATTAGTTGTCCTCCAATGCAGAAGCGCCGCCGACGATCTCGTTGAGCTCCGTCGTGATGGAGCTCTGACGAATGCGGTTGTATGAGCGGTTGAGCGTGGTGATGATGTCGGAGGCGTTATCCGTCGCCGCCTGCATGGCGCGGCGCCTCGCCCCGTGCTCCGCGGCTGCGGAGTCGAGAAGGGCATGGAAGATGAGCGTGTTGATATAGGCGGGCATGAGGTAGCCGAGCACGTCCGCAGGCGAGGGATCGAACTCGAACACAGGTGCCTGCGGATGCTCGGAGACCGCGCTCACCGCCTCGTGCGTGCGCGGTGCGTTGGGCAGTGCCATCTGCTGGGGTTTGACGGGCAGGACCTGCTCGATGGTGAAGACCTGCTCCACTCGGTTCTTGGCATGCTGGTAGTAGAGCATAACGCGGTCTACCTTGCCCTTTATATAGGCATCGGAGAGGTAAGAGGAGATCTCGCTCGCCTCGTCCTGCGTAGGCTCCGACGATATGCCCGTGAACGACAGGACCGGTTCGATTCCGCGCATCGTGAAGTACTCAGTGGGCTTATGCCCACAGGTGATGACATCGGCATCCTTGCCCATCGCGTGGAGGCTGGCGATCTCGTTCTCGACATCGCGCTCCACCTGGATGTTGAAACCACCAGCAAGGCCGGAGTCAGAGGCCACCACGATGAACAGAACGCGATGCGTCTCCTCGTGATGCTGCAGCAGGGCCGCGCGTACCTCGCCACGATACCCGGAGAGGGCTCCGAGCATCGAGGAGATGGCCACCTTGTAAGGACCTGCGTTCTCAGCGGCGGCGAGCGCACGGCGAATCTTGGCCGTGGAGACCATCTCCATGGTGCGCGTGATCTGCCTCGTACTCGTGACCGAGTTGATTCGCTTCTTTATTTCTCGAAGGCTCGACATCGATCCTGTACCCTATTCCTTGGTGTCCTGCGTGGTGGCCGCGTCCTCCGCGGGGGCCTCGGCAGGGACGTCGGTCTTGTTGGCGAGCAGGAACTTCTTCTTGTACGAGAGGATGTGCTTCTTCAGGCGGGCTGCCAGCTCGTCGGAGATCTTGCCCTCCATGAGAGCCTGGCGCACGGCCGGATGGCTGTTGCGCATGTACTGCACCAGCCCGTCACGGAACGGCAGGACCTGGTCGACCTCGAGGTCGTCGAGAACGCCCTCGTTGCCGGCGAAGATCGAGATGACCTCGTCAGGAGCGTCAAGTGCCGAATAACGCTTCTGCTTCAGGAGCTCGGTCATGCGAGCGCCATGCGTGAGCTGATGCTGCGTGGTGGCGTCGAGGTCAGATCCGAACTGCGAGAAGCTCGCGAGCTCCGCATAGCTGGCAAGGTCCAGCCGAAGGTTGCCGCAGACCTGCTTCATGGCCTTGGTCTGCGCGGCACCACCGACACGCGACACCGAGATGCCGACGTCGACGGCAGGACGCTGGCCCTGGAAGAAGAGACTGGACTGGAGATAGATCTGGCCGTCTGTGATGGAGATGACGTTGGTCGGGATGTAGGCCGAGACGTCGCCCTCCTGGGTCTCGATGATGGGCAGCGCCGTGAGGGAACCGCCGCCAAGGTCGTCGGACATCTTGCAGGCGCGCTCGAGGAGCCGGGAGTGCAGGTAGAAGATGTCGCCAGGATAGGCCTCACGTCCGGGCGGACGATGCAGCGTCAGTGACATCTGCCGGTAGGCGACGGCCTGCTTGGAGAGGTCATCATAGACGCAGAGGACGTGACCGCCGGGGTTGTCCTTGCCGGCAGGCTTACCATCCTTGCCGTTGTACATGAAGAACTCGCCGATGGCGGCACCCGCCATGGGGGCGATGTACTGGAGTGGCGCCGCGTCGGCCGCGGTGGCGGCGACGATGATGGTCTGGTCCATGACGCCGTGCTCGATGAAGGTCTGACGGATGGTGGCGACCGTCGAGGCCTTCTGGCCTATGGCGACGTAGATGCACACCATGTCGGTGCCCTTTTGGTTGATGATGGCGTCGATGGCGATGGCCGTCTTGCCCGTCTTGCGGTCGCCGATGATGAGCTCGCGCTGGCCGCGACCCACCGGGACCATGGAGTCGATGGCCATGAGACCGGTCTGGACCGGCTCGCACACGGGCTTACGGCTCATGATGCCAGGGGACTTGAACTCGATGGGACGACGGTCCGTGGTGGCGATGGGGCCAAGGCCGTCAATGGGCTCGCCGAGCGGGTTCACCACGCGGCCGAGCATGGCGCGCCCGACCGGGATGTCCATGATGCGCCCCGTGGTGCGGCACTCGTCGCCCTCCTCGATGGAGTCGACCTCGCCGAAGAGCACGGCGCCGACCTCCTCCTCGTCGAGGTTCTGGGCCAGACCGTAGACATACTTACCTGTGAGAGAGCTGGTGAACTGGAGCAGCTCTCCCGACATGGCACTCTTGAGACCGATGACACGCGCAATACCATCGCCAGCGTCGATGACGTGCGAGAGCTCGCGCGTGTCGACCGCTGCCGAAAGATCGTCGAGACGCCCCCTGAGGGCATTCGAGATCGTGGTTGCGTCAATCTTCTCCGTCACTAGAGTCACCTCCGATTTGATTCAGCGTGAGGACCTCACGCGCATGGTTGAGCTGTGCACGTACCGACGCGTCGCGCCGATGACCGTGCGCCGAAACGATGATGCCGCCGATGATGTCGGGATCGACCTTCTCGATGAGGAACACGCCCTTTCCGATACTCTTGCCCAGCTTGGCGCGTACCTTCTCGCGAAGCTCGTCATCAAGGGGGACAGCGGTCGTGACCTCGACGGCCACGGTGTCGCCTTCCTTGTCGAGCATCTCCTTATAGGCCGAGATGGCCCTTGGGAGCAGGTCGGAGTCTTGGCGCGAGGCCATGACGGCCAGCATGCTGCGAATCTCCGGGGTGAGCTTCTCGACCGACTGAAGGTCCTCGAGCTCCTTGCCCTCGCGGCCTTCGGTCTTGGCGGCCTCGAGCAACGTTCGGGCATAGGTGGAGGCCTTGCTGGCCGACTGGGACTTCTGCGTAGCCGATGCGGGGCCCCTCTGCGGGGTCACGGCCTTGGTCTCCTGCTCGTTCGAGACCGAGAGCTTCTGGTAGAGCCCCACGACCTCGGGCAGCAGGTCGAGCTCGTCACGCTCGCCCATGACCTTGATCATGCCCAGCGCCTCGGGGTTGAGGGCGAGGAGCGACTCCAAATCCCGAGCCTCGACCACCTCGCGGTCCTCGGACTTCGCAGCCTCGAGAAGCGTGTGGGCGTAGGTCTCGACCCTCTTCTGCTCGGTACGGCTAATGCTCATCGAGGTCCCCCACCTCTGCGAGGTACTTCTCTATGAGCTTCTTCTGTCCTGCGTCGTCGAGCTTCTCGCCGATGATCTTGCCTGCGACCTCGACCGAGATGTCCGCGACGGAGTCCCTGAGGTCGTTCATGGCGACGCGACGCTCGTTCTCGGTGGCCTCATGGGCCCTCGAGATGATCTTTGATGCCTCGTCCTGCGCCTTGGCGACGATCTCGGCGCGCTCCTGCTCGGCGTCACGCTTGGCGTCGGCCACGATGGAGTCGGCCTCGCGCTGCGCGTCTGCGAGCTTCTGGTCGTAGGCCGAGAGCTGGTCGGCCGCCTTCTGCTTGTCTGCCTCGGCTTCGTCGAGGTTGTCCTGGATCGTCTTCTGACGCTTGTCGAGCATGCCGAGGACCGACGGCCATGCGAACTTGGCGAGAAGGGCCCAGATGATCAGGAAGGCGACAAGCGCAGGAATGAACTCGGCAGGTTCCGGGATAAGGATGCTGGCATCAGCCCCGGCGTTCGCCGGCGTTGGGACAGCGAGGAGCGCGAACGTGACGCCCGCACCGACGGTGCCGACGGCCATGCGCGGCCCTACCCCCTGATGGTTCATCTTCATGTCGTGTGCCTCCAAAATGACTTCTTGCCCACTAACCAGCGATGAGGGCCGTGACGAAGCCAATGAGGGCCAGTGCCTCGACGAATGCGGAGCCGAGGATGAAGACCGTGAACAGACGGTCCTGGACCTCAGGCTGACGCGCCATGGACGTGGCGACGCCGTAGGCCGTGATGCCGATGCCGAGACCTGCGCCGACAACGCCGATACCATATCCGATAACTCCCATGACTGAATCCTCCTTTGTCAACCGCCCGCACCTCGCGAGCGGTTATATCCCAAACTATATGCACAGGCGGGCGGACCCGCCGAGTTGCCACGAACCGGAAACGCTCCCCTTACTCCCCTGCCTCAGCAAGCTGCACGTAGACCGCCGAGAGCAGCGCGAAGACATAGGCCTGGATGGCGGCCACGAGGATCTCGACCGCATAGATGATGAGCAGGATGAGCAGCCAGATGATCGAGGTGGCGGCACCCGTGAGCGCCGTGACCGAGAAGCTCTGGAGCAGGGGCTCCACGAAGATCGAGATGAGGATGCAGAAGGTCCCCATGACGATGTGGCCGGCGAGCATGTTGCAGAAGAGTCGGACGGCCAGGGTGATGAGGCGCAGGAACGTCGAGAAGACCTCGATGACCCACACCAGGATGTTCATGGGGAACGCCACACCCTTGGGGGCGAGGCTCTTGATGTAGGTCCAGCCGCCCCACTTCTTGATGCCGACCGCGATGAAGTAGACGAACGAGCAGCAGGCGATGGCCGCCGTGGTGCCGATGGCGCCGGTGCCGGGACGCATGCCCGGGATGACGCCGAGGAGGTTGTTGATGAGCACGAAGAAGAAGACCGTGGCGATGAAGGGGAAGTGCTTGCGCCAGGTGGCGCCGACCGTGGCCTTGAGCATGTCGTTCTTGACGAAGTCGACGCACATCTCCATGGCGTTCACGAAGCGGCCCTGCGGCACGAGCGTGGCCTTCTGCTTGCGCACGAAGACGACCATGAGCACGGCCAGGATGATGACGGCGACATACATCCAGAACGAGTACTGGGTGATGCCGAAGGTGGTGGTGCCGACAGCAGCGGCAGGCACAAAGCTGGTTACCAGCTCATCTACCAGACTCGGCAGCTTCTCGAACTGTTCCACTACTGCCCACTTCCCTTATCCCCTGCATGGCCGCTGATCCAGCGCCATGCCCTTGCCGCCTCATATACCCATATCGCGCTAAAAGCTACGAGCAGAGCACAGGCGAATGGTGCGAACCGGTCACGCGAGAGAATCCAACATCCCCCAAGCGCCATCGTGAGCAGAGCCATCGACACGAGGACACTCACAAGTCCCTGGCCGATGCCGTACCTGTGCTGGTGTCGGATCGTACCGTGCGCGAGCCAGCCCCCCGGAATGCTCCCGAGAACGCCGAACGCGACGCCCGCAACCACCGCGAGGACGTCTGCCACGCGCACACCCCCCAGTCCGTTCCGTTTTCAAACACCGTTCGAAGATAGTAGACCATCCCCGGTCAATGTCCACACCTTTTCGCCGATAACATCGTGCCACGGCAACAAGGCCCCCAAAAGGTCCCGAAACGGTCGCGTTACCTGCTCGTAAAGCGAGTGGTTACTTTGTGCCGAAGATGCGGTCGCCTGCGTCGCCAAGGCCCGGCAGTATATAGGCGCTCTCGTTGAGCTGGCGGTCGATGGCGCACGTGTAGACGCGGACGTCAGGGTCGAAGTCGAGGACGGCACGGATGCCCTCGGGCACCGCGACGAGGACCAGCAGGCGGATGTCACGCACGCCCGCCTTTCTCAGGTAGTCGATCGCCGCCGTGGCAGACCCACCGGTGGCGAGCATGGGATCGACGATGAGGCAGGTGCGGTTGCTCACGTCGGGCGGGAGCTTGCAGTAGTACTCGTGCGGCTCGTGGGTGTCGGGGTCACGGTACATCCCGATGTGGCCGACGCGAGCCGACGGAATGAGGTCGAGGATGCCGTCGACCATGCCCAGGCCGGCGCGCAGGATCGGGACCACGGCGACCTTCTTGCCGGCAAGCTCCTTGCAGGTGCAGGTCTCGAGCGGCGTGTTGACCTCGACGTCCTCGAGCGGGAAGTCCCGCGTGGCCTCGTAGCCCTCGAACAGGGCGAGCTCGCGCACGAGCTCGCGGAACTGCTTGGTACCGGTGTCCTTGCTGCGCAGGATGCCCAGCTTGTGCTGGACCATGGGATGGTCGACGAGCGTCACGCGCCCGTCGGTGGTCAGGTCCTCGACCTCGCTCATGAAGTGCCCCCTTCTTGCGTGCGTCCCGCCCGCGCGGGCAAGGCGTGCATCGTGCTAGCGATTGTCCTCTGCCATGATCTTCTCGACACGCCCTGCATGTCTGCCACCGGCGAACTCGCAGGTGAGAAACGCACGGATGATCTCCTGGTTGGTATCGGGTGCCACGAAGCGTCCCGACAGGCAGATGACGTTGGCGTCGTTGTGCTCGCGCGCGAGCGTGGCGAAGGGCACGGTCTGGACGCTTGCGGCGCGAATGCCCGCGACCTTGTCGGCCGTCATGGCCATGCCGAGGCCGGTGCCGCAGATGAGCACCCCTCGGTCGGCCTCGCCCGATGCCACGGCACGGGCGACCTTGTCGGCGAAGTCGGGATAGTCGACCCGTTCGTCGGTATCAGGTCCGAGGTCCTCGACCTCGTGCCCGAGACCCCTCACGAAGTCGGAGAGGACCTTCTTCTGGCAGAACCCCGCATGATCGGATGCGATGGCGACGCGCATGTGCGCTCCCTTCGGGACGACCGTAGCTACATAGGTAGAGTAGCGCAAACGGGACCCGACGGGTCATTCCAGCGTGCGCCTCAGGGCGTCGCGCCAGCCGGTGAGCAGGCGCTCGCGCTCGGAGGCGCCCATGTGGGGCTGGTAGGTGGCCGCGACCGCATGGTTCGACTCGAGCTCCTCGCGGTTCGACCAATATCCGCATGAGAGCCCTGCCAGGTAGGCAGCCCCCAGGGCGGTGGTCTCGTCGACCTCGCTGCGCTCGACCGGGATGCCGAGAAGGTCGGCCTGGAACTGCATGATGAAGTCGTTCTGCGAGGCCCCACCGTCGACCTCGAGCGAGCCCAGGGTATGGCCGGAGTCGGCCTCCATGGCCTTCAGGATGTCGTACGTCTGGTAGGCGAGCGACTCGCAGGCGGCGCGCACGAGGCGTGCCCGGTCCGTGCCGCGCGTGACACCGCAGATGACCCCGCGGGCGTCAGGCTTCCACCAGGGGGCTCCCATGCCCGTGAAGGCCGGCACCACGTAGCAGCCGCCGGCATCGGGGACGGAGCGGGCCAAGGCGTCGGTGTCGGCGGCATGCTCGATGAGGCCCAGCTCGTCGCGAAGCCACTGGATGACCGAACCGGCCTGGAATACCGAGCCCTCCAGCGCGTAGTCGACCTTGCCTCCCTCGGCGATGCCGATGGTCGTGACGAGGCCGTTCTTCGACGCCGGTGCCTCCTGGCCCACGTTCATGAGCATGAAGCAGCCGGTGCCGTAGGTGTTCTTGACGCTCCCCGGGGTGAAGCAGCAGTGACCGAACAGGCTCGCCTGCTGGTCGCCGGCCACGCCCGAGATCACGGGATGATGCGTCATGATGTCCGAGCTCACGCGCCCGAAGTCGCCTGACGAGGGGCGCGGCTCGGGAAGCATGCCCCGGGGCACCCCACAGATCTCGCAGAGGTCGTCGTCCCAGTCGAGCTTATGGATGTCGAAGAGCATCGTGCGACTCGCGTTGGTGAAGTCGGTTGCGTGCACCACGCCATGCGTGAGGTTATAGATGAGCCAGGTGTCGATGGTCCCGCAGAGGAGCTGGCCCGACTCGGCCATGTCACGGGCGCCGTCGACGTTCTCGAGGATCCACTTGATCTTGGTCGCCGAGAAGTACGCGTCGGGAATGAGGCCCGTGCGCTCACGAATGAGGTCGGCATGGCCATCCGCCACGATCGCGTCCACGATGGGGGCGGTACGGCGGCACTGCCAGACGATGGCGTTGTAGATGGGTTGGCCGGTGGTGCGATCCCACACGACCACGGTCTCGCGTTGGTTGGTGAGGCCGACGCAGCGGATGCGGTCGGAGTGGATCCCGCTCTTGAACTGGACCTCGATCATGCAGGCGATCTGGCGCGAGAGGATCTCGACCGGGTCCTGCTCGACCCAGCCGGGATGTGGGTAGGTCACGGTGAGCTTGCGCTGCGCCATGGCCACCTTGCAGCCGTACTCGTCGAAGAGGATGGCGCGCACCGACGTGGTACCGGCGTCGAGCGCCATGACATAGCCCTGGTCGGAGCCCATCTCGTCTGCCGGCTGGCCCTTCAGGCCCCCGAGCACGCTGTCCATGATCGTCTCCATCGAACCTCCCAGTCATGTGTGCCGCACGACGCCTTCGCGGCAGGAATCAGACGAACGGCATCTCGTAGCCAAGCACCTCGTTGACTGCGGCATGTGGTACGCACCCCTCGCGGAGCAGGCGCACCGGCCTGGTCGTGCAGTCGACGATGGTCGAGCGCCCTCTGCAGGCCGCGTTCGGGTCCACGATCGCCGTGTCCACCGTGGCCTTCACCTCCGAGAGGATCTCGTCATAGGTGACGGGCGTGGCAACCCCGTGCGGGTTGGCACCTGTGCAGATGAGCGGTGCGGCGCAGGCGTGGAGCAGACCCGACGCGATGGGCGAGTCGGCGCATCGCAGCGCCACCGTCCCATCCTCGCGGGCGAGCGCCCTGGGTACCGCCGAGGAGGCACGGACCACGAGCGTGAGGCCACTGGGCCACAGGCAGGTCGCGAGCATGAGCGCCTCGTCGGTGAGGTCGCGCCCATAGACCTCGAGGTCCGCGGCCGAGGCCACGAGCCATGGGAACGATGGTCCCCTCCCCCGCCGCTTGAGCTGGAAGAGCCGCTCGATGCCTCCTGAGAGCGACTGACCGGAACGCGCGACCGAGGCGGCCACGTAGACCGTGTCGGTAGGGAATATCGCCAGACCACCGCGACGCAGGACTGCCGCCGTGCCGTCGATGGCGGCATCGAGCGAAGAGCGGTCGCCGATGACGAAGACGCTGTTTGGCACGTTTCCTCCCCCTCTGCTGCGTGTCCCGTGCTGCGGGCAGGCCCGAGGCCCGCGAGAAGTACCGCGTGCCGCTCGGCTTGCATGCTGCCCATTGTCATGTTGGAAGGCCCCACGCAAGGGGGTCCGCCGCAATCTTTTCCGCAAGCGACCGAGCGGCTCGGTGAAGGGTGGTCAGCTCTCCCGTATGCCCCCGAGAAGCGACCGCTCGCAGGACGGGTCAGGCCAGGGGAGCCGGGCAGGAGGTCCTTCTCGGCGGGAGGGGTCGCGAGCTCACTCGCCCGTGCCGCCGACCCTGGGGAGGTCGGCCACCCACTGCTCGATCTCGGCGACGACCTCGTCGCGGCAGGTCTCGTTCAGGAGCTCGTGACGCGCGCCCTTGTACAGGTTGAGCGTGACGTCCTCGACGCCAGCCTTCTTGAGCTGCTTGAAGACGCGCACCGGCCCGTCCCCCTGAGCACCCACCGGGTCGTCGTCACCCGAGAGGATGATCACGGGCAGGTCCTCAGGTACGCCCTCGGCACACTGCCTGGTCTGCGCCTCGCGGAGCAGCGAGAAGAGCACGTGGTACCCGCTCACCGAGAACATCCAGCCACACTCGGGGTCAGCCGCGTAGGCACGCGGACGTGCCGGGTCGCGCGAGAGCCACTCGTAGCCGGTCTTGTCGCCCGTCCCCTCGAACCGGTCGTTGTAGCCGCCACAACCGAGGTTGTCGATGAACGGCGAGCGGTAGGACCAGCCATGGAAGAGGGCGACCACATTGGTGAGGAAGGTCGCGAGCACGAGCACCGCCGTGGGCTGCCAGGCCGTGCCCATCACCACGAGCCCCGCCAGCCC